>JACQAC010000174.1 GCA_016195245.1 Pseudomonadota bacterium
CGAACAAGCGCTTCTCTTCGCGGGCTTCCGCGCCGAACGATTTGACGCTGGCGTTGGCGCTCACGGCGTCAGCCAATGCCGCGCCGATACGCGTGTCCGCCACGTTGGTGACCGAAAAGTCCTTCTTCAGATAGAAGACCCAAGTCCACCAATTGATGAGCAGCAGGATGAGGATCGACGCGCCGACGAACGCGCCGATCGCCGGCCATCGCAACGCCGTCATGATGGTGATGCCCGAGAGCACGATGCTCGCGGGCAGGATCGACCACACGATGGTGTCCGAGATGGTGTCGTAAGCGGCCATGGCGCGCGACACGCGGCGCACCGTCGCGCCGGCGAAATTGTCGGCGTGCCAATCCGAACTGAAGCGCTGCACGTCCTTGAAGCCGTCATCGACGATGTTGCGCATGTTGCGCGCGGCGAGCGGAATCCAGAATCGCACCGAGGTGTTGCGGAAGAAATAGAAACCGAACGCCACCGCCGCGAAGGCGTAATAATTGGACCAGACTGCGGCGCGCGCGACGCTGGGGCCGGACGTCAAAGCCTGCACCATGCCGCCGGACACCACCGGCAGCGCCAGATCGCAGCTCACCGCGATCAGATAGAGCGCGATAAACGCAAACAGATAATGCGGCTGGGACATCCAGCGCGCGACGACATAGCTAATGATTTCACGCACAGACGCCTTCAACGGCCGGGTGTCGTCATTGTCGTCAAAATCCTGAGCATCGCTCGACGTATCGCTCATGGGGGAAAGCACCAAAACTTGCGTGGGCGCGCGGGCGCCGTTGCGTTGACAACAGAAATGGGAACGAGAAGTTGGAAGCGGACTTGACCAAAAAGATCAGGGACTGACCACCAACACGGCTCGGCGACACGGAGACCCCAATCAGTTTGGGGATTTGGAGCGGAAGCAGCGCATTCGTTTGCCTCGGCTCAACGACGTCCGTTCGCGGCGCCGTGAATTATGACGTGGTGAAAGCCATGAGTCCGTTGCTCCAATTCGAGGACGGCGCTGGTACGCCTCTTCACGTCTTGCGTAAAGTCAAACGTCGCAGCATCTGTCTGACGTGGCAAATTCCAAACCCGCCGATGCGCTTACGCAACACTGGACCGACCGGTTACCGGCGGCGTGGAAGCCGTTCGCGCAGCTCTCGCGCTTGGATCGGCCGATTGGCTGGCAGTTGTTGCTGCTGCCCTGCTGGATGGGGCTCGCGGTGGCGCGGACCTGGGGCGGATTGCAGCCAATTGATCTGACGTATGCGGCGGCGTTTTTGCTGGGCGCGATCGCGATGCGCGGCGCGGGCTGCACCTATAACGACATTCTGGACCGCGACATCGATGCGAAGGTCGAGCGCACGCGGCTGCGGCCACTGGTATCCGGCGCGGTGTCGCTAAGGGCAGCGTGGGCGTGGTTGCTGGTGCAATGCTTGATCGGACTGGTGGCGCTCTCGGTATTTCCGCGCTTCGCGCAGATCGTGGCGCTGGGCGCGCTGCCGCTGGTAGCGCTCTATCCTTTGATGAAGCGCATCACGTGGTGGCCGCAGGCGTGGCTGGGGTTGGTGTTTTCGTGGGGCGCGCTCGTGGGCGGCGCTGCCACGACCGCGCATTTTTGGTCGCTGCCACTGGAATCGCTGGCGCTCTATGTGGGCTGCATCGCTTGGACCATCGGCTACGACACCATCTACGCACTTCAGGATCGCGAGGACGACGCACTGATCGGCGTCAGATCGACGGCGCGTTTGTTCGGCAAGCGTTGGCGCTTGTTCACCAGCCTCTTCTACGTACTGGCGCTGAGCGGTTGGATGAGCGCTGCCGTGCTGGCCGGCGCCAGCTGGCCGACGTTTCTGTTCATCGGCGCGGTCGGCGTGTTGATGATCCGCCCGATGATACGCTCCATCGATGAGCGTAATGGCGCAACCGCACTGGCTGCGTTCAAGATGAATGGCTGGATCGGCTTGGCGATTGTCGCAGCAATGGCGCTGAAGCCGTTGGCGGAATTGCTGCGGCCAGAATTGGGAGCGCACGGTGGGTGAAGCCGAGCAGCACCTCGCACGCTTGTGCAAGCGCTTCGCGGCCGTGGTGCCAAACCACGAGCCCTACCCGACGAAGTTCGAGCGCACGAGCGATCCTTATCGCGCGCTGGTGCGGGCGGTGACGTTTCAGCAGCTCTCGGGGAAAGCGGCTTCCACGATTCATGGGCGCTTGTTGGCGCTGTTCGACGGCAAGGCTCATCCAGATCCCGAGGACATTTTGGCGGCGGATGATGTGAAGCTGCGCGGCGTTGGCTTATCGCGTCAGAAGATCGCCGCCATCCGCGACATTTCGCAGAAGCGCATCGACGGCGTAATCCCAGAGGCGAAAGCGCTGCACAAATTGAGCGATGACGAGATCATCGAACGGCTGACGGCGGCGCGCGGCGTCGGACGCTGGACAGTCGAGATGTATCTGATGTTCACGCTGGGGCGGCCCGATGTGCTGCCAGTTGACGACCTCGGCGTGCGCAAGGGTGCGGAAAAATTGTACCGCCGCAGCTTCACGCCTAAAGAGCTCGCCGCCTACGGCGAACGCTGGGCGCCGCATCGTAGCGTTGCTGCATGGCACCTGTGGCGCATCGCCGACACGCTGACGCCGGAGCGTTCACCGGTGAAAAAGGCCGCGGCGAAGAAGGCGGCCAAAAAAACAAAGAAGACCAAAGCGAAACGTTAGCCGTTGGCTTGCTTTGAATCGTTTGGCGTTTGGATACGGTCGTCCATGCCGTAGTCGCGCGCGACATCTGCGATGCGCAGGCGATAGTCCCGCAACACCCCTTCTCGCCCGGCGAGCTGCGCGGCTCGGTGTTCGTTGGTGTTGCGCCAGTGTGCGACGGAGGCTTCGTCACGCCAGAATGAGAGCGAGACGTACTTGCCCGGCTCGCTCAGGCTTTCGAAGCGTTCGACGGAGATGAAGCCGTCGAGGCCATCAAGCAATGGGCGCAAACTGGCGGCGATGTCGAGATACGCCTTCGCATCGGCCAACCACACCTCGAAAATCACAGCGGCTGGACCCGACGGCGGCGGCAGAGCCGCGTGGTGGAGTTTACGCCGACAGGCGAGGGCGCGCTGAAGCGCGCTCTGCCGTTGGCGCGCTAGCTTGGCTTACGCACGCCGCAAGTGCTGACGCCCAGCACCGTGTAGAGCGGGCAGAAGCCGATCAGGCCGGTCGCCAGTGGGACGATGCCGACATAGCCCCACGGCGTATGCGGGCCGACGAACACGAGCGACAACAGCCCCGCCCCTACGACAACGCGCAGAATCCGATCCAACGCGCCTTCATTGAGTTTCATGACCATCCTCCATTTGGGGCGCATCATCGCCCGTTGCCGCCATGGCGCTTTGATCGTGATCAGTTTCGGCCGCCGTGCTATGATGAGCCCATGCCAGCGGTTGCCCGCATCGATCCGAAGGACGTGTTCTCCGCCGAGGAATGGGCGCCTTTGTCTCGGCGCTCGTCTTGGTTGGGGCTTGTGTGCGTGGCGGGCGCTTGGGCGCTGATCGTCGCGGCGGCGGCGATGTTCGTCGTGTGGCCCAATCCGCTGACTTATGTACTCGCCGTGATGATCATCGGCGCACGGCAATTGGGGCTGGCGATCTTGATGCACGATGCGGCGCACGGGGCGCTGCATTCGAAC
>JACQAC010000185.1 GCA_016195245.1 Pseudomonadota bacterium
GAGGCCCCGCCGCGAGGTGATCGCGGCGATCGGGGAGGAGAACCAATCGCTGCCGGCGCTGGTGTTGGCCGATGTCAGCAGGGCGCCGCCCGACGCGCAGATGCACGGCGCTACGGCATTCCTCACCGACCCCAAGGCCATCGCACGCCATCTCGCCGCCCAGTACGGCGGAGCAGGGCCGCACCCGTGAGCCCGCGCCAGGTCGTCGAAGCATGGGTGGCGGCGTTCAACCGCAGCGACGCCGCAGCGCTCGGCGCCATGTATTTGGACGACGCTATTAACCACCAGGTCGCGAACGAGCCGGTGATCGGAAAACCCGCTATTCAAGCGATGTTTGAGCGTGAATTCGGTGCGGCCGAGATGGTCTGCATTCCGGAGAATCTGTTCGAGGATGGTGGCTGGGCGATCCTCGAATGGCGCGATCCGAAGGGGCTGCGGGGCTGCGGGTTCTTCCAGGTCATGGGCGGCAAGATTGCCTTCCAGCGCGGCTACTGGGATCGGTTGTCGTTCCTGAAGTTGCATGGCCTCGATCAATCATGACGCACTCTCTTCGTCATTCCGGGGCGACCGAAGGCCGAACCCGGAACCCAGGGGGTGACAAGGTGCCGTGCGTTTGCCCCTGGGCTCCGGATCGCGTTCCGCGCGTCCGCAATGACGAATGTGGGGGCCGGCAATGAGCTACGGGCCGGAGGAATTCGCCCGGGACCTCGGGCTTCACGTTCCCCGTGAAACAATCGAGCGGCTGGAAGCCCACCGCCGGGCCCTGGAGGACTGGTCCGGCCGGATGAACCTGGTCGGGCCAAAGGAGCTGGACACCTTTTGGCGGCGCCACGCCTTCGATTCCGCCCAGCTTGTGGCCCTGGCGCCCCAGGCCAAGCGGTGGGTTGATCTCGGCTCCGGCGCAGGGTTTCCGGGGTTGGTGGTGGCTGCCTTTGTGGCCAACGAGCCGGGCACTTCCGTCCATCTCGTGGAATCCACGGGAAAAAAGGCGGCTTTCCTGCGTGCGGTAGCCGAGGTTGCCGGGTTGCCGGTCAGGGTCTTCAATCAACGGATTGAGGATTTCGGCGCCGGCGATGGGCCATATGATGTGGTGACCGCCCGTGCGCTGGCTCCCTTGAACCGACTCATACCCTATGCGAAGCCGATTCTTGATCGCGGCGCGATCGGGCTCTTTCATAAAGGCGCGGATCTCGACGCCGAGCTGGCCGCCGCGAACGACGTCCTTGGTGGGGCGTTAGGGTCCAGGTTTAGGGCAGACGTGCTGGAGAGCCTGAGCGATCCGCGCGGCCGCATTGTTCGTGTAACACGCGTCCCGTGAGCCTCAGATTCTCTTAATTGGTGTGGCGCTCGCGGACACAAAACCGGTGTCCACTTTTGTTGCTCGCGCCAGGCAAAGGAGAACGGGGACATGCGCACGCTGGCGATCGCCAATCAAAAGGGCGGGGTGGGCAAAACCACCACCGCGATCAATCTCGGCACGGCGCTCGCGGCGATGGGTTCGCGGGTCCTCATCTTCGACACCGACCCACAAGGCAATGCCTCGACCGGCATCGATATCCATCCCGAAGATCGCAATGTCACGAGTTACGATGTGCTGGTTGCGCAGCATCCGCTTTCGAAGGCCGTGATGCCGACGAAGGTGCCAAACCTCTTCATTACGCCGGGCGATGCACGACTGAGCGGCGTTGAAGGCGAATTGATGGGTGAGCTGAAACCGCAGTTTTTCCTGCGAAACGCGATCGAAAAGTTCAACACGGAAAGCTCGCTCAGCATCGACTACGTGCTGATCGATTGTCCGCCATCGCTCAACATCCTGACAGTGAATGCGCTCACCGCCGCTGATGGCGTGCTGGTGCCGCTGCAGACCGAATACTTCGCGCTTGAAGGTCTCGCGCAGTTGATCGCGACCATCAACGCGGTGAAGGTGAATTTGAATCCGACGCTCGACATTCAAGGTGTCGTGCTCACCATGTATGACAAGCGCACCACGCTCTCAGACCAAGTCGCGCAAGAGGTGAGGGCGCACTTCCCGGACAAAGTCTATGAGACGGTGATCCCGCGCAACGTGCGCATCAGTGAAGCGCCGTCGCACGGCCTGCCCGCGATCATCTACGATCAGAACGCCGCTGGCAGCAAAGCGTACATCCAGCTTGCCAAAGAACTGATCGAACGCGAGCAAGCGCTGAAGGCGGCGTGAGCCGCTAGGCAAATTTGTTAGAGGCTCGGCAACCTTTGCCGACGAAAACTTAAGCACGAAGCCGAATCGGGGTCGGGAGGAGACTGAGGGCATGAGCGATTTCGCAAAGCGTGGATTGGGACGCGGGCTCTCTGCTCTGCTCGGCGAACCGGTGCGCACCGAGACGCCGCCGGCCAACGCGCCCGCCTTCAACACGCAGCCGCAACAACCGGCGCCGCAACAACGCGCGCCGATCGAGCCGCCGCGCAACGTGTTCGAGCTGCCCACCACCAGCGCGCCTTTGCAGCAAACGCAGGCGCAGCAGCCGACAGCTGCTGCAAAGCCGCCAAGTGCGGCAGGTGAAGCAGCTCATCGCTCGGTTCCGATAGACTTGGTGCAGCGCAATCCGAGCCAACCGCGTAAGCACTTCGACGAAAGTGAGCTCAACGATCTCGCGACGTCGATCCGTTCGCATGGTGTGCTGCAGCCGATCCTGGTGCGCCCAATTCCTGGCGGAAAGTTCGAGATCGTCGCCGGCGAACGCCGCTGGCGCGCCGCGCAACGCGCTGGCTTGCACACGATTCCAGCGGTGGTGCGTGAACTCAACGAACTCGAAGTTCTTGAGATCGCCATCGTCGAAAACGTCCAGCGCATGGACTTGAACCCGATCGAAGAAGCGCAGGGCTTCCAAGCGCTGATCGATCGCTTTGGCCGCACGCAGGAAGACATCGCCGAAGCCGTCGGCAAGTCGCGCCCGCACATCGCCAACATGCTGCGCCTGCTGAAGCTGCCAGAAGACCTGCAGGAAATGGTGCGCGATGGGCGCCTGAGTTCAGGTCACGCGCGCGCCATTCTCACGGCGCCGGATCCGCGCGGCCTGGCCCAACGCGCCATCAGCGAAGGGCTGAACGTTCGCGAAGTCGAGCGCATCGCGCAGCTAGCCAAAGACGAAAAGCACGGGCCGCGTGTTGGTGCGGCTGCGATGGAGACCAAGTCAGCCGACACGCGCGCGCTTGAGCAGAGTTTGTCGAACGCCCTCGGTCTCGAAGTAACTATCACCGACAAGAACGGGCAGGGCGACGTGAAGGTCGCGCCAGCACAAACGCTAAGACGCCGCCGATGGCGGAGATGCTTGCCTCCATCCCCCAGAAGGCGGCAGGCGTCATGCGTTCGTAGAAGCTGCCGATGTAGCCGATGATGAAATTGGCGACGAACAGCGACAGGAACACCGCGCCCATCAGCGTGGCCTTCACGCTACTCGGCGCGGTGCGGGAAACCAAAGCCAAGAGTATCGGCCAATAGTACAAGAAGCCGATACCGAGCAGGACGTTGTAAACGAGCGGAAAGATCGCCGGCACGCGTGACATCGTAGCTGCCGCGACCGCGAGCAGCGCATTGGCGGCAACGGTTATCCAGGCGCCGATGCCAATCTTGGCGAGATCGTCGGGCGCGCCGCCATTCTTGTCCTGCCACCGCCACAACGTGATCAGGAACGGCACGCCAACGATACTCGCGAGCGCATCGATCGAGCCGAACCACGCTACGGGAATGTGAAAGCCAAGAAGGTCGAGATCGACGGATCGATCAATCCAAACGAGGCCGATAATGGTGTTCTGATAAAAGCCGATGCTCTGAAAAATGGTGATGAAGGCGACGACGCCAATCGCCAGCACTATGCGCCAGTCACGCCGCGATCCCTCGGTCCCAGCCGTCGCGATGGCCCCTTGGCGCGGTTTATCGACGACGTACTTTAGTCCGGCGAGATAGGTGAAAAGCCCCATCAGCATCAGGGCGGCGGCTAAGCCGAAGCCCGCATGCCAACCGTAGAGCTGCGCCAGCAAGCCGCAGAGCAGGGGTCCGACGAAGGCGCCGACATTGATCGCCATCGAAAAGATAGCAAAGCCGCGCGTGCGACCGGCATCATCGTCTTCTCGATAGAGCTCGCCGACTTGCGTGGAGATGTTGCCCTTCAGCAGCCCGCAGCCGCTGATCAGCAAGAGCAATGCAAACAGAAAGGACTGGTCGAACGCCATTGCCAGATGGCCCGCGCTCATCATCGCCGCGCCCACCACCACGGCCGTCCGACGACCCAAGAAGCGGTCGGCGATCCAACCGCCAAACACCGGCGTGAAATAGATCAAACCTGAGTAGAGGCCCTTGATCTGCGATGCCAACGCCAAGGTCGACATCGGTCCGAACACACTCTCAAGAGCGGTGCGAAGACTGGCGTAGCCGACGATGTTCTCGACGTGGCCTGTCAGCAGCAATTGCTGGGTCATGTAGAGCACCATGAGCGCGCCCATGCCGTAGAAGGAGAAGCGCTCCCAAGCTTCCGTGAAGCTGAGGAAAGCGAGACCGCGCGGCTCGCCAAAGAAGGTGCGGTCCGATGCGCCGAGCACTGTACTTGTCATGGAGGCCAAGAGAGCCTGCCTAAGCAAACGGGCGCAACCAAAAACCAATGAGGGGCGGGCCCCTCGCGCTCAAACGCGCGTTAGCACGGTGCGCAAGCGATAATCCTTGGCGGGGCCGCTTACCGCGTAGAGCAGCGAGAAAGAGTCGTCCGCGCCCCTCGACAAATCCGCCTGATAGCAATCGGCGCCGCAGAAATGTCTGTGCTGTGCGGACCGGCCGTCACCGAACCGAAAGAGGTGCAGCTCGTCGAGCGTGTCGGGATAGCGGACAGCCAAGGCGTCGCCTTCGAGCGCATAGATCCACCGCCGCCAAGCTGGCCCGCGCCGCGCGCCGAGCTGGAGTTCACCGTGTTCCTCGTAAAGCAGGCGGCCGTCTGCCTGGGGCGCGAAGCTGGCGCGGCCAACGAAGGCGCCCGCGCCGAGGCGCGCGTCCTCGATCTCGCGGTGTAGCACCCAGGCGCCAGGAAGCGCTTCGAACAGGCTCTGAGCGGGGGAAGACGGCCACCCGGGAACTTTACCACGCGCCGGCGGCGCGCGAAAAATCTTGAAGGATGCGGAACAAACCTGGGGCGCAACCGTTTCCTTCTTGAGCGCCGTTAAATCCCCCCCGCCCATGGCGCTCACCGCTAACCAGAAAGCGACCCTGCCGCCCAGGGTCGCTTTCGCCTTTCTAGGCGCTGGCGTCTATTTAGGGGCGAAGAGGGGCCCCCGAATGCCGAGCCGTGAAGTAGTGAACGCCTTCGTCGCGCAGGTGGTCACCGGCGACCACGTGGGCGCGATCCGCGACTGGTACGCGGAGCATGCCTCGATGCAGGAGAATCAATCCGAGCCCCGTGTCGGGCGCGCCAACCTGATGGCGCACGAGGCCAAGGCTTTGGCTCGCACAAAGCGTGTAGAGACCGAATTGTTGGCGCCGCCCGTCATCGACGGCGACCGCGTTGTCATCCGATGGCGCTTTACCTTCATTCCGCGCGAGGAGGGCGCTGAGCCGCGCAGCATGGAAGAACTGGCGTGGCAAACTTGGCGCGACGGCAAGATCTGGTCTGAGACGTTCTTCTACGATCCCAAACAAATCGGCCGCTAGCCGGCTACCAGTTTCGCGACGCCGCGATAGGCGTCCGCCGCGATGAGCGCTTGCGGCGCACCAGCCACTTTGCTGCGCAATTCCGCCGACCACAGCACTTCGAACGCCGCGCTGAGTTTTTTGGCGTTCCACATCCGCGCTTGCGCGGCGACCGCGTCGCGATCTTTCCAAAACACCGGCGGGCGCAGTTTTGCGACCGCATCAGTTGGGCTGGCGCCTTCGTCGATCATGGCGCGCGCATCCCGCAATTGCTGCATGCGGCGGAGGAGGGCGCGCAGCGCGGAGATGCCGGACAGCGCATCAATACGCGCGAGCGCCTCGACCGCTTCGTTGGCCTTGCCCTCCGCTGCGGCGGTGCTCGCAGCATCGAGGGCGCTTTCGCTTTCGTCAGCCAGGAGCTGGCCGAGATCGTCGCTGGTCAGCTTGCGCCCCAGCCCGTTTGCGTAGAGCGCGACCTTCTCGATCTCCTGCCGCGCCAAGCCGCGATCGTTTGGCAGTGCTGCAAGGAAATCCTCTTCGGCGCCGCGCTCGAACTCAAGTCCTAGGTCCTTCGCCAAAGCCTTCGCGAACTGCGTGCGCTCGGCTTCGGTTTCTTCATAAAATGCAATGACGGCGGCCCTTTTGGCGCCCGTGAAGGCTTTCACCAGAGCGGACGACGAGGTGAGATCGCCCGCTTCGACCACCAGAAAACCATTCGGCTCACCGCTCTCAATAGCGTCCAGCGATTCTGCGATCGAGTCATCCGCGCTCTTCCCCGAGACGCGCGCCCAAACCACGGTTGGTCCGCCGAGCAGCGATTGCGCGGCAAGCGCGTCGCCGAGGCGGGCCGCGTCCTTACGGATGTCGTCTTCGCCGAGTTTGGTGATGGCGTAGGGATCGTCGGACTTGCCGAGCGCCCATTGCGTCAGCCGTTGCGCCGCTTCATGCACGAAGCTTTCGTTCGGTCCGTAGAGCAACACGGCGCGCGTTGCCTTGTCCGGCGCGTCGAGAAAGCGCCGAACCTGCGCGCCGGAAATCTTCACCAAGCTTAGCGCCCGTGCGCGGCGGCTTCGCGCGCTTGCGCCATGCGCAGCGCCAGTTCGGCGCGGAAGCGCTCGGCCATGGTTTCGGCGGCGCGTTCGCGGGCGTCGTCCTGCGCGGTGATTTCGCCGTAGGCGGCGGTCGGGATGTCGTAGTTCACCACTGTCACCACCGAGCCGCGCATGATCTCGCCGTTACGGGGCGGTGTCAGGATGTAGTTGGCGGTCAAGCGCAATTCGGCGCGGGTTGCGGATTCGTCGCGACGGATGCCGAGCGGCGTCACTACTTCCTGCAACGTTATTTCGAGGTTTGCTGGTTCGGCGCCGTTGTTTTCGACCCCAAGGATGCGGTCGAGGCTGGTCTTGAGCACGTGACCTGAGCGGCCATCGATCTCAGAGACGTGTATCGGGCCAATCGCCTGGCCGCCCCCTGCTGGGGCGTACATTGGCGAAAACCCACAGGCGCCCAGGAGGAGGGCGAGGGAAACGATCAGAACCCGCATCGAAGAAACTCCCGCCGCTACTCTAGCCGCCGGCTGTCCAAGCGCAAAATCGCTTCGTCTGTTCTGGGCTCAAGCCGCCACGATGTTCACAATCCGGTCGGTCACCACAATGACTTTGCGGACAGTCTGGCCTTCCAGGAAGCGCCGTACGTCCGGATGCGCCAAGGCCGCCTCGCGGACCTCAGCCTCTGCCGCGCCCTTCGAGGCTTCAATCTCGCCGCGCTTCTTGCCATTCACCTGGATCGGCAGCGTCACGGTGTTGCGCGCTGCCAGCGCGGGATCAGCCTTAGGCCACGGGGCGGTGGCGACGAAACCGGTCATCCCCAGCCGCTCCCAGCTCTCCTCAGCCAAATGCGGCATGAAAGGGGAGATCAGCTGCGCAAGGATGCGCAGCGCCTCGCCGCGCGCGAACACGCTGCCCGCATCGGCGCCTTTCAGTTTGGCGATAGCGTTGACCAGTTCGTAAGAGCGTGCGACCGCGACATTGAAGCGGAAGGTCTCGATGTCGTCGGTGACGCTTTGAATGGCTCGATGCGCGAGTTGGCGGAGCGCGTGAGCGTCGGACTCCATCGCGGGCGCCGTTGCATCAGTCTTCGGCGCTGGTTGCGGATGCGCTTCAACCAGCGTCCATACGCGCTGCACAAACCCCCACGCCCCTTTGACGCCTGAGGCGGTCCATTCGACGTCGCGTTCGGGTGGGGAGTCCGAAAGAACGAACCAGCGCGCAACATCGGCGCCGAAATCCTGAATGAAGGCGTCGAGATCGACAACGTTCTTCTTAGACTTGGACATCTTCTCGATGTCGCCAGTTTGCACGGGTTTGCTGGTCGCCAGATCGACGCGCACCCCGTCGCGCACGTCCGTTTCTTCCGGCAGCAGCCATTGGCCCGATGCCGACTTGTACGTCTCATGCACCACCATGCCCTGCGTGAACAGACTGGCGAACGGCTCGCCGCTGGGCAAATCCAGCATGCCGCAATCACGCAACCCGCGGCAGAAGAAGCGCGAATAGAGCAAATGCAACACGGCGTGCTCGATGCCGCCCACGTACTGATTCACCGGCATCCAGTATGATGCCATCTGCTTGTCGAACGGCTTCGAAGCATCTTGCGGATCGGTAAAGCGCAGGAAGTACCAACTCGAATCCACGAAGGTGTCCAGCGTATCGGTTTCGCGCTCCGCCTGGCCGCCGCATTGCGGGCAGGGCGTGTGTTTCCAAGTTGGATGATGCGCCAGAGGATTACCCGGCTTGTCGAACTTCACATCATCCGGCAGCGCGATCGGCAAATCCTTTTCTGCAACCGGCACGACGCCACACTTGGCGCAATGGATCGCCGGAATAGGGCAGCCCCAATAGCGTTGCCGTGAAACACCCCAATCGCGCAGCCGATATTGTGTCGTCGCTTCGCCGCGCTTCAACTTCACGAGCTCTTCGATGGCGCGGGCGATCGCTTGTTGCGTCGGCAATCCATCGAGGAAACCGGAATTGTAGATCACGCCATCTTCAGTGAACGCCTCCGTGGTGATCGTGTGCGTGGCCGCGTCCGCGCCGGCCGGCAGCACCACCGGCTTGAAGGGGAGGTTGTATTTGTTGGCGAAATCCAGGTCGCGCTGATCGCCGGCCGGCGAGCCGAAAATGGCGCCGGAACCGTAGGTGGAAAGCACGAAATTCGCCGCCCAAACCGGCAACTCCCAGCTCTCGTCGAACGGATGTTTCACGCGGATGCCGAGATCGATTCCGAACTTCTCGGCCTTCTCGATGTCGGCTTCGCTAGTGCCCAATTGGCCAGCTTTGGCGATGAACGCCGCTACATCGGGCCGGAATTCCGCAACCGTTTTGGTCAGCGGATGATCTGGCGCCAACGCCAGGAAGCTCGCGCCGAACAACGTATCCGGCCGCGTCGTGAACACTTCGATCGGATCGCGCGCGTGGCTTTGGCCGGTTGCCGGCGCGCCAGCCTTCAGCTCATCCGGTACATGCGCCAGTTCCCACCAGATTTTCGCGCCCTGGCTCTTGCCGATCCAGTTCGATTGCATCAGCCGCACTTTGTCGGGCCACTTGTCCAAGCCGCCGATCGCGTCGAGCAAATCATCCGCGTACGCCGTCACCTTGAATATCCATTGCTCAAGCTCGCGCGTTTCGACCGGCGCGCCCGAGCGCCAACCCTTGCCGTCGACGACCTGTTCGTTAGCGAGCACCGTGTTGTCGACCGGGTCCCAATTCACTTTCTGCTTCTTGCGATAGACGAGACCTTGCTTCCAGAACGCCAGGAAGATCGCCTGCTGGTGCTTGTAGTATTCGACATCGCAGGTGGCGAATTCGCGCGACCAGTCGATCGCCAAGCCCAACGACTTCAATTGCTCGCGCATCGCCGCGATGTTGGCGCGCGTCCATTCGCCGGGATGCACGCCGCGCTCCATCGCCGCGTTTTCCGCGGGCAAACCGAACGCATCCCAGCCCATTGGGTGCAGCACGTTGTAGCCGTTGGCGCGCCGGAAACGGGCGATGACATCGCCCATCGTGTAGTTGCGCGAATGCCCCACATGGATGCGCCCCGAAGGGTAGGGGAACATCTCCAAGACGTAAGCTTTGGGCTTGTCCTTCGCCTTATCGGGCGCAAGCGCACGATCGATGCCCGCTTCCGCCCAGCGCGCACGCCACTTCGGCTCGACTTCGCGATGATTGTACCGAGACATTTGCCCTTCACGCCCGTTTGGTGGGCGTTTGGTGCAGGCAAACGCCCTTGGTGTCTAGTTGCGTACGTTGCTCAGACGAAGCTGACGCGCGCGCGTAAGAATCGCGTTTTCGATCTGAATCTCGGTTTGCGGATCGACGGTGGCGTCTTGCCACGCGCCGTTCACTTGCGTCTGCCGGAAGATCGAAACGTTGAGCGCATCGGCGCGCAGGTGCGTGTCGAGAATATAGACTGTCGCCTTGAAGCGTTCGGTCGGCGTTGTCGGGTCAGCGTACCAATCGGTGATAATGACGCCGCCGAAGGGATCTGCCGACGCCAGAGGCATGAACGACAGCGTGTCGAGCGAAGCCCGCCACAGGAATGAATTTACGCCGATGCCACCGCGGGCATTGCGACCGCCACCGCCGCCGCCGAGAAGCGGAGCGCCGCCGCCGGAATCGTGCTCAATCCGGGATTCACCCGCCTGGCGGTTTGAATCGGAATGGAACATTGAGCAGGCGGAAAGGGCCGCCGCCGCTATAAAGCACAGTGCGGCCTTCGAGAGCGTGCGCCCAGCCTGCGTCATTAATTTCCTCCGCCTTGTCGCTGCCGCGACATCCCCTGCGCGGCGCGGCCCGCCCATATATCATGAGGTTTGGCCCGGGCCAGGGGCTGGACTGCGAAGCTGGCTATGTTGTGGCGAGGGCCCACCGGGGCTGATTTCGGAGCCGGAGGCCCCTTTTTTGACGAAATATTCGTGAGGGGTGTGGCCTATTGTTCACTGCGGAGCCTTCACGATTCGGCTATAGTCGGCCGTTACAGGTTTCCCAGCGGAAGGGGTTTGGGCTCGTGTTTAAGGCGTCTGCATGGCTGGTGGCGGGGGCTGTCCTGGCGACAGCTGGCGTCGCGCATGCGCAGCAACGCCCCGCCACCGCCCCGATACCCGCTGCGACCAACCCTGTTACCGAACAGCAGGCGATTCAGTCTGCGGTACCCTGGTACCTCCGGTTTACCACGTCTTCTGGCGCAACCGAAAGCATCGTCTCGGACCGTGATAACGACCGCCTGATCTCGCCGAGTTGGAGCCTTAACCAGCATTGGGGCGTGACGGTGGACGTGCGCGAAGCGCAGCGCACCGAACGCCTCGATACTAGCCACGGCGATCAAACGTCGGTTGGCGCCTATTACCAATTTACGCCCAGCCTGCGGTTGGGAGGCGCTGTAAACGTCGAGACGCCGCGTCAGAATACATTGGTTGGAACCCCTGGTGAGCCGCGCGCCGACGTTCGCGTCGAATCCGCGTTCCGCTTCTAGTCAAAGAAAAGCATCGACAGCGGCGACGCCGGCAAAGCCGCGTCCACTGAGTTTGCGTGCGTTTCTAAGCGCCACGCCCCCAAGCGCGATCACCGGAATCGTTGAAGCTCGCGCAAGCTGGCTGGCGCGAAAGACACCAAGCGGTGCGTTGTTGCTGGCGCTTCGCGTTCCAAACACCGGGCCCAAAATGCATGCGTCCGCACCAAATCTTTCGACGCGCGCAACAGCGGCGCGCGAATGCGCCGACGCCGTCACCAACCGAAAGCGCGCGTCACGCAGCGCGGGCAGGGTGTGCTCAGGCCAATGAACGCCGGCAGCGCCAACGCACAGCGCGAGATCGGGGTCCGCGGCGATCAGAAGCACCAACCGCCGCGCAGCACAGGCAGCCGCCAATTTGCGCGCCGTTTGCGACCGCTCTGGCGCCCCGAAATGTCGATAAACGACAGCGGTCTCGGGGGGCAGTGTTCGCGCGATTGCGATCGGATCGGGGATCCGCTCGGGGTCCGTGAAGAAATAAAGGGCGGGTATTGGCGGCGCACCAGCCTCGCGGTTGAGCCGCCGCGCCAGCGCGGCTAGAGCCTGAATGCTCATGGATACTCCAGCCAATGAACGCGCCGCCATTCTCGCGCGGATCGCCGCCGCAGCTCAAGCGGCTGGCCGCGTCGCTGACGATGTGACGCTGGTGGCGGTTTCTAAGCTGCAGCCGGACGATCGCGTCGATGCGATGCTCGCGGCGGGGCAGCGCGTGTTTGGTGAAAATCGAGTACAAGAGGCGCAGGTGCGATGGCGCCAACGCCGCATAACCGGCCTCGAACTACGTCTCATCGGCCCGCTTCAAAGCAACAAGGCCGCCGACGCCGTTGCGCTCTTCGACGCTGTCGATACGCTCGATCGTCCAAAGCTCGCCGCCGCTCTGGCCGATGAAATTCAAAAGCAGGGCCGCAGCCCTCAAATCCTCGTGCAGGTGAACACTGGGGAAGAGCCGCAGAAGGCGGGCGTCATTCCTGCTGAGGCGGACGCCTTCATAAGAGCGGCGCGCACGGAGTATGGGCTGCCGGTCGTGGGTCTGATGTGCATCCCGCCCGCAGACGAGGAGCCTGCCATGCATTTCGCGCTCTTGGCTAAGATTGCCCGACGCAACGGATTGACCCACCTCAGCATGGGAATGAGCGAGGACTTCGAGACCGCCATCCGTTTCGGCGCCACCCAAGTCCGCATCGGTTCGGCTTTGTTTGGGGCGCGCGCCTGAGAGCTTGGCCTTCGTGGTTGCAAAGACGTGAAGCGACGTGATGATAAATTAAGCTAGGCTCGAAGCAGATGACCCGCGCACTCGACATCCTGATCATCGACGACGATGCCGATCTGCGCGAGGCGTTGGTCGAGCAATTCGCCCAGGAGGATGGCTTTCATGCGGAAGCTGCCAGTTCGGCGGCCGAAGGTTTTACCGCCGCGGCGCGGATGAAGCCGGCCGCCATTGTCCTCGATGTCAGCTTGCCAGATATGGACGGCTTCGAAGCTTGCAGTGCGCTACGTGAGCTGGGGGTTCGCGCCCCAATCATCATGTTGACGGGTGCGGCCCAAGAGGAAGAGCAGCAAGTCCGGGGCCTGGACGCCGGCGCCAACGACTACGTTCTGAAGCCCTTCAAGTTCTCGGTGCTGCTGGCGCGGATCCGCGCGCATCTGCGCAGCCACGAAGCGAGCGAGGACGCAGTCTATCGGATCGGTCCTTACGAATTTCGCCCGGCCATGCGGCTACTCGTTGATCCCGCGCAGAAGAAGCTGCGCCTCACCGACAAGGAGGCCGCGATCCTTCGCTACCTTTATCGCTCAGGCGAAAAGCCAGTTGGGCGCGAGGAGCTGTTACGCGAAGTGTGGGGCTACAATTCCAACGTCACCACACACACGTTGGAGACGCACATCTACCGGCTCCGCCAGAAGATCGAGCCGGACGTGCAAAGCCCAAAGCTGCTGATCACTGAAACCGGCGGCTACCGGCTGCAGGTCTAGAGCCTAGTTTGGTGCGGTAGTGCGCGCGCCTTGCGGACCGCGCGCGGCAGCGGCTTGCAGAGCACCGCCTTGCGCCGAGCCGAGCCGAGCCACTAGCGCCGCGTACTCGTCCCACAAACGTTGCGGCAGTCGCGCGCCGAACTTCTCGTAGTGCGCGGGGATCAGCGCCGCTTCCTCTTCCCACACGTCGAGGTCGACGCCGAGCAGCGTGTTGAGCGCTTCGGGCGCAATGGTCAGCCCGCTGAGGTCGAGCCCTTCGGGCGTCGGCACGCGCCCGATTGCGGTGTCGCGCGCTTGGCCCTTGCCCTCGGTGCGATCGAACACCCACTTCAGCACGCGGCTGTTTTCGCCAAAGCCCGGCCAGATGAACTTGCCGTTCTGATCCTTACGGAACCAGTTCACGAAGAAGATGCGTGGTAGCTTCGATTGGTCGGCGACCTCGCCGATCTTGAGCCAATGGGCGAAATAATCGCCCATGTGATAGCCGCAGAACGGCAGCATCGCGAACGGATCGCGGCGCAATTCGCCGACCTTGTTCTCGGCGGCGGCGGTGCCTTCGCTCGCTACGTTGGAGGCGAGGAAGACGCCATGTTGCCAGTCGAACGCTTCCGTCACCAACGGCACCGCCGACGCGCGGCGGCCGCCAAACAGGATGGCGTCGATCGGCACGCCCTTGGGATCTTCCCATTCCGGGGCGATCACCGGGCATTGGCCCGCCGGCACAGCGAAGCGTGAGTTCGGGTGGGCGGCGGGGAATTTCGAATCCGGCAGCCAAGCATTGCCTTGCCAGTCGGTCAGGCCCGGAGGCGGGGTCTCGCTCAGACCTTCCCACCACACGTCGCCGTCTTCCGTGAGCGCGACATTGGTGAAGACGGTGTTGGAGTGCAGCGTATCGACCGCGCTCTTGTTGGTCTTGCGGCCTGTGCCCGGCGCGACGCCGAAGAAGCCAGCCTCCGGATTGATCGCATAGAGACGGCCATCGTCACCGAAACGCATCCAGGCGATGTCATCGCCGATGGTTTCGGCCTTCCAGCCCGGAATGGTGGGCTGCAGCATGGCGAGGTTGGTCTTGCCGCAGGCACTTGGGAAAGCGGCGGCGACGTATTTCGATTTGCCCTCAGGATTGGTCAACTTGAGGATGAGCATGTGCTCAGCGAGCCAGCCCTCGTCACGCGCCATCACTGACGCGATGCGCAGCGCGTAGCACTTCTTGCCGAGAAGGGCGTTGCCGCCATAACCCGAGCCGTAACTCCAGATTTCGCGCGTCTCCGGGAAATGGACGATCCACTTCTCGTCGTTGCACGGCCAGGCGACGTCCTTCTGGCCTGGCGAGAGCGGGGCGCCGACGCTGTGAACAGCCGGCACGAAGAATCCGTTTTCACCAAGCTGATCGAGCGCCGCTTTGCCCATTCGCGTCATGATGCGCATCGACGCCGCGACGTATCCGGAATCGGTAATTTCGACGCCGAGCGCACTAATCGGTGAGCCGATCGGGCCCATTGAAAACGGCACCACATACATCGTGCGCCCACGCATGCAGCCGTCGAACAGGCCGTTGAGCTTCGTGCGCATCTCCGCCGGCACGACCCAATTGTTGGTGGGGCCCGCGTCGTCGGCATCTTCCGAGCAGATGAAGGTTCGGCTCTCGACGCGCGCCACATCTTTCGGATCCGACGCGGCATAGAAACTGTTCGGCCGCTTTTTCGGATCGAGCGCCTTGAGCGTGCCGGCGGCGACCAGATCGCTTGTCAGTTGCTCCCATTCGGCATCTGACCCATCGCACCAATGGACGCGGTCCGGCTTGGTTAGGGCGGCGATGCTCTCGACCCAGGCGATGAGACGGGAATGCTTGGTCGGGGCCGGTGACAGCCCTTCGATCTTGGTCAACTCGAATCCTCCGGACCCGCGCGGCGGCGGGCGCGTTCATCTTGCTTTAGGCGTCCCGGGTCGAGCCGGGCTCAGCTGCCCTCTTGCCATAAGCATAGGCCTGCCAGCCCGCTAGGGGTAGCAAGCGCGCACGCAGGCGAGGCATGCACCTAAGACGTCCCTAGGCCGGCTGCGCTGCCCAGTCGTGGACCACGCCCTCCAACACGTTGAGCGGCACTGCGCCCGTTGCCATCAGCAGGTCGTGGTAACGCTTGAGGTCGAAACGAACGCCCATGGATGTGGTTGCGTCTTGCCGCAGCCGATTGATGGTCTGGCGCCCGATCATGTAGGCGCAGGCTTGGCCCGGCTGGACGCAATAGCGCTCAATCTCGGTGGCGATCGACGTCTCCTTGTCGCCGGTCGCCTCGCGCATCGAGCGAATGGCTCGTTCACGCGACCAACCCTTGGCGTGCAGCCCGGTGTCGCAGACGAGGCGCGAGGCGCGGAATGTCGCGGACTGCAGGTAGCCTAGGCGGCCCAGCGGATCGTGCTCGTAGACACCGAGCTCGTCCGCGAGCTGTTCGGCATAGAGGCCCCAGCCTTCGCTGAAGGCGCTGAAGCCGAGCAGGGCGCTGCGCACGAACGGCAGCGTGCCGGTCTCTTGCTGAATCGAGATCTGCCAGTGATGGCCCGGCACGCCCTCATGATAGTTCAACGTCGGCAATTTGAAGCGCGGCCATTCCGAGGTGTCGCGTAGATTGATGTAATAGGCGCCTGGGCGCGAGCCATCGAGCGCGCCGCGCTGATAGTAGCCGCCTGGCGCGCCCGCTTCCGTATACGCGGGGACGCGGCGGATTTCGAGTTGCGCGCGTGCCAGCGTGTTGAAGGCGCGCGGCATCATCGCGACGATGTCGCGCGTACGTTGATTGAGGTCCGCAAGGATCTGCGCGCGGCCCCCGTCGGTGTTCGGATAGAGTTGGTCTCGCCGGAGCGCGAGCTGGCTCATGCGCTGGGACACCGTTCCTCGTCGCATCCCTTGCGCGCGCAGGATCGTATCCATCTCGCCCTGCAGCTGCGCGATGAGCTCAACGCCAGTGTTGTGGATGTCTTCCGGCGACATGTCCGTGGTTGTGCGCGAGCGCAGGGCAGAGACGTACATGTCCGACCCATGCGGCAGATGCCCGATGCCCGCATCGTGGGTGGCGCGCGGGCGGATCGCGTTCAACGCATCGACTTGGCGGCCATACGCCGGCAACACGTTGTCCCGCACCATGGTTTCGGCGCGGCTGATGTAGGCTGTACGCTCGGCGTCGGTCAGGCCTTGCGTTTGCGGTAGGCGACGCACCAGCGTTTGCACCAGAACGTTGTCGCGCGGCGCGGCGCTGGTGACGACACGCAACTGGACGAGGGTCTTATCGATGCAGAAGTCGGGCGGGATGATGCCCGCAGAAGCGTCTTGCCCGATGATCGCGGTTTCTTGGTCCAGCTGGCCGACGAAGGCGGTGACGCGCGGGAAATAAGCGTCGACCTCATCCTTGTTGCGCAACGGATGCTGGGCATCGAGGAAATCCGGCGTTGAACGGTACGAGCCGGTGAGCTGGCTGACGATGTAGGGCGCGCCCGCGCCGCCGCCAACTTCGAACTGCGAACTGGCGACGGAATTGGAGAACGATGTCGCCACCACGTCGAGCGTGACCTTATCGCGCGCAGGCAGTGCGTCGCGGTTGATGGTGCGCAGCTCCAGCAGCGTGTTCTGCAAAATTCCGCGATAGCGGCGCGCCGCCTCCCTCGAGGAATCGCCGAGCCGGTCGATGAAGCGACCACCAGCGCGAGCTTCGGTCAGACCCAGTGTGGTGCAGCGTTCGGGTTGTTCATGCAGGATTTGCAGCGCGACGCGATCGAGTGCAGTGCTGAGCTGCGCACTTGCGTCTGGTGGCGATGCGGGTGCTGGCGCTGAGGTGGTCTCACCCGTGGCGCATCCGGCGAGGAAAGCCAAACCGGCGGCGCTAGCGCCAAGGACAGCGCGACGTGTCGTGTGCATGAGGTCCCTCGTTCAGATCGTGTCTTGCCGCCGATCATACGGAGCAGGCGACAAGCCGCAACGCGCGGCGCGACGAATGGCGAGTGGCTTCATACTCTCGGGCGCGTGACCCCTCCGCTGCCACGAGAGACAAGGAACACAGAGATGAGATGTGTCCATCTGTGTCAGCGCGAACGTGTCATCCGAGCTCGGCAATGCCGAGATCAGCGAAGATCAACTTTTGTCGCCACAATCGCGACACCGGTCACATCAAACTCTTCCACGATAGGCGCCATGGCTAGCTGCACTGCGATAGATTGGCCCGACTTGGATACAAAACATGCGTCAGTGCGCACGACCCGCTGCGTTTCCATCACGGCGACAACATCGTCGGCGACTGCGGACCGGTGTTCGGTGCATACAATTGACGTCACGTTGTTGTGCAAAAGATCTTCGGGTGTGAAACCGGTCCAATCGTGGAATGCTCCGCCGCACAGAACAATCCGACTGTGAGAATCCAACCTCACGCTTGCGACCTTGCGAATTTGTTCTGCTGCACGCGAGAGTGCACTGAGAATTGAAAGTTGGTGCGCGAGCATGTGCTTCTCAGTGACGTTGACGGCCAAGATCGCTGCGCCCAACGGATGCCGGTAAATTGTAAAGGCAAAATAACGGCCAGGATGCGTGACGGATTCCGCCTCGAAGCGATCGGCTTCGCCGGTTTCGTGGACACGTTGAACGCGCGCCAACAGAGTCGAATAATTGTACTCAGGATAGAGGCTCGAGAGTTTGGCGCCGATCAGCTCTCCTTCCGCGCGTTGAAAAAACTCGCACGTATTGCGGTTCACCTCCACGAAGCGCAAATCCTGGTCAAGGACCGCGTAGACTTCGGCGACGTGGGCCTTGATCAGCCGATATTCGAGAGCCAAGTGCGATTGCACTTGTGAAGACGCCTTCTTCACGTCCTCTATGGGGCCGAGCACAAGCCGGTCGCGACCGTGATAAGTGATGATCACCGGACCATCGAGCGCGCGTTCCTGCCAAAGCGCCGGGTTACGAACGAGGTCCGCCGACGAAACGCGGCGCAGGCCGGATTGATGCCTAGGCATGGATTTCACCGAAAGCGGGAACGTTGCCGCGCCGAGCGGAGGGAGTTCGAGCTTAGAGAAAGCGATGCCCCCATCTTTGCGAGTAATCAATGCTAATGCAGGGATTTCGAAGATTTCGAAGATTGGCCCGCACGGGAAGCAATCAAGTATCCTCAGATGATTCGCTCGGTGGTCGGGCAGGGAAAGCTCTGGCTAATGAACTCTTTGGATTGGCTCGCAGAAGCGTTGACGGACATGGTCGACGATGTGGATGCCATGGGTGAGGGTGAGGAAACAGAAAAGCTAAGACGTGCTTTGCTGCGGGCATTTGACGAGGCGTGCGCCGCAAGTCGTGAGCAGCGACTGAACCAGGAGAAACGCGCCCGGGCCAGGCGGACCCGCGATTTTCCGCATGGCAAACCAATCAAAGGCGTCGCGGCCTAGAGTCGAAAGCCCGCAACGACGGGAACGTGATCGCTCGGACGCTCCCATGACCGGCAGTCGATGTGGATCGCGAAGGCTTCGCTTTGCGACCGGAGCGCGAGTTCGGAAGTGGCCCAAATGTGATCCAGGCGGCGGCCTCGGTTGTTCTTGGTCCAATCGGGGCTGCGATAGCTCCACCAAGTGAAGAGCTTTTCCGGGTCGGGTTTGTGCTGGCGCGCCAGATCGACAAAGCCGCCGAGATCGCGCACCGCGTTCAAGCGATCGGTTTCTCCGGGCGTGTGGGACACAACTTTGAGGAGCTGTCTGTGGCTCCAAACATCGTGCTCGCCTGGCGCCACGTTGAGATCGCCGACTAACACAGTGGGCGTGCCGCCTTTGCGCTTTTTGTAGAGCGCCTTCATGCGATCGAGCACTTTGAGTTTATGCACGAATTTCGGGTTGGTCAGCTCCGGTACATCGGCGCCTGCCGGCACATAGAGGTTGTGTACTTCGATGCCGTCGATCTTCGCCGCGGCGATGCGCGCTTCTTTCTTGGGGCAAATCGCCGGCGCTTCGACTGGCTCCAGCTTCGCACGCGAGACGATCGCAACGCCGTGCCAGCCCTTTTGCCCAACCACGTGCATGTGCTTGTAACCCGCCTGCTTGAACGCCTTCTCCGGAAACTCGCCGTTGCGGCATTTGATCTCTTGAAGGCAAAGCACGTCTGGCTTCGCCTCTGCCAGGAAGCGGCAGACCATATTGATCCGCAGCCGCACCGAATTGATGTTCCAAGTGGCGATGGTCAGCATTGAGCGGGTGTCTGGGGGCAGGCGTTTGGAAATGAAAGAGGCCCGATCGTCTTCGACGACCGGGCCTCTCATTTTGCGCCTTGAGGGGCGCAATTTCGCCGGCAGGGGATGTCCGGCGACGGTCGCCACACTGGATCGGTCAGCGGGGGGACGACGCAAATCCAGGGGGATAGCGGCGACCGCTACGTGGCATGTACGCCACAGGAGTAAAAAAATCAAGGTTTGGGCGGCGAAATGGGCTTGTTCTTTTGTAATTTTCAGGGGTGGCGACTGGGGCTGTCCGGCAGCGAATCTGCCCTGAAAAGAGCGGGATCGATGCTCGCGGGGGCGCTGATGCCGTTCAGCGTGATGCGCGTGCGCGCACCGGTCGCATCCACGACATCCCAGGCGCGCAGATCGGCGTTCGGCCCAGCGAACCATAAGGTGAGCTCGCCATCGGCGAGCCCGTTGCGATCGCGCACTTTGATGAAGAGCCAGTCGCCCTGCCGCGCCACGCGCGTGACGTTGGCGTCGCGCTCCAAATCCACACGCGTGCGCAACACCAGATTCAGCGCGGTATTGCGCAGCGGTGTCTGATCCCGCGTCCGCAACGCGCTGTCGTGTGTGGTGACGGTCGTGCCGTCAGAGACAATCAGCAGCGTCGCAGGCGGATCGTATTGGAAGCGGAGTTTGCCGGGGCGCTGCAGGTAGAACGCGCCGGTGGCGCGGCTGCCGTCCGGGGAATTCTGCACGAAGCTGCCTTGCAGGCGCACGACGGCGTTGAGCGTTTGGTTGGCGCGGGCGAGCGCTTGCTGGCGGGCTTCGCGGACCAGGTATTGCGTCACCGGGCGCGCCGCGGCGGCGGGCTCGACCGGCAAGCGCGGGCGAAGCTGCTGGGCGAGCGCCGGCGTGGCGGCGAGCCCGGCGAGGGCGAAACTCAGGATGCGGTACTTCATTGCGGGCATGTGGCCTGAAACGCATGGCGAACGTTGATCCTCGCGGTTGGCCTCGCCATGGTCATCGCCTTCCACCCAACCACGCGGCGCACCATCGACACACGCGAAGAGGCGGAACTTCCCAAGATCTACATCATGTACGCGCTGATCGGGGCGGTGATCGGCGTCATTGTCCTGAAGTACGGCAACGTGATTGGCTTTGTGATCTTCGGCCTGGGCGGGCTGATGCGCTTCCGCTCCACTACTGGCTCCGCGCGCGACACCGGGCGGTTGATCATCGTGACGCTGATCGGGCTGATCGCGGGCTTGAATCTGCCGGCCTTCGCGGTGCTGGCGACGGCCTTTGCCTTCGTGCTCATCTACATTTTTGACGGGCATCCGGTGTGCTCGCTGGAGGTGAGCGAAATTCCCAAGGGCCGCGTCAACGATGCGGCGGCGCAGTACCGGCGGGTGCTCGATGAGCTGAAGTGCACGCTGATCAGCGAGAGCAAATCGCACGGCAAAGGCCGGATCGAGTACGTGTTCCGCATTCCGCGCCACGTCAGCGAGCAACAGGTTTACAAGACGCTGTGCGAGCAGGTGCCGCAAGACGTGCGCGGCGAGATCGATTGGTCGATCGAGTAGGCGCGCGAAGGCGCCGCCGTTTTCTCAACCGAAAACGAAAACCAGACGCGTGGCGCTCACCACAAGGGGAGAGCGGGGCGCGGACGTGCCGCGCAAGAAGAAGGTAGCGCGATGATGGGCTCGGCAGCCCGCGCCCCGCGCGATTGTTCGGCTTCGGCGGCGGAGTTGAGGAGCTTTTCACTCCGGAGTCCGCCGCTTTGACGTGCGGGGACTGCCGGTCCCCGGACCCCAACGGTTTCAAGGCCCCGCTGGCTGTGGCTCTTCTTTCTTCCCCTCCCCGCGAGGGGAGGGGATCGAGGGGCGGGGCGATCCTCAGTCTTTGTGCGAACACTCTGACTTCGGAGCTTCATCCCGCCCCCTGCCCCCTCCCTTCGAAGGGAGGGGGAGAGGAGCACTTCACGCTCAATCGCGACCCCTGCGTCTGGCATGCCCGGCTAGCAACGAGACCTCCCATGCAGGGGATGACGTGAGTATCGCTCAGGTTCGGAGGTGTTGGATGAGAAAATTAGATTCTTTTTAGCCCGGTCGCAGTTGAAACCGCGTCCAGCCCACTTTGCACTCGTGGGGGTGTCGGCAGCCCTCTAACGATTGGCATGTCGGCGAAGTGCGCATGATAGATGTCCCGGATGTTCTCCGCGACCGACTTGTCGGTGAAGTATAATTTTATCTTGAGGAGAAGCTCAGGCTCCCACACTCGTCCAATGCGTTGCTCTTCGTGGAGCCAGTGCAATAGAGCGCGCTGAGCAACGTCATAATCGCCTTCGGCGAGCGCTCGACGGATGGCGCGTTCGTAGAGTTCGGATCCAAGCGAATGCTCCTCGTTCCGATAGTGGATGCATCCCTCGGTCGCCGTCAGAAATATCGCTTCTGAGGGATCAGTGGATCGAGCTTTGGCCTCGGCCAAATCATTGCGGGCGCCAACAATATTTCCTCTGTTCGCACGCGCGTAAGCGCGATTGTTAAGCAGCGTGACGTCATTGGGGTGCGCCGTTAGGCCAACGGTTGCGAGCAGTTCGGCCGAACCGAAGTCGCGTCGGAGTTCTGCTGCCCAAAAACAACCGTCTGTCGCTGGAAGTTTGGCAAAAGGCTCGTCGGCCAACCAATACAGAGTGTTGCGAACAGCTAGCGCCCAGTCCTTTTGCCGCACGGCTTGACCCGTTCTGGCTTCAAACGACTTTTCGATCTTGAGCAAGGACGTTTCAAACGGGATGCCTCGGGCCTCATTGGCCCATCGGATTTGGGCGACAGCGTTGTCGTTCGGCGATTCTGCGCTCCGCTTGAACATGCGCCTAGCGAGTTTTGACGAGAAGCTTGCATTCAACTCAAGCGTACCCAACGCGGCGGCAAGCTCAGAAACCTGATGCGGCGCGCGTTCTTCAACCAATTGCATGGCGCGCGCGATGTTGTCAGGCGTCCGTTGTGTAAGCTCGGAGAGCCCAATTCTGGTAGCGGCAAGCCATGGGTCGGAAGGCGATGCACTTCTGAGCATCGCCAATCCCTCGTCGGGTCGGCCTTGCGACACAAACATTCGGGCTGCGGACCGCAAAACAAATCTATTATGCGGAGCCAGAGCCAGAGCGCGAGACATAGCCCGCCGAGCAGGTTCCGCCTGACCCAGGATCGAATGGAGTCTGGCGAGTTCAACATTCGCGATTGCGTTCGAAGGAACTCGATCGATCTCTTGCTTCAGATTTCTGATACTGTTGCGCGCATCGTCCCTCGCGATCGGAACACTTTCGCCGTCATCGGCGGGGATGGCCGTGCGCGCGTCGTACCACTCGACCAAGCGAACGACGCCAGCTGACAGAATGTCGGCGCGTTGCCGCAGAAACGTCGCAGCGGGCGCAACATCCGGGCCTGGTCCGAACAAGGGGGCGATAGCTAATAGTTCGGAAGCAGTTTCAACCGTGGGCGTCCGTTGCCATGACGCCAACACGTCACTCGGGCGTTCAAACGTTTCACCCTGACGCGCAACAATAGCGGCGGGCGCCAACTCCACCTGCGGAGTTTCAGCGAGACTCCGCCAGCGAGGAATGACCTTTCGATCAACTTTGCGCTGCTGCTTCTCCATTAGCCTTCCTGAATGCCCATGCTGACCGTTTGGCGATGCGGTCCAACGCGGAAACAAACCGCGCCAGTCCTAAGGGATTTGAATGTTTGTCCGCCCGCGCTCCGGGATGACCGCGTCTGCTAGGATCTGGGTCAACCAAGTAGCTGAATAGGGCGACCAGCTCTTCGCCCTCCGCTTGAAGGCCGAGCGACCCAAACAATCCATTCACTCGAACGGCGAGGTCGTTGGTCGCGTTAGACACGGCATCTCTCACAAATGGGAGCACGTCATCGTATTTTCCAGTCCACCCTTCGTCGTTGGGAGATAGGCGACGTGGATAATGTTGTTGGCGCAAATATGCGAACCACGCGGGAGTAAACATGACTCCCATGAAGAAGAAGAACAAAAGGCTGCCGAGTAGATATAGGTCGCCTGCCGCTCGCGCAGACAAACGATCACCCCAACTGTATGAATAAAGCTGCTCAGGCGGCGCATATTGAGTTGCGCCCGGCAGGTCGAAGATATCATGCGGTGCAGGCAACGCCGACGCATGAGCTCTTCCGAGGTCTGCTAGTTTTGACAACGCGCCTTGACTGAACACCAAAACGTTCGACGGCTTGATGTCTTGATGGAAAATCTCGGTGCTGTGAAGTTGACTAAGTCCAACGGCGACGTTGTGAAGTGCGCCCAGCGACCAGATAGCCTCAAACTCGTTCGGTCGCTTGGCAAACTTTCGAACATCACCCTCGGCCAACTCGAAAATCAGATAGAGAACGCGACC
>JACQAC010000179.1 GCA_016195245.1 Pseudomonadota bacterium
CTAATCACGCCCTTGATCACCCAATAGAGCGAACCGCCTGCGAGGACGTCCTCCACACGCTTCGGCCACATCCGCGTGCCGCAGACAGGATGCGTTTTCTGCTGTGGATGGATAGAGCGCGCTTTGGCCTTCTGCGCGCGCTTCAGCTGCCCGATCTGCCATTCGGCCAGATCCTCGACGCTCTCGGCGCCGACACAGAGCTTGACGATGTGGAGCGTCATCGACTCGAAGTATGGACCGCCGGCGCCCTCTCCGGCAAACACCAGCGTCGGCCGGCTAGGCGCCGGCGGTCCATATTAGTTCCCGTCAGGTTCGGCAGAAATCGCACGTGTGCTCTGCATAAGGCTCGCGATCTCTTGAGCGGCTGCATCGCCGCCCCCGAGACCCGCGATCACGCCCTCGAAGTCCGCCTCACTCTTGTTCTGTGACAGCTTGCGCTTGGCCTCAATGTGCTCGACCCGCATCTCCACGCCGACAATCCCGCGCAGCATGGCGCTGATGTAGGCTGGCGGCGCATCTTCGATGCGCCAGGGAGCTGAGCGATCGGCTTCATGAACCACAGACAAACGCCGCACCATATCTTCCAAACGCGCGGCGTCGTCGAACCATTCCACCGGCCCGCTCAGATGCACGGCCTCGTAGTTCCAGGTCGGCACAGCTTTTCCATGCTCGGTTTTCGAAGGGTAGAAGCTCGGCGAAACATATGCCTCAGGCCCTGACAGCACGATGAGCCCGCGCCGAGAGTCCAGCTTCCACTGAGGATTGGCGCGCGCGATGTGACCGCTGACGATGCGGCGCTCGGCGTCCCATAGGAGCGGCATGTGTGTCGCTACCGGCTGACCATCACCGTCGACACTCACAAGAATGCCCGCGAAACGCCGCGCCAGGCGCGTGATCAGTGCGTCAGCACCGGCGACCACAAAATGCTCCGGGACGTACACCTACTCTGCCGCAACGGCGGCGGATTGCTCGCGCGCCAGCTGTTCGCGCCACGCCGCCATGATCGAAGCACTGGTCTTGCGCGAACCGTCTGGGCTCCAGCCCGGCGGGCCGAGCACATAACCAATAACTTCGCGCAGCGATTTGGCGTGCGTGACATCGCGCCAGATGCCGGCCCATTCGTGGAAGGCGATGCGGAAGGGGTTGAAGGTGCCGAGTTGCGAGACGATGCCGTAGCGCGGCTTTTCCTTGTCATCCTCAGGCACAAAACTGCCGAACATCCGATCCCAGATAATCAGCACGCCGGCATAGTTGGCGTCGAGATATTTGGCGTTGATGGCGTGATGCACGCGATGGTGCGAGGGCGTGTTCATCACCCACTCGAACGGCGCCCACATGCGCCCGATCAACTCCGTGTGAATCCAGTATTGATAGACAAGGCTGATAGCGCTGAACATCAGCACCATGGCCGGCGGGAAGCCGAGATAGAGCATCGGCAGCCAGAAGATGAAATTGAAGCCAGCCGCTCCGGTCCAGGTCTGACGCAGCGCGGTGGTCAGATTGTAGTGCTGCGAAGAATGATGGACGACATGACTCGCCCAGAAGAAGCGACGCTCGTGCGCGATGCGGTGAAACCAGTAATAAGCGCAATCCTCGGCAAAGAAGCAGGCGATCATCACCGGGGCAGTCCACTGCAGCGTGACCAGGCGATGTTGATAAACCCACGCGTAGGCGGCCAGCACGAAGGCCGCGCCGAACAAAGTGCCGACGATCTGGTTGCCGAAACCCATGGCAAGGCTCGAGAAGCTGTCCGCGACTTGGTAGCGGCCCTTCTTCGTCACGCGGATCCAGATCATCTCGATGATGATGGTCAGTACGAAAAACGGCACCGCGTAAGTGACGATGGGTGGAATGTGAAACGGCGGCGCGGGCTCGGGCGCGATCACGGTTGGGCTCCAAGTTCGGTTAGCCAAGCGGGCGGACTTTCAAGGCGCATATTTAGCGACGGATAGCCCAAATCGCCAAACGCGATACTGAGCTTGCGCTTGCCGAGCCGCACGCGCGCTTGCCCTTGCGACAGCACGCGCGCGGAGACACCGTCTGCCATCACTTTGGCGACCAAAAGCTTACCGCCGCTCAGTTTCGCCACCGCCGCCCGACCCTTCGCGTCTATTGCTGCGGCCTCGACATTGGCGCCTTCGGCGTTCGCCAGGCGCGCCACTTCGCTGTTGTCCAGTTTCGCGGTCTGCCGGAAGCCCAGAACCCAAGCGACGCTCAGCATCAAGAGAATGACTGCTGCGGACCCGATGGTCACGTAAAGATCAGTTTGCGACATGCTCTACCCCGCAAGCCCGATAAACAGCACGGCGAAGAAGAAAAAGATGATCACGAAGGAGGCGAAGAACAACATGAAGAAGCTGCGCCAGAACGCTGACCACCACTTCATTTTGTAGGCGCCGCCGATGTGGAAGAAGGTGTGAACGGGCAAGACGACGCCAATCGCGATGCCTGGGACCCAATGCAGCCACGGCACGACCCAAGCTCCGATCATCAACGCAAACAAGAGCGACGCAAATGAGAGTGAGTTCAGCGCAAACACGGTATGATCGTAGAGCGTAATGCCCTTCTTGAAGAGAAACAGGAAGGCAATGAATGGCAGGGACAATGGCACCAGCAAGAAGCCCCAGCGCGACGCCGATTCCTTCAAGTTATTCCAGAAGAGCGGCGGATTGGCCAATTGCGCCCGCGCAACTGGACTAAGCCAAGGCCTTCCATTGATCTGAATGTTGTCGCGCGCGATTTTGCGTAACAGATCGTCGAGCGTGATCGGGCCGTTATCGGTGTTGAGGTCTGGACTGCCGACGGCCGGCGGCCTCGGCGGCGCGCCTCCTGACGCCGGAGCAGGCGCATTTGGCGGCGAAGCGGGCGCCGCTGTCGCTGACGATTGCCGAGACGACGCCGCATCCTGGCCGTTCACGTGAACATGCACTGGCGTCTGCGCAGCTTCACGCTGGCGTTGCTGCGCACGTTCCAGCGCTGCTTGCCGCCTTTGCACGCGGGTTTGCGCCTCGGCGAGCCCACGCTCAGCCGCGTCGAGCACGGTTTGTCGCACTGGACCATCGGATCCTTGGCGCACCTCCGCCAGCCGCTGCTGCGCTTCGCGCAGGCCGTCCTGCGCATCCTTGAGTTCGTCGCGCGCATCGGTCACGTGCTCGGCGGCGTTGGTCGTGTCACTTAGGTTCAGGGTCTCTGGCTTCGGCACCGTCGAGAACACCAAGAACATGAAGAAGTAGCAGAGCAGAAACGTCGCCAACGGCGTCAGGTAGCGCGCACGCTTGCCCTCGATGTAGCTACGCGTCAGCGTGCCTGGGCGAGCGATCAGGCGCGGCACTGTGCGCCAGGCCTTTGTGTCGAGATTAAAGACGTTCCAGGCAAGTTCTTCAACGAGCGCCCACAAGCTGCGATTGGCGTGCGCCGATTGTCCGCAGTTCGAACAGAAGCGACCGCCGTTGAGTGCGGCGCCGCAATTCAAGCAGCTGCCCTCTCCCGCCTCACCGGGTTCAGCGCCTTCAATGGCGCCCGCGATGAGGCCCGCATTGGCAAGATTGCCGGCTGCGTCCAGCTCTCCGCTCATATCCCCCTCCCCGACGGCGCTGCTACGCCTTGGCGCCGCGATGCGATGGACCACTCGCGTCCGCGTCGCCATCCACGCTCGGCAGGAAGCCCAATTCCGTGCGCGCCACCGCCGCCGGCACGCGCCTTGGCGCCGCCGCAGGCAAACATTTTTGAGCGTCTGCGGTTACCGCTTCAAGCCCTTCCTCCGAGAGGGCGAGCGAAGCCAGCCCTTCGGCTTCCTCAGTGGTGCGCGCCCACACGAAAACCGCGCCCACCGCGGTCTCAAACTTGCGCGGCCAGCGTTTCACGCGGCGATCGAGCTTAGCCTCCACCACTACCCGCCAAAACGGCATCGGCGCGCGAACGAGCTTCGAGCGATAAAGAAACGCCCACACCCCGCTCAATCCACGCTTCAGCTTCACGCCTTCCACTCCGGTTTGCGTTTCGCGAGAAACGCCGCGAGCCCTTCCTTGCCTTCGGCGGAGCCGCGCCGCTTGGCGATACGGCGGGCCGTCTCCTTAGCGAGGCTGTCGTCGATTCTCTGCCCAGCAACCTCGCGGACCAATTGCTTTGCATCCGCCACAGCGCCTGGCGCAGCAGCCAACGCCAATTCAGAGAGATGTTCCATCATTGCCTGCAGTTCGGCTTCGGTTTCCACCGCATATTGCACGAGGCCAATCTTTTCGGCGAAGAGCCCATCGAACCCTTCCGCGGAAGCGAACAAAGCCTTAGCCCAACGCGGACCGATGGCTTCGATCACGAACGGAGAAATGGTTGCAGGTGTGAGGCCAAGGCGCACCTCGGAGAAGCGGAACCTTGTATTCGTCAGCGCCACGCCGATGTCGCAAGCGGCCACCAACCCAGCCCCGCCGCCCATAGCCGCGCCATGAACCAGCGCGACAGTCAATTGCGGCAAATCATGCAGATGCTGGAGCATGCGCGCCAGCGTGAGCGCATCGGTTTCGTTATCCTCCTGCGTGTAGGTGGCCGCGCGCTGCATCCAGTCGATGTCAGCCCCGGCACAGAAACTCTCGCCCGCGCCACGTAGGAATACTGCGCGAACGTGGTCGGCGCCCTTCAGCGTCTCAAATGTCTCGCGCAAACCCCCGATCATCAATTCGTCGAAGGCGTTGCGCTTCTCGGGCCGGTTGAGGGTGACGATCGCGACGCCCTCCGGCGACACATCCAGCAAAACGGGATCTGGCGAAGTGCTCAAAAGCGGGCACCAGGTGCTTCTTGTAGCGATCCGCGAGGTAGATCTCACGCTTGACGTGATCGCTCTCAAACGCCGCCTTCGAACACATCACCACCACATCCGGCGCGGCTCGAATGGCGCGCACAATCTCGCCAGCCCAGCCGTCGCCCGCGCCGATATTCTTCTGATCGAGCCAAAAGACGCCGCCGCTGCGCTTGGCGCCCTCGATCACCGGCATCACCGCGGCCGCATTGGCGCGAGCGTAGGAGACGAACACCGCGGCAGCTGCGTCAACCTGATCCGCCACCTGCGCATGCGCCGGCTCTTCGCGCACCTTGCGGTCCGCCTTCGGCGCCACCAGCAATCGTGCAATGAACACGCCAATCACCACGAGCGTCACAACAAGCGCCCCAGCAAATGCGATTTCAATACTCAGCGGCTGAACGCCGTACCGCGCACCGAGCGCATCGACGCCGGCGCGCAACTCGACCCAGCCGCCAGGACGCGGCCCGATGCGGTTCACCAGCCAAATAGACCCAAGGACTGCGGCGACCGCAAACCCCGGCGCCGCCAGCAAAACCAGCGTCAGCGCATAGACGGCACGACGCACGCTTCCGCCTCGCTTCCCCGGCTTCGCCGGCGACGGCGTCACGGCGACATCAGCGACAGCGGGCCGGTTACGCGCTCCTTCACGAATGGCGTTCGCTACTTCCTGCCATGTGAAATCCCGTCGCGCTTCGAAGCTTGCATCAATCGACGGCAGATCGCGCAAGCCCACCGGCGCAATGGCCTTATCGAGCTTCACCACAATCAGCCGCTGCTCTGCCCACGCCTCGAGCGCGCGCTGCTCAAGGCGTAGCCGTGTCGGCGCAAAAGCGAAATCTTTGGAAAGCAGCAGCACGAGCACGTCGCTGGTCTGGATGGGACGCATGGCGGCTTGGCCGTCATCGAGTTCGACGAACTGTCCCCGTCGCTCCAGGAACTTCTCCAACGCCTCGGTGGCATCTCGGTTGGCTGGGACGTGAGCCAGAAAGACGGTCATGGGGAGCGCTCTTAGCATGGCTGACGCCGCCGCCAACGTCACCGGTAATGCCCTGGGGCCAGCGCTCCTCATTGCGCCTTAACGATGAGCCCCTATCCTTTGTGGGTAACGGAAAATCCATGAAGCCCAGTCTGGCCGAAATCGCCTTTCTAAGCGCCGCGCCGCCCGAACTCTTGAAGGCGATGGATGAGCACGCCGAGTGGGTTTCAATCCCCTCCGGGTGGCCATTGCTCAGCGCGGGCGATCCGTCCGACGGG
>JACQAC010000182.1 GCA_016195245.1 Pseudomonadota bacterium
CATCCATCGCTTGCCAATGCACGTTCTGTGCACGCCGGAGCGCGAAGTGGATGAGCCCCGCCGCGATCGTCGCGTTACTCATGCGATCTATCAGAATGAAAACAGTTCGAAGTGCAGCGCGGGCTTCCGATCCGCAAGCTGATCGCGCATTTCGAAAAGGCTGGCGATCTGTGGCGCATTTCCGATCGCTTGCGCGCGAGCGTGCGGTTCGAAAGCCACAATCTGATGAAACACCCGGGCGCGCTGGGGCAGTTCGACATCATCATGCTGGCGCATGTGTTGCCGGCGTTCGATTCAGCCATGCGGACGGAAGTGTTCACGCGCGTCACCGATGCGCTGGCGCCGGATGGCGTGATTGTGCTGGGCGCGGGCGAAACGCTGCCTGAAGGCGTCGAAGGCTTCACGTTTGCCGAGGGCGTTGCCAGCCGCGCTAAATCTTCGCGCGCCGCGGCTTAGCGGGCACCCAAGCGGTTCCGATTTTCGTCATTCCGGACGCGCGAGCGCGATCCGGAATCCAGGGGCCGCTTCCTCCGCTTTGTCATCCCCTGGGTTCCGGGCTCAATGCTTCGCATTGCCCCGGAAACGACGAAAGAGGTTTGGCCGCACATGCGTCATGCATTGCGGGTTCGCTTTCACTGTTGCTCTCGAAAGCTGGGAGAGCGGGGCGCGCTTTAAGTTTGCGCGAGGAAGTCCGGTGGAGTTTGCTTAAGGCGCGCCCCGCGTGGTGTGTTTTGCGGCGGCGAAGACTCAGGGGCGTTTCTACAGAGCCGCGAGGGGCCATACGTTTCGGAGACAAGGTTCCGCTTACTCTTCGCCTAACGGGGTTGCCCCCCGACCGATCCTTGCGACGCTGGGTATCTCGAACGCTCTTAGCGCCTAATCTTCGTTCCCTTCCGGCGTGCTTGAAGCGACCCATTCGCTCCAGGACCTTCGGCTTCCTTTGTTCTCACCGAAGCAGCGGTTCTTGCTCTCACGAGCCGTCTCCGCATCACGCTCACATCACATCTTCTGAACTGATCGACTTGGGATTCCGACAAGCCTCCCTACAGAAGACGGGGCATCTTACTCCGGTTTGAACCCGGTCGAATTGGGGGTGAGCGACTCGGCATATTTTTCGGGCAAAGAGCTTGGTTTTGTTGAAGCGTGGTGGCGAAAAGCCAGCTGAATTACGGGTATCCGCATCCACGTTTCTCTGAAAGCGCGAGGCTGAGTGCCGGCTTGTTCGGATTGCCGAGGGTCGGGGACATTCGTGGATGACGAGGCCGGCGACGGTGACGGCGTCTTCGTCGGGCGATCTAGCCCCGCTAGTGCTGCGCCAGAAAAAGCGCGCGCAGCGCGACGGCGAGCAGCAGCACCAACGGCACGACGATGGGCGGCGTGAACCACGTCTCGTCTTGATCGGTGAACGGCTTGGCTTCGCGGATTTGGTCGTTGGTCATGGTGCGCCGCCTCCGCGGCTGGCTTTACGTGGATTTGTAGGCGGCGTAGGCGCGCTGGTAGCGATCGTGCAGCTTGCGCAGCTCGCTGCCCTCCTCGCCTTTGGCGCGCTCCTGAAAGCGAGCCAAGCCGGCGTCGCGCTCGCCGAACTCGGCCTCAACTGCGATCATCCAAGCCTTCTCGGCTTTGCTTGCGGCGCGCAGCAGGTCTAGCCTTCTCATGAGCGGTCGCTTTCCTGTCAAACCTTATTTTCGCGCCGCGTGCTGCGACTGGTCGCGGCTTTTAGGTGCGGGCAATCGAAGGGCGACCGGAGAGCGCGTTCCTGGCATCGTTCCCCCCATGCCCGAGGATCAACCTTCCAGCGCCCGCGCCCTTGGCTGTCCTCCTCCAACGCAAAGCCGCATTTCGTGCATCGGGTCTTGGCGCGCAGCGCACGCATGATGTCAGACCAGTAGTCGACGGTGTGCGAATGGGTGATGGCCGCGCCTCCAAACAGGCTGGCGCCCGTGCGCGTACGCACGGGCTGGAAGCGTGTTTTGCTGTCGTGATGAACGCGCGGTTTAACACGATGTTGCGGCGTTGTCTGTTTATTATGCTTTGGCGCGCATGAATGGCGTCATCCCACATCGCTGAAGGAGGCGCGGATGGCGCTTGAATTGCTTGCTGCCGGGCAACGCGTGAGCCTTGCGAGCTTTGGCGGCGGAACTTCGCGTGAGGTGTATCGGATTGTGCGGGCGCTGCCGGCGGAGGGCCGGCCGCTGCAATATCGAATCAAAAGCGACGCGGAGAGTTTTGAACGCGTCGTCGATGCGAGCCGGCTCAGCCGGCTGGCGTTGGCTTAGGCAACAACAGGAAAAGGACAGTGGTGATGGCGATTCCGGGCGACATGCTAAAAAAAGGATGGGGCGTTGTGCGCCAGCAGCCGTGGCACTTGGCGGGTGTATTCGCTTCTAGCGCAGACGCAGAAGCGCTGGCGCGTCAGATGGGTGAAGGTTATGCCGTCAAGTACGGCGATCACGCGATCGGCTCGCCGGAATTCAGCTTCAGCAACCCCGAAGCTGGCCTGCGCTAACGTTCAACGCGGCGTGCGTTTGGTTTCTTCCGGCAAGCGCGCCAACAGATTGTCGCCCTTCCAGACTTCCACCATCGGGCTCTTGTGCAACGCTTCGGCAGCGTAGGTGCGCGCCTCGCCATCAGTGTCGAACGGCAAGAATTCAGAGCGGCTGGTGATGCCTTGGGCGCTCTTGAAGCGAATGGAATAATTCATGTGCGGTCTCCGCGAAGCGGCGTGCGCCGTCGAGAAGCGTACTTCCCGACGGCTCTCCGGCTTAGCTCTTCTTCGGCTCTGTTGCTGAGGACGCGACCGCGGCAATGACAGGCTTTGACTCTGTCGTTGTCGTCTTTTCAGACTGCTTCACCGCATCGGGCGCGCTCGGGGCCGGCCCGGTCTTGGGTTGATCTGCCATTTTGAATCTCACGAGGAACGTCAGAAAACTCTGACATTGAACACGTGGTGCGTGCGCGCGCATCCGCAATGGCGCCGGCCGCGAATAAACCGCTTGCTATTCGTTGCAATGACGCGCCGCTTTTCGCGTGTGCGCGCCATCACGATGCAGGACGGCCGCGGCGCGAACACAATTCGCTCTGCGATAACAGGCTGCCCTATCGATTAAGCGCGCGACAGCGACGCCATTCGGTGGTAGCGTTCACACCATTCATCAAAAGAAGCACGTTTTCGGCCGCGCCCGTGCGGTTCCGAGCCTGCTTGGAGCAGGTTATGACTCAAACAAACCGTATGCTCGAGGTGCTCGCGCAGGGGGAGCGGCTCAACCTGGCTGCGGCAATAGCGCTGAGCGACGTTAACGCCTCGCATTTGATCGTCCATGGTGTGCTGGCGCGCGCGATGAGTGGCCAAGTCTGCAGCGCCACATTGTCAGAACTCGACGCGGATCTGGCGTACGCGCTGGATCTGCATGCGCGCAAAGCCGCGGTAGCCCGCGCATGAGAGTTTCAGAACCGCCACAATCGACGTTCAAACTCTCGCTGCATCACGGCATCTGGCACGTCACGCTCGATGGCTTGTTCTTCGGCGCTTACCCTTCGAAAGCCAGCGCCCTTTCCAGCATCGGCGACTCGCAACGCGCGTTGGCGACGACGGGCCGCGTGGTGACAATCCTTATTCCGGAAGAAGAATTGGGGTCGTCAAAGGGCTGGCAAAGCCCCGGCAACGCGCGGCGACTCTAGGAGACACTGAGGAAATGGATCAGCATACCCAAGATCAAGAGCGCGCCACGCTGACGGCAGCGGACTTCGCCGCGGCCGGAGTGGACGCCCCGAACTGGACCTCCGACCCAGTGCCGAGCCTGGAGACATGGCGGCGCTGGCGCGCTGCTGAGGATCAGGCGCTGGCGTTCATGCGCGCGCAGAAACCGGCGGCGCGCTGATGGCCCCGCAATCAATCTTCAACGTCACGCTCCATCACGACATCTGGCAGGTGACGCTCGACGGCATGTTCTTCGGCTCATACCGATCAAAATCGAATGCGATCGAGAGTATCGGCGAGCGGCAACGCACACTCGAGGCCGTCGGCCGCCGCGTCAACATCGTCACGCCAGGCGGAGTGAGCTGATGGCGTTTCTGGTCAACTCATCGCCGGGCGCCGGGCTGCGCTTCGAACCAAGTGAGACGCTGCAGGACGCAAAGGCGGCGCTCAGCCATGCGGACGCGCTCTCGCGGCGCGGCATGCGCAAGATCATGATCCGCAACACGGTGACGGGCGAAGTGTTAGATGAACGCTCGCTGCGCGCCTACGTGCAAGGCCTGGCGCGGAAGTAGCGCCCGCAGGGAGCAACACGCAGAGGCAATGCCCTACTCGATTGAATATATGGCGCGGGGCGCTGTCGTGCATGTGAAGACGCCGTATGCATCGGTGCTCGAAAGCGTTGCGGGCGAAGCGCGCGGCGGCGGCGCCACAGCCAAGGCGCTGTTCGGCGCCGATGGCTTTCAAATCCGCGACAAGGGTGAAGATGGCAAAGTGGTGCTGGCGGAGTCGATGGGCTAGCCGCCGCCAAGGTCGTCCTGAATGTCGGCGTCCTTCTCCACGCGGAGCGCGGTGATTTGGTTGCGTTGTTTGCGCAGGACTTGGAAGCGATAGCCGTGGAAGGCGAAGCGTTGGCCGGGGTCGGGGATGGCTTGGGCTTCGTGGATGACGAGGCCGGCGACGGTGACGGCGTTTTCGTCGGGCAGATCCCAATCCATGACGCGGTTCAAATCGCGGATCGGCACCGTGCCATCGACATTGACGGCGCCGTCGGGCTGCGGGCGCACGCCGACGGCTGAGATGTCGTGCTCGTCTTTGATGTCGCCGACGATCTCTTCGATGATGTCTTCCAGCGTGACGAGGCCCATGAGCGCGCCGTACTCGTCGACCACCAGCGCGAAATGCTCGCGCCGGCGCAGGAATTCGGCGAGCTGGTCTTCGGCCGTGGTGGTCATCGGCGTAAACCAGGCGGTGCGCTTGACCTCATTGACGTCGAACCCGTCGCGCCCGTGCTCGGCGATGGCGCGCAACAGATCGCGCGCATGCAGGATGCCGACGATGTTCTCGGGATTGTCCTTGTAAAGCGGCAGGCGCGTGTGGCTGGAGGCCTGGGCGATGGCGATGATCTCGCGGGCTGGAAGATCGATGTCGATCATCTTGATGGCTTTGCGATGGATCATCACGTCGGCGACGGTGAGATCGGAGAGATCAGGACTTGCTCGCCGATGACGATGTGCAGCGATGAGAAGACGACGAAGCCGATGAGGAAGGCGATCAGGTGGATCAGGTCTTCTGGCATGTGCAGCGGCGTGAGCAGCGGGCGCACGATGGCCGAGACGGTGGGCTCCCCTACCCAGCCGAGGCCGAGCGAGGCCATGGTGATGCCGAGCTGGCAGCAGGCGAGATAGGCTTCGAGATTGCGCATCATGCGCTGCGTGAGGCGCGCGCCGAAGCTCTTGGACTCGACCAGCGCGTCGATGCGGAACGAGCGGCTCTTCACCAGCGCGAATTCGGAGGCGACGTAAAAGGCATTGGCCGCCAGCAGCGCAAAAGCGCCGAGCAAGCTCATATAGGGGCTGCTCATGATGCGGTGTGCGGGGCGGCGATCGTTTGATCAGACATGAGTTTGTTCTTCGAGAAAAGCGAGAAGGCTGATTTCGTCTGCGCGCTTCTGCACGAAGGCTTGGCCGATACCGCGCACCAGGATCAACGTCAGCGCGGCGGATTCGTTCTTCTTGTCAGCGGCCATGAGCTTGGCAAGGGCCTGCGCATCGAACGGCGCACCGGGGAGCTTGCGGAGATCGGTGATGAAGCCGGCGGCGGTGAGATGCGCGGTGACGCGGTCAGCGTCGGTGCGCGGCGCGAGGCCGAGCTTGGCGGAATAGTGGAACGCCAAGCTCATGCCGGCGGCGACGGCTTCGCCGTGCAGCAGCGCGCCATCGTAAGCGCTATGCGCTTCGAGGGCGTGGGCGAAGGTGTGGCCGAGATTGAGCAGCGCGCGTTGGCCCGCTTCGCGCTCATCGGCCGCGACGATCGCCGCTTTAGCAGCGACGGCGTGGCGGATGGCGTGCTGGCGCGGGGCTTGTGCTGCTGGCGCTTGCGCCAGGAACGCGGCGGCGTTGGCTTCGCACCATTCGAAGAATGGGGCGTCGTTGATGAGCCCGATCTTGACGATCTCGGCGTACCCGGCGCGCAGCTCGCGCTCCGGGAGCGTTTGCAACACGCCCGTATCGGCGATGACCAGCCGCGGCTGATGGAAGAGCCCGATCAGGTTCTTCCCCTCCGGCGTATCAATCGCCGTCTTGCCGCCGACGCTTGAGTCCACCTGCGCCAGGAGCGTCGTCGGAATCTGCGCGAAATCCAGGCCGCGTTTGACGATGCCTGCCGCAAGTCCCGCCAGATCGCCAATCACCCCGCCGCCGAACGCAATAATAAGATCGCTGCGCTCGACGCCGGCTTGCAGCAAATGCCGCGTCAGCATTTCTAGGCCGGAAAAGCTCTTGCTCCCCTCGCCTGGCGGTAGCGTGATGGTCCAGTTCTTCAGTCCCGCCGCATCGAGTGTCGCCACCAGCGCGGGGCGATGCAAACGTGCGACGTTCTGATCGGTGACAATGAACACGCGCTTGGTCTTGGCGAACGGCGCGATCAATTCACCGACGCGCGCCAGCAACCCCTGCCCGATCAGCACGTCATACGAACGCGCGCCGAGATCGACATTGACGGCGTCGCTCATTGCTTCTCACTCAAATGTGCGCGCAGCACCTCAATGATGGCGCTGACGGCGGTGTTGTGGGGGCCGTTGCCGGTTTCGACGGTGAGATCGGCTTCCGCGTAAATCGGATAACGCGCATCCATCAGCTGCTGCATCACCGCTTGCGGATCGTCCTCTTTCAGAAGTGGGCGGTGATCGCGTTTGGCTACGCGCTTCATCAGCACGTCGAGCGGCGCCTTCAGCCAAATGGAAATCGCCTTCTTCTTCATCACCGCGCGGGTGTGCGGATCGATGAAAGCGCCGCCGCCGGTGGCGAGCACATGGGGCTGTGCGTCGAGCAGACGCGCGATCACCCGCCGCTCGCCGCGGCGAAAATCAGACTCGCCGTGGGTGGCGAAGATTTCCTCGATGCTGGTGCCCGCGGCGGCAACGATGGCGTCGTCGGCGTCCACAAAGCGGAGGCCAAGCGCTTTGGCCAAACGGCGGCCGATCGTGGTCTTGCCGGCGCCCATGAGGCCGACCAGCGCCACGGTGCGGTCGATCTCCAGCCCCGCGGCTTGCCGGCGCAGCTCGGCGGCAGCGTCTTCACGCTCGCCGGTATCGCTGCTTTCCACGCGCGCCACGAATCACCTCAAATGGTCCGGACATAGTTAAGGACGAATCCGTCCGGGCCGGGTTAGAAACTCGCCACATTTTGCGGGCAATCTGCCCGGCTCGCAACGGCAGGGGTGCGACGAGGCGATATGTTTAGACGCAGACGACGGCGCAGCAGCTTTGCGCGCCCCTCTCCAATCAAGCCGTGGATGGTGATGAGCGCGGGCGGCGTTCTGTTTATTGGGCTGTTCGTGTTCCTGATGCGCCAGGCCGATACGCATCCGCCCGCACAGCACGAAGTGCGGATCGACCTGCCTGCTTCCGGAAACGAACCGAACTGATGCGTGATCTTTTTCTCTCCGTCGCCGTGATCGCGTTGGCGACGGCGGCTGGCGCGAGCGCGCAATCGTCGTCACTGCCGACGCCGGTTGAGACGGAGCAATTGCAGAGTCTCGATGCGTGGAGCGTCAGCGCCTTGGCGCGCGGACAAGGCGCGCTGGGCGGCGACCTGTGGGCGCACAGCGATGCGGCGACGGTTGGCGCGTTGTTTGCGCGCTTGCCCGCTGTGTATGAGTCGCCTTCCGCGCAACGCTTGGCACAACGCGCGTTGTTTTCCGGCGGCGCGGCGCCGAGCGGCGCAGCCGTCGATGCCGCGCGTGAACGCTTCGAAGCACTTGGACGGATGGGTGCGGCTGATCAATTGGCGACGATGGCGGCAGGTGCGCCGGACGCGCTGCGCGATCCGACCATCGCGCAGTTTGCGGCGCAGGCGGAATTGGCGCGCGGGCGCAGACCGGAAGCTTGTGCGCGTGGACGCGGCACGACGCTCGACGATCCGCCGCCGATTTTTCTGGTGCGGCTGCGCGCGTATTGCTCGGCGGTGACTGGCGATCGCGCGGCGGCGGACTTGGCGTTGGAGATGGCGCACGGCGCCACGGCGGATGATGCTTGGTATCGCGCAGCGCTTGCTGCTGTAGCTGGTGCGCCTGGTGCGCGGGCCCCGGCTGCGCGCTACGACAATTCCCTCGCCACGCAGATTTCCATCGCCGCACATTTGCGTCCCGTCGTGGCGACGCTGAACACGGCTTCGACTTTGGCGATGCTGGCGCTGGCGCGCAGCGATGACGCGCCGCAGCCGCAACGCGTGCAAGCGGCGGTCACCGCGTTGCGCCGCGCAGCGCTGCCGCCAAGCGAAGCGCGCGCGATTCTGACGGCGACGCCGGAAACAGTGACAGTGGGTGCGCCACCGACCTTGGTGGTGTGGCGACAAGTGGCTGCGGGGCCGGATTCAGTCGAAGCGGCGACAGCGATCGCCGGGTTGTTGCGCCAAGCGACGGGCGCGCCGGACTTCACGGCGACGGCCCGCCTTTTCCGCACGGAGATCAACGGCCTGCGCAACGCACCGGATGCGGCGTCCACTGTGTTGCTGGCGCGCGCGGCGCTCACCAACGGCGACGCAGCTGAGGCGCGGCGCATGATCGCGGCGGCGCGCCAAGGCGGCGCCGGTGAAGCGACGCTGGCGCCGCTCGATGCGGCGCTGGTCGCGTTGACCGGGCAGCGCGGTGCAGATGGCACGACGGCGATGAAGCGGAGGATGCAGAGCGCAGGCGTTGGCGGTGGGCGTTCTGCCGCGCGCGACATAGAACTGCTGGCGGCGCTTGGGGCGCAGGCGGACGACGAGACGCAGGCGTTCCTCACGGCGAATGCAGCTTCAGCCGGCGTACCAGCCGATGCGGCGACGATGACGGCGCTGGCCGATTCTGTGCAGCGGCAAGCCGTCGGCGAAGTGGCGCTGCTTTCGGCGCTGGCGATCAATCCGCGGCCATCGCGGCTCGATGCTGCGTCCCTGGCGCAAGTGATCAACGCCATGCGGGCAGCGGGGCTTGAGAGCGATGCGCGGCGGCTCGCGGTCGAGGCAATCTTGGCGGGCGTGCCAGCGCAACCAACGCGCCCCGCGCGCCGACCTGCTGCCCCGCCTGCACCGCACTAGTCCATCCTGCTTGGGGCTCGCGCCTGCCTCTGCTAGGGCGAACGCATGACGAGGACGACGCGTGTGTTCGATTTCAACAGAGCCTTGGTGCGTCTGCCGGCGCGATCGGTGGTGAACGGGCTGCGCGCCGTGGAGTGCGGCGCTCCACGCTTCGAGGGCGTGCTGGCTGAGCAAGCGGCGTATGTCGCGGCGCTGGAAGCGGCGGGCGTTGGGGTCGATGTGCTGCCTGCGCTGGAGGCGTTTCCGGATTCGGTCTTTGTGGAAGACGCGGCCCTGGTGTTCGAGGGCGCGGCAATTGTTTTGCGGCCCGGCGCGGAGAGCCGGCGCGGCGAAGCCGAGGCGATCGCGCCCGCGCTGGGTGAGCGCTTCGAGCATGTGGTGCGGCTCACTCAAGGCAATGTCGATGGCGGCGATGTGCTGGCGGCGGCGGGCAAAGTATTCATCGGACAATCGGCGCGGACGAACGCTGAAGGCGCGCGGGCGCTGTGCGGCTTGCTGGATCAGCTGGGTTTGCACGGTGCGCCGGTGGCGACACCGGAGGGCGTCCTGCACTTCAAGTCGGACTGCTCCTTGCTGGATGAAGAAACGATTCTCGCGACGGCGCGGTTGGCCGCGTCGGGCGTGTTCGAGGGCTTTCGCGTGGTGCTGACGCCGGAGGGCGAAGAAGGCGCAGCCAACGCGCTACGCGTGAATGAACGCGTGCTGATGAGCGACGCCTTTCCACGCACGGCGGAGATGTTGAACGCGCTGGGTTACGCGATCGTACCGCTAGCGACGCACGAGATCGCCAAGATCGATGCGGGGCTCTCGTGCATGTCGCTGCGCTGGCGCGGGCGTTAATGGCCCGTTTGCGCCTTCCGGATTATGGGAAGGCATGAGCGATGGCGCACTGATCGAAGCGTTCCTGGAGATGCTGTCCGCCGAGCGCGGCGCACGCGCCAATACGCTCGACGCCTACGCACGCGATTTGAAGGATGCGCGCGCCGAAGTGCGTGGCGGCTTGCGGGGTGCGAGCGCGGATGCGATCGAGGCTTACGTCGCCGGTCTGAGCAAGCGAGGGCTTTCAGCAGCGACCGCACGGCGCCGAATTTCGGCGTTGCGTCAATTCTATCGGTTCTTGCTTTCAGACAATGTGCGCGGCGACGATCCGACTTCGCGCCTAGACCCGCCGAAACGCGCGCGGGCATTGCCGAAAACGCTGTCGCTCGAAGAGATCGAGCGCCTGATCGCGGCGGCGGAAACGCCGCGCGACAAGGCGCTGGTCGAGTTGCTGTACGGCGCGGGATTACGGGTCAGTGAGTTGGTGTCGCTGCCGCTGCGCGCGGCGCCGAAGCCGGGCCAGGAGCACATGATCATTGAGGGCAAAGGCGGCAAAGAGCGGTTGGTCGCACTCGGCCGCCCTGCTCGCGCGGCGCTGGCGGCCCACTTGGAGGCGCGCGCGGCGGCGCTGCCAAGAAACGAAGAGCAGCGCGAGCGCGCGCAGCGTTGGCTGTTTCCATCGGCGAGCGCGGCTGATGGGAAGCTGACACGCCGGCGCGTGGCCCAGATCTTGGAAACGGCGGCGGCGAGAGCGGGCATGGATCCGGCGCGGGTCAGCCCACACGTGTTGCGCCACGCGTTTGCGACGCATCTGGTCGAAGGCGGCGCCGATCTGCGCACCGTGCAGACGTTGCTCGGGCACGCCGACATCGCCACCACGCAAATCTACACGCACGTGGCGGAGGGCCGTCTGCGCACGCTCGTGCAAACGAAGCACCCGCTGGCGCGCGGCCGGAAGGCGTGACAAGACGCTGCCCATGACCAGCGTCACCTCCGACCAAACTCCCGGCCGCGGCGCGGCGTTCTTGGTTTATGTGCTCTACCTTTTGAGCATTCCGAGCGCAGCGATCCTTGCACTCGTTGGTGTTATCGTGGCGCTGTCGAGCCGCGATGGCGCGAGCCCCCTGGCGCGGTCTCACCTGGACGACCAAATCCGCATTTGGATGATCACCTTCTGGTGGGGCTTGTTTCTGCTCGTCGCCGGCGGCATCGGCGCAGTTCTCACCTTTGTCCTGATCGGATTCCCGATCCTCTGGATCGTGGGCGGCCTGGGGTTCCTGGTGATGGTGGTGTTCACCATCAAAAGTGCGTTAGGATTGCTCGCGCTCATGGACGGGCAGGCCCGGTGACCATCTTTCGCCCTTGAATCCGCCGCATGCACATGGTGATTTGGCGGCGGGGACAGAGCGTGGGGTTTCCCACGCGGCATCAAGAGTGGAGTCGATGAAGAGGATTTTGATTGCGGCGACTCTGTTCGCCGCAGCGGCGAGCCCAGCTGCCGCTTATACGGGCTTCCTGCTCCCGCAGGACTTCTGGCCGACGGGCGCCACGGCATCGGTGCAAGCGTCATACGCAACCCAGTTCTTTACGCCGTCCGTTGCGCTCGGCGGCGACTTCCAAGTTGTCGACCCGAACGGCCAAGCTGGGGTCCTGAGCGGCGTCGAGGTTGGTTCCAATGCGACATCGCTCGTGGTCGAAACGCCGGATGCAGGCACGTATTTGCTGACGACCGGCGAACAACTTGGCCGCGTGACCACCCTAGTGAGCACGCCGGATGGCCAGTGGCGCCCGCTGGGACAGGGCGAAACAGCCCCGGCCGGTGCTCAAACCAACACCCTGCAGACGGTGACGGTTTCTAGCGTCTACCTGACTCGCGGCGCTCCGAACCGCACCGCGGTCGATCACTCAGTTGGACGCCTCGCGCTGCACCCGATCACGGACCCAAACCAAATCCTGCAATCAAGCGGCTTCCAAGTCGAGCTCCTGTTTGACGGCCAAGCGTTCCCAAGCATGCCTATTGTCGTCTATTCGGCGAACGATCCGGACACAAAGCTGGACCGCTATGTTGTGACCGGGACTGACGGCCACGCCACCGTGACATTCACGCAGCCTGGCAGCTACGTTCTGGCTGCGCGGTATCGCGCCAACGCACCAGCCGGTTCGGCTGCAAACGTGCAGAGCTATACCACCACGCTTACGATTGACGTCATGGCGGCGCCGCACGCGCTCAGCCAAGTCGAACCGCCAGCCCGTCCCCAATCGCATCGGCCGCCGCCGCAGCAGCACCGCGCGGGACGCCCTGACCGCTAAACGCGGATCAAGATGCCATAGGCAACAAGTTTGGCGGCGAATTCTTCCGGGGATTCGCCGCCAATTTCTTTTGGTGTGAAAGCAGGCCCGGACAGGGCGCGTTCGAGCCGCGCCCGCTCCGATTGCGGGTAAGTCAGATCGCCGCCCGGCGCAATTAGCACGAGGTTGTCGCCGTCTTCGGCAATCCGGTACGGGGCCAGCGGGTGGCGACGCACTTTCTCATCCGCGGCCACACCTGCCTCCGCCTGCAGCACTGCGCCACGATTGTCGGCGGCCCGCGAGCGGATGAAATTGTCCGCCGTGAGATCGAGCGCTGGATCCAGTTCCGAGTCGCTGGCGAGTGCGAGCGCGAGCTTCCGCAGGTGCGCCCGCCAGGGTTCGCGATCAAAACTTGGATTGGCATAGCCAGCCGGCAAGCTGCGGCGCGCCTCCGGATTGCGCAGTGCTGCCTCGGAAATCACCTCCAGCATAAGGTCTGCCCATGTCTGCACAATGAGACCGACCGTGACGTGGAGCGAGGGGCCAT
>JACQAC010000183.1 GCA_016195245.1 Pseudomonadota bacterium
TGCTGCAAGTCCCGGCTTGCCTGCCGACGGCCTCTATGACCGGTTGCTTGCAGAAGTTGAGCGCCCACTGATTGCGCACGCCTTGCAGGCGACACGCGGCAATCAAATTCGTGCGGCGGCGGTGCTCGGGATCAACCGCAATACGTTGCGAAAGAAGATTCAGGCTCTCGGGATCCGGACTGGGCGTGGCGATTGACGGAGCCGTGGTATTGGTTCAACACCTCTGTTGCGTTACCGCAACATGAGATCCCCGGCTTATGGTGCAGCAATCAGTGGTAAATGACCGCCCGGAGGCGGGCGTCCTGAGCGACCGCCCGCGCAGCCGGAGCGCGCTCACATTTTTTGTTGGATTTGGCGTTGCAGCGTTGCTCACTCTGGGCGCGACACTTGGCTTGCTTACCGGACAAGGCCTTGCGAGCCAGTCGAATGGCGCCATCACATGGATGCTTGGCGGCAGCCTCGCAATTTGCGCCGGGCTCGCGGGCATTCTGGCGCACCGACTGGTCCGCATCGCGCGCGCGTGGCGCGCCGAGGCGACGGGCGCGCGCTTGCACCTGCGGTTCGTGACGCTGTTCAGTTTGGCGGCGCTGGCGCCGGCCGTGATCGTTGCAGCGTTTCTGGGCTTCACCTTCAGTCAGGGTCTTGAGAGCTGGTTCAGCCAGCGCGTCGAGAACACCATTGAGAACGCCGCTGACGTTGGCCGCGCTTACGTCAATCTCGCCAAGGGGGACATGGGTGCGCAAGTGCAAGCGATGGCCGAAGACTTGAACCTTGCTCGTCGCGGTTTGGTTGATGATCCCAACCGTTACGGCGCGTTTCTCATCGCGCAAGCCCAACGTCGAGACTTTACATCGGCGTACGTGGTTGATCGCTCCGGACGCGTCATTGCGCGGGCCCAGTCGGACGAGTCCGGCAGCTACACGCCGCCGACTGCAGAAGGTCTTGCCACAGCGGACCAGGGATCTGTTTCGCTGCGCTTCGACGAGCCTACGGACTCCCTTGTCGCGCTCTACAAGTTGTCGGCCTACGGCAATGCATACTTGCGTGTGACGCGCCGCATCGAACCTGGGCTTGTGGCGCGGCTGCGGACATTCGACCAATCGGTCGTCGATTATCGCGCGGCGCGGGATCGGCAGGGTTCGCTGCGAGTGCTGTTTGGGACGGCATACATTTCCACGGCGATTCTTGTGCTTCTGGCGGCGATTTGGGTTGGTCTTTCAAGCGCTTCTCGCGTCGCCGAACCTATTGGCCGTCTCGCGAACGCGGCGCGTCGCGTCGCGTCGGGTGACCTGAAAGCACGCGTCAACGTCAACGAGGAGCGCGATGAGATCGATGCGCTCGCGCATGCCTTCAACGGCATGACAGCGCAATTGGAAGCGCAGCGGAGAGAATTGGTCACGGCACAGGAAGAAGCGGAGACGCGTAGCCGCTTCATCGAGGCGGTATTGGGCGGCGTTAGCGCCGGTGTCGTAGGCCTCGATCGCGACGGTCGTATTACAGCAAGCAATCGCTCGGCGGCTCAATTGCTTGGGCATGGCGACGCGCGCTTCGAGGGGCGGCGCCTCATCGACGTGGCGCCGGAGTTCACCGAGTTGTTGAATCAACCCGTACCAGCGGCAGCGGGCGAAACCACGCCCCAGCGGGTTGATGTAATCCGCGACGAAGACTCGTTGAATCTGAGTGTGCGCATGAGTTCGGACGCCGAGGGCGGCTACGTGCTGACGTTTGATGACATGACCAAACTGATTTCGGCACAACGCCAAGAAGCGTGGAAAGATGTGGCCAGGCGCATCGCGCACGAGATCAAGAATCCGCTGACGCCAATCCAACTCTCAGCAGAGCGTCTCGCGCGAAAATACGCGAACGAGATCACCTCTGACCGCGAAACCTTCCAGAAATGCACGGATACCATTCTGCGCCAAGTCGCGGACATTGGCCGCATGGTGGACGAGTTCTCGTCGTTTGCGCGGATGCCGACGCCGCGCATGGCCTTTGCAGATATGAGCGATATCGCGCGTTCGGTGGTCTTCGGGCAGCGCTTGTCGTTCGCTGATATTCGGTTTGAAGCCGAGGGCGTAGACCGTCCAATCGGTTTGGTGTGCGACGAGCGTCTCATTGCTCAGGCGCTGCTCAATCTCGTCAAGAACGCCGCGGAGAGCGTGCAGGCGCGCCGAGCGCGCGACGGCGAGCCGAAAGACGGCACGGTGATTCTCCGGCTGCGCGACCTTGAATACGGCGTGCAGTTTGAGGTGATCGACAATGGCTTGGGGTTCCCAGAAAAGGATCGCCATCGCCTGATCGAACCGTACGTAACAACACGCACGCGCGGCACGGGGCTGGGCTTGGCTATCGTCGCGCGCGTTGTCGAAGACCACGGGGGGCTGATTGAATTGGATGATGCGCCGGGAGCTGTTCCTGGCGCTGTCGTTCGGTTCGTTCTTCCGAAACGCGGCGAGGAGCCGCTTGAACAGAGCGCAGAACACCGCGCAGGAGTCCCGTAATGGCTGACATTCTCATCATCGACGACGAAGCCGATATTCGCGACCTTGTCTCGGGTATCCTTGAAGATGACGGCCACCAGGTGCGCGCCGCGCGCGATAGCGACGAAGCACTCGACGCGATCCGGCGGCGCAAACCGGCGCTGGTTGTACTGGACATCTGGTTGCAGGGCAGTCGCATCGACGGCTTGGAACTGCTCGCGATGTTTAAGGAGATCGATTCGGATTTGCCCGTTGTTGTGATCTCCGGCCACGGCACGATCGAGACGGCGGTTTCCGCGATCCGCAAGGGCGCTTACGACTTTGTCGAGAAGCCCTTCACGGCGGATCGTTTGATCTTAGTTGTGCAGCGCGCACTCGAAGCGAGCCGTCTGAAACGGGAAAACACCGCCCTGAAGGCGCGTTCCTCAGCCAGCGATGATTTGATTGGCGCGTCGGCGGTGATTGCGGCGCTCCGCGCTTCGATTGATCGCGTCGCGCAGACCAATTCACGCGTGCTGATCGCCGGCCCCGCCGGCTCGGGCAAGGAATTGATCGCGCGCCTGCTCCATGAACGCAGCCCTCGCGCTGGCGGTCCGTTCGTCGCAATTAACGCCGCTTCCATAGCGCCGGAGCGCATGGAGAGCGAAATTTTTGGCGAAGAGGGGCCGGATGGCCGCCCACGCAAGATCGGGGTGTTCGAGCAGGCGCACGGCGGTACGCTCTTCTTGGACGAAGTCGGCGATATGCCGATCGAGACGCAGTCCAAAATTTTGCGCGTGCTGGTCGAACAGCGCTTCCGTCGACTGGGCGGCAGTACCGATGTGCAAGTGAATGTGCGTGTGGTTTCGTCGACCTCACGCGATCTGCGTGGTGACATCGAGCAACAGCGCTTCCGCGAGGATCTTTTTCATCGGTTGAACGTCGTGCCGCTGCGCGCGCCA
>JACQAC010000184.1 GCA_016195245.1 Pseudomonadota bacterium
GTCACCATCCGCGACAACTCCGTCTTCATCCGCGCCTCCAAAGACTCCCTTCTCGAGCACCTCGCCTTGGGAAGCATTTTGGCCAGCGTCGTCGTGTTGCTGCTTGGGCGCGGCGGGCGCCACCGCCTTGGTGCTGGTGTTCGGACGACTGGCGGCGCGCACAACGCGCGACGGAGGGCCGTACGTCTATGTGCAGGAAGCGTTCGGCGACCTTACCGCGTTCCTGATGGCGTGGGGCTATTGGATCGGATTTTGGGGCGCCATTCCAGTCGTCGCGATTGGGTTCGTCGGTTACTTGGGATTCTTCTTTCCGATCGTCGCACAGAGCGTTGTCGCGCAAGCGCTGAGCGCACTGGCGCTGATTGCTGTGCTTACACTAATCAACGTCCGCGGATTGAAGGAGATGAGCACCGTTCAAATCGGCATGACGCTGCTCAAGATCGTTCCATTGCTCGCGATCATCGGCGCGGCGGCTCTGTTCGGGTCGGCGTACAACTTGCCAGCGTTCAATCCGTCGAACAAACCCATCCTGCCGCAACTGGCGGCAGTGACGCTGATCACGCTGTGGCCGTTCACCGGCTTTGAGGCGGCAGCGACCAGTGCGGGCTCTATTCGCAATCCCGAACGCACGATCCCGCGCGCATTGGCGGCGGCTATCGTTCTGGTGGCGGTGATCTATTTGAGCGCTTCCTTCGCGGTCAACCTGCTCGTCCCACCCGCGCAACTCGCGCAGTCGCAGGCGCCTTTCGCGGACGCGGCGCACGTGCTTGGGCCTTGGGGCGGATTCTTCGTCGCCTCGGGTGCGTTGCTGGCGACGGCGGGCACGCTGAATGGGATTATCTTCACATCAGGCCAGATGCCAATGGCTGTCGCGGAGGATGGCAAGGCGCCCGCTTGGATGGCGAAACTGAATCGCGGCGGTGTTCCTTATTGGTCGGTTCTCCTCTCTTCTGTGCTGGGCGCCATTCTGCTATTCTTGAATTATTCTCGCGGGTTGATCGGCGCCTATACCTTCCTGCTGATGATGGCGACGGCGTTGAGCCTCATCTATTACTTCTTTTGTGGCCTAGCCGAGATCAAACACTCGTGGCGAACATCCAAGATTTGGACCTCTGTAGCGCTGTTCGGCTGTGCCTATTCAGTGTTCGCTCTGGTTGGCTCCGGCATCGAGGTGTCGCTATGGGGCGGCGCGCTGATGTTGCTGGGCTTACCGCTTTACTTTGTGCTGAAGCCACGCAAGGCGGCGGCGCTTAATCCTGCTTCTTGAACGGTGCGTGGTCGGCGAGGACTTCCGCCTCTTCGATGACCGCTGGCGTCTCGGCATTCAGATAATGCAGCACGGCTTGGCGCAGGCCGCGATCGGCGATCCAATGCGCTGAGTAGGTCGGCGCCGGCACATAGCCGCGCGCCAGTTTGTGTTCGCCTTGCGCGCCCGCCTCCACGCGTGCGAGCTTCAGCTCGATCGCCAGGTCGATGGCTTGGTAATAGCAAAGTTCGAAGTGGAGGAACGGAACGTCGGCGACGCGGCCCCAGTAACGGCCATAAAGCGCGTCGCCGCCCAGCAGGTTGAGCGCCGATGCGACCGGATGGCCGTCTTCTTCAGCGACGAACAGCACGCATTGGTCGGCCATGCGTTCGCCGAGCAGCGTGAAGAATTTGCGGTTCAGATACGGCGAGCCCCACTTGCGCGAGCCGGTGTCTTGATAGCAGCGGAAGAAGAAATCCCAGTCGCGTTGCGTGATCGCGGTTCCGCGCAGGCGTCTTATGCGCATGCCCCCCGCGGCGCGCGCGCGTTCCTTGCGGATGTTCTTGCGCTTTTGCGAGGAGAGATCGGCGAGAAAATCGTCGAACGTCGCGTAACCGTGATTGAACCAATGGTACTGCAGGCCGACGCGCGTGAGGTAGCCGAGGGACTTCAAGTGCTGGCAGAGTTCGGCGCTGGCGAAAGTGGCATGCACCGAGGATGCGTCAGCGCGCTGCGCCAACCCTATCGCAGCCTGACCGAGTGCTGAGATCACGCTCGCGTCGTTCGACAGCATTCTGCGTCCCGGCACCGGTGTGAACGGCACGGCGCATTGCAGCTTCGGATAATACCGCCCGCCTGCGCGCATGAACGCGTCGGCCCAGGAATGGTCGAAGACGTACTCGCCGTAGGAATGGTCCTTAGCGTAGAGCAGCATGGCGCCGACCGCAGCGCCGGTGCGGTCACGCGCGATTAAGTGCGCGGGCTGCCAGCCTTTCGCCGGCGTCGCGCAGCCGCTTTCTTCAAGCGCTTGTAGAAAATCCCAGGAGAGAAACATCCCATCGACTTCGACCGCGTAATTCAGCGGCAGGTTGGCTTGCCCCACCGCGGAACGCGCGTGACGGCCAGCGTCACCGAACACGGCGACCATAAGATCGGAACAGCCGTTCATGACCTGTGGAATGGGATCGAAATCGGGCGTCACGTTGACGAAGCCCGACAATTTCACCACGCGCTTGACCTGATCGAGATCGCCGCCACACGCGGCTTTCACTTGCGCCAGCAGATTGAGGGCGCACAGGCGCGCGGCAGCTTGACCCTGCTCGACTTCGATGGCGTCGCCGAGTTTGCCCTTGATGCCGCCCGTGGCATCGACAGAGACTTGTCCGGAGACGTACACGAGTTTGCCGGAGATGACGTACGGCACATAGGAAGCGACGGGTGCTGGCGGCGTCGGCAATGTCACGCCCAATTCGACCAATCGTGCATCGATCTTGCCCATCGCCAGCCCCTCTTGCGTAACACAACTCTCTAGTCCGCTCGACGCTCCGCGTCATCCCCAAGCCGGTTCAAGAAGGCAAAGTGCGCGCAACCATAGGCGACGAGCACTGCGAGCCACGCCAGCGGCGACCACAAGCCAAAGATCCATGGTCGGCCGAAGAGGAACGCCGCCAAGCCGAAGACGGCGAACATGCACACCACGCCAAGCCACCTGATCCGTCGTAGAATGGTGTGACGCGGCATAACCAGCTTCATCAATGCTGTGGCGGCAAAAACTGCGGCGACAGACCACAGCGCCTGCAACTCAGTTGGAACGAGCGTTTGCGTCAGGCGCGCTATGAACAGGCTGCCGGCTACTGCGCCGCCCTGCGCGAGAATATCTACGAGTCGGCGGTCGATGACGGCCCTCCAAGCCCAACGCGCCAGAATGAGTAGCAAGCGCGCAGGCGTTTGCACACTCCGGAGTGCCGTCCGAAGAGGACCTTGCCTCCCGAAAGGGAGAGCGGGACGCGGATGGGCCGCGAGGCCAGTAAGGGAATGAGATGTTTGCGAACCACATCCACGTCCCGCGCGATTGTTCTGCTTCAGCCTGGGCATGAGGAGCTTTTCACTCCGGGCTCCCAGTGCTTGGACGTGCAGCGGCAGCTCGGTCCGCTGGACCCTGACGGTTTCAAGGCCCCGTCAGCTTGGCTCTTCGGTTGGTCTCGAAGAGCGCTTCACGCTCAATCGCAGCCCTCACATTCGCTTGGCTCGGCTAGCCTGTTGAACCTCCCGTGTGAGGGATGGGAAGCAGTATAAGCGGGATTTTGACGGGTCGAATTGGAGGACGACGACTCGGCATACTTTTTGGCGGAAGTGTTTGAATTGCGGACAGGCCGCGTCGATTCTTCCTCCGAACTTGGCGCCTTGCCTCCACCTATTTGTCGAACGCACCGCGCTCACCCTCTCCCCTTGTGGGAGAGGGACCGCAAGCAACGTCGGTGCAAACACGCAATCTGGGTGAGGGGTATGAGCGCGACGACACTTCCGACGTTCGCGCCGTTACCCCTCATCCGATTCGACGCTTGCGCGTCGAACCACCTTCTCAGGGGGAGAAGGACGAATTAGTCGTCGCTTTGCGTTTTTAGTGCGCGCCCGGTTTGCACGGCGGCTTTTCCGAATTTGTTTCGTGCCTTGGCGACAGCACCTTCCACGGCCGCGCGCTTGGGGGTTTCGGTATCAAGCATGTCGCCCTTGTCCGCAACGGATGCATCGCTGAAATCGGAGAGGCCCACACCGATGAGCCGGAATTTGGTGCGGCCGTCGGCATCGGCGTGGAGCAGTTCGCGGGCATGCGCGAAAATACGCGAAGCGAGCAGCGTCGGCTCTGGAAGCTGACGGCGGCGCGTGATGATCTTGAACCGGGTGTCTTTGAGCTTGAGTGTGAGGGTCAACCCGGCGGTTTCAGACGCGCGGCAACGCGTAGCGATCTTCTCACACAGCGGCCAGAGGATGTCTTCAAGCGCTTCGATCTCAGCCACGTCTTCGAAGAAGGTCGTCTCGGCGGAGAT
>JACQAC010000170.1 GCA_016195245.1 Pseudomonadota bacterium
CGAGCGGCGCGGGAGGCGCGTCGAATTGTGCGCGTTCGTGATAGCCGCCACCGTCGCGGGCCTTGGTTTTTGGTCGGCCTATCTCATCGCCACTGGCGCGCGAGCGGCGGCCAATCCTTACATTCTTTACGCCAGCCTTTTTGTGAACAGCGCCATCGCGCTCGCCGCGCTTGGCGATTTAACCGTTGTGCTGCGCGGAGGCGTCTATGGTGGGCAGCGTCTCGCGCGTCATCTCTGGCGAATGTGTTTTGCTTTGTTCATCGCCGTCGGATCGTTTGCGGCGCAAGGCCTAAAGGCGCTTCCGGCAATTCTGCCTGCGCCGCAGATCCTGCTCGCTGCGATCTTGCTGGTGCTCTTCACCATGGCCTACTGGCTGGCGCGCATCTTGTTCACAAAATGGGCAAGAACAGCGAACGTGCCTGCTTGATCCCAAGACCAGACACGCGCCCAGCTTTTCCGCAAAGCGGACACGAGATGTCGGCTAGTCGCGAGAGCAAGCCCAGGGCGAGCGCTCGCATCAGCGCCACGCTCCCAGAATCAAACCGATGAGCGTGAATTGCACCGTCCGATACCCGCCATTGATCAGGAACAGCGACAGCGGCTTGTGCTCGAAAAGATAGGTGCTCCCAAGCGAGGTCGTCACCCAGCAGAGCCCCGCGGTAAAGCCGCAGAGCGCGCCTTGCGCCGCCGTGATCGATGATCCGAGGAAGAACGCAAACGTCGCCGCTGCAATCAGCGACAACACGAACGTGCCGCCGAAAATGAGCGCCTTGTTGCCGTTCTTGACCTGCTCTGCGCTAATGCCGGCGGCCTTCATCCAAGTGGCGCCGAAAAGTGGGCCGTACCAAAGCCCGCCCAGCACGAACGAACTCAGCGCCGCGGCAACGACAGCCAACCAATTAAATACCATCACAAGACCTCCCTCACGCGCCCACTCGTGCCGCTTCTTCCAAGAACTCAAAATGCTGACGCAATTGCGCAACCGCGCGATCGAAATAGGCGACGCTGCGATGCGTGCGGGCTTGCATCACCCCGCCCTCCATCGTCGTCAGAATGAATTCAGCTAGCGCATGACGATCTAGGTTCGCCGGCAAACGCCGCCCAGCATCGTTCAGGCATCGTTCGACAGCGCCGGTCCAAGCGTCGAAGTTGGCTCCCAGCAACTCGCGCACTAGCGGGTCGGGCTCGTGCAGCTCCAGCGCAAGCGATCCGATCGGGCAGCCATAAGTGCAATCGGTTTCCACAATGCCGGTGCGGTAGTGCGCCAGCAGCGCGAAAATCTTGTCGATCGGATCGTCCTCACCGGCCCACGCGGGCTCCAGCAGCATGGGCCCGATATTGTCGCGCAACGTTTCCAGAACGCCGATTAGCACATCTTGTTTCGACGGAAACACATGATACAGGCTGCCGGAATTGAGTTGCGTGCGGCTAAGCAGATCGGCGACCGATGTCGAATTGTAGCCCTTGAGCCAGA
>JACQAC010000171.1 GCA_016195245.1 Pseudomonadota bacterium
CGTAGATTGGCGCGCATGTCTGACACTACCCGCCTCACTCTTCCCTATCTTGCCGCCGGCCAAGCGCAGAAGCACGTCACCGTCAATGAATCGTTGCGGCGACTTGACGCCTTGGTGCAGCTCTCGGCGATTTCGGCAACCACCGCCACGCAACCTGCTTCGCCCAGCGATGGCGACATCTACTTGTTGCCAAGCGGAAAGACTGGCGCGGCATGGGGCGCAATGACGGACGGTGCTCTAGCCTACTATCGCGACGGCGCCTGGGAGCAGCTGGCGCCCAAAGCCGGTTGGCGTTGTTACGCGCAAGATGCCGATGCGCTTTATGCTCATGGCGTTTCGACTTGGCAGCGCATTTCGGCGCGGGAAGAACGGCGCATCATCTTCACACCAGGCGGCGATGGCGTGGTCTCAATCTATCGCATCGACACGGCGCGCGGGCAGAACCCGCGCACCGCGACAATCAGTTCCATCGCGTCTGACGTAATCACGCTGACGACAGCCGACGCTGGCGTGTTCTTCGGCGCCAATATGGCGGGTGTCTCTTACCTGCGAATCTGGAACACCTCGAAAACACCCAATCAACCGGCTTGGGTGAAGCAGTCTCCCGCCAACAATCAGCTCAAAACTGTTGACGCTACGGCTTTGAGCGGCTGGGCGGCGGGAGACACGATCCAGATCGGCGATCCGACCGGCGTGACGCCAAATCGATTTATCGCTCTGGACATCAGTCCGATGATGCAAGCGGTGCTCGGCCGCGTCTTTCGTCAAGCGGGCGTGCTGGCGCGCTCGATTGTGTCGGGGTCTTCCGTGCAGGCGCAGGTGGGCATTTCCGAAGCCGGGATCACCGGCGGCACCCAGGTCGTCAAGAGCTTTACCGATGGCGCACTCGGCGTCGGACAGAACATCTTGCCCTGCTCGCAGCTGTCACCGATTTCTAACTCCAACATCGTGTTCGTGCAGGAACTTGCGAGCGGCACAGGTCAACTGGTGACTGGAGTTTCCATTCTTGGGGTTCTCGTCTAGCGGCTTGCCCCTCTCGCCGCTAAGAGGAACGCCCGGTGAAGCGACAGGACGCTAAAACGCTGCCCACAGGCTCGCCAGAGCACTACAGCGCCTATGTCGGCCCGTCAGATTGATACGACTTCATGGGAGCAAAGAAATTTCGCCCGGCGACGCAACGTTTGAGCGGGAGGGTCTGTTGGGACAGGTGCCCGCAATCACGCGAAGTCTGATCGCTTGAGCGCACTCGCCACGATTATCGTGATCACCCATAACGCGGCGCGTTGGTTCCCGCGCTGGACAAGTGCGCTGGCCGCACAGACCGAAACGCGCTGGAAGTTGGTGGTGCTGGACAACGCATCACGCATCGAGGAACGACCGCGTCGAGAAGATTTGCCAGCGAACGCACACTTCATTCAGAGTGAGGACAATCTCGGTTTCGCGGCCGGCAACAACCGCGCGGCGCAAGGCGTCGACACGCCCTATCTGGTCTTGCTCAACCCGGACGCATTTCCCGAACCTGCGTGGCTGAGCGAGCTCCTCGCCTTGGCGGAAAGGTATCCTGGGGCCGCGGCGATCGGCTCAACCCAAATTCGTGCTGACGTCGGTGGCGTCTTCGACGGAACGGGTGACGTGCTGCATGCGAGCGGCCTTTGCTATCGCTCGAACTTCGGCCAGCCGCGCCACGCGCCGCCACCGCTGGGTGAAAGCTTCGCGGCGTGCGGCGCGGCTATGCTGATCCGGCGCGAGGCGTTCGAGGCGATTGGTGGTTTTGACGAACGGTACTTTTGCTTCTTCGAGGATGTCGACCTCTGCTTTCGCTTGCGGCTGCAGGGGCATATCGTGCTGCAATCGCCCGGCGCGGTAGTCCATCACGTCGGTGGCGGCTCGGCCGGCGTTCGTTCGGCGTTTGCACGCTTTCTGGGCGCCCGGAACCGGCTCTGGACCTTTGTGAAGTGTATGCCGCCACTGTTGTTCTGGCTGCTGCTGCCCACGCACCTCGCGCTGAGCAGCGCGGCTTGCACGATGGCGGCATTTACAGGCGGCGGCTTGGCTGCATGGCGTGGCTTCTTCGCCAGCATAACAGGCGTCGGTCCGATATGGACTAGCCGCCAAGAATTGCGTCGGACGCGGAAGGTGCGCGCGGGCGCCATCGCGCGCCGCTTGGCGTGGAGCCCGCTTGTGTTCATAGGCCGCAAGCCGGTGATCTTCAGGATTGACGCGAAGCAAGTGAAAGCACCGCGCTAACCAAACCGGCCACGCCGCGCTCGATCGGATTGCAGCCGAATTTCTGAAAATAGTGCGCCATGGACCGTGCTTTGTGCATGGAGACTATCCGCGGATTGATCTCGCTCGAAGAGCGACGATGAATTCCATGCGGCCCTGGCAAGAACACCACGGGCCAGCCGCGCTGCTCGGCCCGCCGACAGAGGTCTACGTCGTCGACATGCAGGAAGTAGCCCTCGTCCAAACCACCCAAGACATCGAAGTCGGCCTTGCGGAGCGCAAACAGTGCGCCGCTGATGCATTTGACGTGCGTCGCCTCGCGCGGCATCGGATCTCCGTGGCGGTTGAAGTCGCGCAGTGCTGGGGCCCAGCGCTCGAAGCGCGAGAGGCGAGTGATTGAAACGAAGGCTCGCCAGCTTGTCAGCCGTTCCCGGCGTGAACCTCGCTCGGGGCGCCCATCCCCGTCTCGAAGATCGCCACCGACGATCGCCGGCGGTGGCGCAGCGGCGAGCGCGGCGACCATTCGCGAGATGGCGTCGGGGTTCAGCACCACATCCGGATTGACGAAGACCAGGGGGTCGCCGTGCGCCCGTGCCGCGCCCAAATTGCAGGCTGCGGCGAAGCCCACATTCCCCTGCCCACGCAACACCTGCGCCTTTGCGCTTTGTGCTGCGAAAGTGTCGATGAATTGCGTTGCCGTGCTCGGATTGCCGTTGTCGACAATGACGATGTCGCCAACACCCTCAGCGCGGCCAATGGCAGCGAGACAATCGCGAAGCACGTCTCCAGTGTTGTAAGTGACGATGATGACGCTAGCGCTCACATCGCGTCTCTAAGGCGTACGGACGCGCACGGGTCCGCGCTTTCTTTGAGAATGAATTCAGAGACGCTCGTGCGCTAGCAGTAGCGCAGCCAGTTGGGCGTTACCATCGGTATGGACGGAGGCCGCCACCGGCTCCACATTGGCCAGCGGCGTCGCCGCAGTTGCCGACGCAAACCGCGCTGCCGGGGCCGCCAAGGCTGTCGTCGCAATCGGCGAAGCACGATGCAGAACCGCCATCGGCGCGCTCAAGCCCTGATGCTCAGCGATGGTGCGGACATATTCGATCTTACCTTCCGTCGCCGCGCGGGTGATCTCAAGCGACGCGGCTGTGCTTGCGAGTTCACCGCGAATGTCGGTAAGTTCAGTTTGGCTCAGGGGCGACGGAAACGGCGGCAGACGTGAGTACGGATCTTCACTCGCCCGCGCTGTGTGATCGAGGCCAAGGCCAGAGGCCACGCTCGTGCCGATGATGCCGCCAAATCCAGCTGGCGAAAACGCGGTTGCCGCAAGCACAGTCACGGCAACACCCGTCAGGCCCGACCTGATCACCGTGTCCCGAACTTCACGCGCATATTCCGGCAGTTCCGACATCGTAGTGCTCCCGCCGCGCTCGCTCGCAAGGAGCATTGCTGCTCCTGCTTACCCTTATAGAGGCCCAGCGGAAACAAAAGCCTAAATTTTCATTGGCGCCAAGCACTAAGAGGCGCTTCTCCGGTGACGATGCTGAAATGTTGCGTACGCTTCGGGAGCGTGAGAACGCTGCACCGCAACGGAGCGTGATGTCGTGAGCCGGCAGTTCGATCTCGGGGCGGTGGCGCGCACCCTAATGTTTGTGCTGCTTCCGTGGCTATGCACGGTCGCAATCCTAGGCGTGGCCGCCTTTGTCAGCGTAGCTGGCGCGCTCTCCGTGCGGCTTTCGCGGGTGCGGCAAGCCCTTGAAAAGAGAAGCCTAGCGCTATTGCTCCTGCTGGCATTTGCGGCGTGGGCGGCGGTCTCGAGCCTTTGGTCCAACTATCCGGACCACATCCAAGCCCTGAAGCTCTGGCTGACCCTCCTGGGTGGCCTTCTGTTCGCTGACGCGGCATCCAAAACCCAAAAGGACAGGAAGCTGACGAATTCGACGGGTACGGCCTCGTTTGTCGTACTCGCCATCCTCCTGGGGATCGAGGCGCTATGGTCGCGCCCCTTCAATCACGCCCTCCATCCGACGCTCGACATCGGCACGCTCGACAAGACCACCGGCCGAGCCACGAGCGTTCTGATCGGAATGACTTGGGCGTCCGCCGCTGGGTGCGTCGGCTGGGGCCCCTCGCGGCTCCGCGTCATGGGCATGGTGGCGCTGCTTGCGCTCGGCGGCGCCCTTTCGCTGCAGTTCAATCAGATCGCCAATGCGGTTGCCTTCGGCATCGGCCTCATTGCGTTCGCGCTGGCTTTGATTGCGCCCCGCTTAGCAATAATGGGCGCGAGCGGTGGGCTCGCATCATGGGTCTTGGCAGCGCCGTTCGTGACGCCCCTCCTATTCACAGATCAGCGCGTCGTCGATGCATTGCCGATGAGCGGCGCAGCGCGAGTTGTCATTTGGCGCTATGTTTCGGGTCGAATTCCAGAGAAATTCTGGTTCGGACATGGCCTCGACGCTTCCCGAACCGCGCCACAAATGCTGCCGGTGCGGGCCGACTATTCTGTCGCCGCCATTCCGCTTCACCCTCACAGCGCCAGCATGCAGATCTGGTTCGAGCTGGGCGCGGTGGGGGCGCTGCTGGCCGCCGCAGCGCTGTTAGTAGGCGGATGGTCCCTTGCACAGCGCTCCCGCGGCGACAGGTTTTCCGCAGCAGCCGCCGCTGCGACCATCGCGTCGTTGGGCGTCATTGCCAATCTTAGTTACGGAATTTGGCAAGAATGGTGGGACGCCACGATGCTGCTCGCGGCTGCGCTTGTCGCGTCGGCTGCGCCTAGAGCGGCGTCTTCTTAGGCTTGAGCAGTTGATTTCGCGGCGCGCGCCTCCTACGCAGCCTGCCCACATGGCGTCCGCACTTGTCACCGGCACGGCCGGCTTTATCGGCTACCACCTTGCAGCGCGCTTGCTGGACCAAGGCCGGCGCGTCGTCGGCATTGACAATTTCAGCGACTATTACGACGTAAACCTTAAGCGTGCGCGGCTTGAGAAGCTGCGGGGCCGCAACGGGTTTTCATTCCAAGAACTCGATATCGCCGACGCCGTCGGCGTGCGCAAACTGTTCGACGAGCAGCGTTTTGAACTCGTGTTCAACATGGCCGCGCAACCGGGCGTGCGGTACTCGCTGATCAATCCGCAAGCCTACATCAAATCGAACATCGAAGGCTTCGTGAACATTCTGGAAGCGTGCCGCCACAACGACGTGAAGCACCTGGTGTTCGCGTCATCGAGTTCGGTGTACGGCGCGGTCACCGCCATGCCGTTCTCGGTGCATCAGAACGTCGACCACCCTGTAAGCCTCTATGCGGCCACCAAGAAATCCGACGAACTGCTCGCGCACAGCTACAGCCACCTCTTCCGCTTGCCGACAACGGGCCTGCGCTTTTTCACGGTGTAC
>JACQAC010000172.1 GCA_016195245.1 Pseudomonadota bacterium
TCGCGATCGGCGCGAAGTCGACCGACCACAGCAGCAACCGCGCCGAATGCTTGCCGCCCAGCCGCTCGCGCGCGAGCCGGTTCAGCAGCTGATAATAGTGGGTGGTGCTTTCCCAGCTGGTGCCGCCGATCATTCCGATCAGTCGAAGGGGCGAGTCAGTCGGCCGCATGTGCGAAACATGCGCAAGCCCGCCGCGCTTTGCAACGATGCGACGGGGCCTACTCAGCCGCGATCTTATGCGCGTGCGGCGAGCGGCGGTCGAAATCGGTGATGTAATCGCGGGTCAATGGCACGGCTTGGGGATCCTTCACCAGTTGCACTTGGAACACTACGAGATCGCCCTCCTTGAACGCCGCCTCCGCGCCAGCCAGGTAGAATTCCCACATTCGGCAGAAACGCTCATCGTAGAGCGCACGCACCTCGTCCCTATGTGCTTCAAAGCGGTCGCGCCACGCCTTCAGCGTCTCCGCATAGTGCAGGCGCTGTATTTCAACGTCTGTGACAATTAGGCCTGATCGCTCCGCCGCCTCGGCGATTTGCGACAAAGCCGGCACCATGCCGCCCGGAAAAATGTATTTCTCGATCCATGGATTGTTACGCCCCGGTCCGTGAACATTGCCGATCGTGTGCAGCACCGCGACGCCGTCCTCCGCCAAGCGATCGCAAATGGCGCCGAAGAACGTCTGATACTGCGCTGCACCGACATGCTCGAACATACCCACCGAGACGACACGATCGAATACGCCCTGCACATCGCGATAATCGCGCAGATCGAAACGCACGCGCGACGTCAGCCCCTTCTTCGCCGCACGCACACGCGACTCGGTCAACTGCTCCGTCGACAACGTCACACCGCTGACGTCCGCGCCGTAGTCTTCGGCCAGCGTGATCCCCAAACCGCCCCAGCCCGAACCGATATCGAGCACTCGCTGCCCAGGCTCGAGCAACAGCTTCGCCGCGATGTGGCGCTTCTTGGCGTCTTGCGCTTCTTCCAGGCTCATATCCGGCCGTGCGAAATACGCGCTTGAGTATTGCCGGTCCGCATCCAGGAAGAGCCGATAGAGCGCGCCCGACAAATCATAATGGTGCGCCGCGTTTCGTTGCGACGCGCGCCGCGGGTTCTTATGCTTCATGTCGCGCCAACCGCGCGGTCGGCGATCCGCACGACGAGGGGGCAATCATCGATCCGCGCGCCGTTGGCGCCATGGGCCTTGCCATCGGGCGTGAGCACGACGATCTGGCCGTCGCGAAATATAGAATTGATAAGCTTTTGCAGTAGCATGGCGGCGTCTCAAAGATTGGGGCCGAGACGATCAACGCGGCGCCCTACCGCTGCGTTCCGTCAGGCCGCGAGCGCCCGCATCCCATCCTCCACCGAGATCACGGGCCGATATTCCATATCTCGGCGCGCTTTCGCATCGTTCAAGATGCTGTCGCGCGACATGATCATCGCGGAAAAGCGGGTCAGGAGCGGCTCGCCCTTCAGGCCGAGCACGCCCCAAGCGCCCTCGCACGCGGCGCCGATCATGTCCGCGAGCCAGGCCGGAATAGACTTCTCTGGCAGCGTGATACCCCGCGCCGCCGCTATGCCCGAAATCATTTCATGCATCGAGCGCACACCGTCATCGAGAATGAAATAGGCCTCACCGCCTCGGCCCTTGGTAAGCGCCAGATCAATGGCGTGGATCAGGTTGTCGACATGCGTCGTCGAGGTCATGGCGCGCCCATGATTGACCCACATCCACCGTCCGGTCTTGGCCATATGTTCTATCGTCGGAATCAAAGTCGTGTCGCCCGGACCCCAAATGAAACGCGGCCGCAGGATAATAGTCTCGAAGCCCGGCGCGTTCGCCGCCATCACCAGCTGCTCGGCCTGCGCCTTGGTTGCCGCATAGGGATAGGGTGAGTTCGGCGCGAGCGGGTACGTCTCATCGACATTGCGCAGCGACTGGCCGCACCACAACACCGACTCGGTGCTGATGTGAATGAAGCGCTTCACGCCCGCTGCTTTCGCCGCCGTCAGCATCCGCGCCGTACCGTCGACGTTGAACCTCTTCCAAGCGTCCTTCGGGCCCCATTGCTCCACGAACGCCGCTGAATGAACAACCGCCTCGGCATTGCCGATATGGCCAGCGGTGACGTTCTCTAAATCGCAACGCACCGCGGCCGCGCCGAGTTGTTGCACCACGGCGTCCGACTTCGCCGAGCGCGACATGGCGCGCACGTCATCGCCCTTCGCAACGAAATGCCGGATCGCTGCGCCACCGACGAAGCCGGAGCCGCCGGTGACGAAAATACGGGTCACGCCGCACCCTTGATCTGCGACAACGCTGCGCTCAGCTTCTCGACCGTTGCGCCCGTGTCTTGGCGCCGATCGCGCAACTCATCGACAACCTCTTCCGGCGCCCGGCTGATGAAATCGGCATTTCCCAGCTTTTGATCCATCTTGCCGATCTCGCTCTGCAGCTTGGCGATTTCCTTGGTCAGCCGCGCGCTCTCGGCCGGCAGATCGACCACGCCCTCCAGCGGCAAGGCCACCGTCGCACCTTGAAGTACGAAGGTCACCGAGCCCTTTGGCGCGGCGTCGGCGCTGGTCGAGTATTCGAGCCGCGCCATGCGGTCGATCAGTTCTTGGTAACGTTCCAGCCGTGCTTGCGTCGGCCCATCCGCGCCGATGAGCAGCAGCGGAATCTTGGCGCCGGCGGGCACGTTGAGTTGCGAACGCGTTGAGCGCGTCTCGCTGATCAGCTCCAGCATCCAGTTGATCTCAGCTTCAGCCTTCTCATCCACGAGGTCGAGACTGAGCTGCGGCCACTGGCCTGTGATGAGCATGCCGTCGCGTTTGCTGCCGTATTCGCCGAGCCGCGCCCAGAGCTCTTCCGTGATGAACGGCATGAACGGGTGCAGCATGATGAGGATTTGATCGAGCGCCCAGGCCGCCGTGCGCCGCGTTTCTAGTTTTGCCGCCTCATCCTCACCATTGAGCAACGGCTTGATGAATTCGAGATACCAATCGCAATAGACGTTCCACACGAACTTATAGAGCGCACCTGCCGCCTCGTTGAAGCGCCGCGCTTCCAGTTCGCGCGTCACGTCAGCCGCCGCCTTCGCGGTTTCGCCGACGATCCATTTGTTGACGAGCTGTTGCGGGCTTTTCGGATCGAACTGATCCCACACCGCGCATTCGTTCATCTGCGCGAAGCGTGACGCATTCCACAACTTGGTGCCGAAATTGCGATAGCCTTCGATTCGCTGCTCGCTGAGCTTGATGTCGCGCCCCTGCGCCGCCATCGCTGCCAACGTAAAGCGCAAGGCATCTGCGCCGAACTTATCGATCAGCTCCAAGGGGTCCATGGTGTTGCCCTTGGACTTCGACATCTTCGCGCCCTTGGCGTCGCGCACTAACGCGTGGATGTAGACCTCATGGAAGGGGACCTCCTTCATGAAATGCATCCCCATCATCATCATCCGCGCCACCCAGAAGAAGAGAATGTCGTGCGCGGTGACGAGGCTTGAGGTCGGGTAGAAGCGCTTCAAATAGTCTGTGTGCTCGGGCCAACCGAGCGTCGAGAATGGCCAAAGCGCTGATGAGAACCAGGTGTCCAGGACATCATTGTCGCGCCACAGATCGACGTGCGTAACTCGTCGTGAAGCGACGTCCTCACCACCGCCGCCGATGAAAGGATTGTCGGGGACGACATTGCCATCATCTTCCGCGTCAACACGAATGCTACCCCCGTAGTATGCGCGAGCTTGCTCCAAGGCGTCTTCTCGCGTTTCGCCTACGAAGACTTTTGCGTCCTCTTTATCAATTCGACCATCTTGAGTGATACTCGGCCCATACCACGCCGGAATCCGATGGCCCCACCAGAGTTGGCGCGACACGCACCATGGCTCGATGTTGCGCATCCAGTGGAAGTACGTCTTCGTCCACGCTTCCGGGATGATCTTGGTCTTGCCGGTCTCGACCGCCTTGATCGCCGGTTTCGCCAGCTCTTCGGCGTTCACATACCATTGCTCAGTCAGCATCGGCTCGATGACCACGTTCGAGCGGTCGCCGAACGGTTGTTGAATCTTCTTGTCTTCAACACGATCGAGCAGGCCGCGCGCTTCGATGTCTTCAACCACTTGTTTACGCGCCTCGAAACGATCGAGGCCGCGATACTTCGCGGGCACATAGTCCGCATCGGCCATCCGGCCCTTCGTATCCATCAGCACGTAGAGCGGCAGATCGTGCGTGCGAGCGACTTTGTAGTCGTTGAAGTCATGCGCGCCTGTGATCTTCACAGCGCCCGAACCGAAATCCGGATCGGGATAGTCATCGGTGATGATCGGAATGTAGCGCTCGGCCAGAGGCAGCAGCACACGTTTGCCGACAATGCCGGCATATCGCGCATCACTCGGATGCACAGCCACCGCTCCGTCGCCCAGCATCGTCTCAGGACGCGTGGTAGCAATGGCGATATAGTTTCGCGTTTCCCATTCGGTGGGATTGCCGTCGGCATCATGCGCGATCGGAAACTCGTAGGTCTCGTTGTTTTCCAGCGGATATTTGAAGTGCCAGAAGTGGCCGTTCACTTCGCGGTTCTCGACCTCAAGATCTGAGATCGCTGTCTCGAAGTGAGGATCCCAGTTCACCAGGCGCTTGTCTTTGTAAATCAGCCCTTCCTTGTGCAGCTGCACGAAGACTTTGCGCACCGCCGCCGAAAGCCCTTCATCCATCGTGAAGCGCTCGCGCGACCAATCGCACGACGCGCCCAAGCGGCGTAGCTGATTGAGGATCATGCCGCCCGACGTGTCCTTCCACGCCCACACGCGCTTCAGGAATTCTTCACGCCCCAGGGCGCGGCGATCCATGTTTCCGGTTTCGGCAAGCTGGCGCTCCACCACCATTTGCGTGGCGATGCCGGCATGATCGGTGCCGGGCTGCCACAGGACGTTGTAGCCGTCCATGCGCTTGTAGCGGATCAGGATGTCCTGGAGCGTCAGATCGAACGCGTGGCCCATGTGCAGCGAGCCGGTGACGTTGGGCGGGGGAATGACGATGCAGAAGGTTTCCGCGCCAGGGTCGTTCTTCGGCTTGAACGCCCCGGATTCCTCCCAGGCCTTGCTCCAGCGGGGTTCCACTTCTTTGGGATTGAACGTCGTCTCGATCATCGCAGAGCATATAGCAGCGGCTCATGCTGCATTGCGAGAGGGCCAACACGAAAGCGCCCCGGCGTTTCCGCCAGGGCGCTCTGCATTTCGTGCTCTTTCGGGCTTAACGCGCCAAGCGAGCGATGCGCTCCAGTTCGGCCTCGACCCGGCTTTCGACGATCGCCGGGAGGTTCTTGTCGAGCCATTCCTTCAGCATCGGCTTCAGGAGCTCGCGCACCACGCCTTCAACCGTCTGGCCGTTGGTGTCGGCGATCCGCAGCGACCCAGCGAGCCTCGCCAGCGAGCCGGCGGCGGCGTGAGCGGTCGGCGGCGCGATGATGGTAGGCTCCGGCACTGCTTCAGCGACTGGCGCATGCACAGGCGCGGGAGCTGGTGCGGCAACCGGCATCGGCGGCGGCGCTGCCTCTGGCTCCACGGCTTCAAAAACAATGTCATCGTCCGCAGTCGAAACCGCGGGGGACGGTTCGTGTTGGGTAAGATCGAGCACGGGCTCCGCGACCGGTTGCTCCTCTTCGGAGATGATGCGCCGGATCGACGCCAGGATCTCCTCCATGGACGGTTCGGCTTGCGGGTCTTGCAGCGTCATACTCGAGCCTCGCCACTTCAAATCGAGTCAATGCGACTCGCAGGTTAAGGTTCGTGGTGATTCCAGTCCATGCGCGCAGATGCACGACACACAGACGCGAACGGAATCATCCGCGTTCTGCATCACCATGTGATTTCATCGAATAATGGATCGTAAACGCGCCTTGTTGCGAACGCGGAACGCAATCCGTCAGAACACAAAGGCCGGAGGCTTTTCCAACCCGGGCGCAACAGGCGGCGCGGCATCGAACGCAAGGCGGTACGCAACAGATTCGGCGCTCTTGGTGTAGATGCGCGCGGAACCGGCCGCGCCCGCGCGCACAATCGCCGCAAGCCTGCCATTCGGTGCGAGCTGCCGTAGCCACGCATCTGGCACAACTTCCGCGGCGCCGTTCAGCATGATGAGGTCGTAAGGAGCATCATCGCTCCATCCTTCCGCGATCGGCGCCGAAACAGTCTTGGCGTTAGCGAGTCCGCAAGATTCCAGAGCCGCCTGCGCAGCGAACGACAAATTCGGATCGGGATCGTGCGCCACCACTTGTTTGCAGCACGTCGCCAGCACTGCCGCGCCATAGCCCGTGCCGCCCGCGATCTCCAACGCCCGCTCATGCGTTTGGGGCGCCAGCGCTTGAATCAGCTTTGACAAGTCGCGCGGCCGCATCAGCGTTCGGCCCTGCGCCACCTCCACTTCCATGTCGGCATAAGCCAGGGAACGTCGCTGCGGCGGCACGAACCGCTCCCGCGGCAACGTCCGCATGGCGTGTAGGATGCGAAGGTCCGTGACATCATTGGTCCGGACTTGCGTTTCCACCATCAGGTCGCGGGCGCGCACGAAATCCATGAAAGCTCCGTTGCGTCCCGGTTAAGCCGCCCCGCCCGGCGCCGCAAGCGCGTCATTTCGCGCGGCGGCCTTAGTGGCAGACTTTGTAGGCGCCCATGTCGAGGTGCAGGTGATTGGCGTGGGCGCGGTTGTAGTCAGGGGAGAGCACCCCCTGGAAAATCCGGCACCCGCCGTTACGGACGTCATGTAGAAAGGCGCTTTCCAGAGCCGGGGTGTGCCAGCTCTGCAGCACCGTGATGGTGCGCCCATCCGCCAGCGTGAAGCCCCCAACGTCGATAGCATTGGCGTGCGCGTGCTCGCTCCAACGCCCATCCCTGCGCCCGGCGATGCGGCGGCAGGCATAAGCTCCCAATGGATTGATGCTTGCCAGCGGCTGGCCGAAACGCCGCTGCGCCGCGGGTTCAACCACATTGCGCCGCCAAAGCGCCAACCCCGCCGCCAACGCGCAGCTGGTTTGGATCGGCGCGGATCCCGCCGGCTGCATCAGTTCCACGACATCGCGATATCCGCACTGCGGCGTGCGGTTGAGGTCAGGCACTATGCGCGTCTGAAATCCTGCCGCTGACAGCGAACCGCGACACGAGGAAACGTGGGTCTCGAAGTACGGCAGCCATTCCGCCCGCAGCGGTGGCGGCGTCAGGTCGGTTTTCGGCGGCCGCAAAATCAACAACAGCGCCATCATGACGGCCAGCAACGCCAGTGCGCTAGCGGCCCAAATGCGCCCGCTTTCGTGTTCAACTTGGCTTGGTGCGCGGAAGAACCGGAGCATCGGCTCTCTTAAGCCCGCCTTGACCGGACAAGCGCAAGCCGCCTAGGACATCCGCCCGCAGCGGACGGCCTCGTGGCGGAGTGGTTACGCAGAGGACTGCAAATCCTCGAACCCCGGTTCGATTCCGGGCGAGGCCTCCAAACTTTTCAAGGACTTAACACCACTCCACCATTTCTTAGACACGAGATATGCACGGGATTCCTTGTCCACACGCTGCCCTGGCATCTTTCGGTGTTCGTGATTCAATGGGTGCCTGACCATCACAGTCTGCGACACGTGCAGGACGCAGGGCCGGGCCAATAAATATAATCAATGGGTGGAAGTCAGATTTGCCGAAGGAATCCTTGCCGCTTTCGGGGGAAGGATTACGCGGCTGGAGATTTGCAGCGATTGCTACAACGAGCTGAACGCGTGGCTCGCTAGCAGAAAAGATGAATCGCCGTCGCCAAACACCATGCGCGAATTAGTTCTTATTGAAGATGCGGCGAGAGTGATGCGGAGCGACCCGAAGTGGGTCGAAAGATAGCAACCATTGAAGGAAAGGGAGCGGACTGTTTGCCGTCCCCGAATTTCAAACGGCCACGCACAAAACGAAGCTCTGCTTTCCCATATACCCAATCATGAAACCAACGTGTGTCGGTCCGCGAATGCGCGAGTAACACCACCGTTGCTCCAGCTTGCGATGCCATCCAACATTTCTCTGCCCAAGCTCGCATCGTCTTGCCGTATCGCGGATTGCAAAAGACGACGTGACGTCCCCAGTCTTGCACGAGACCATCGTCCTCTTTCGTGAAGAAGACTTCGCACTTAGCATTGTCAAAAGTAGCGCAGGGGTCGAGCGTGAAATGAAACTCGTCATCGAGCTTATCGAAGAATGCTTGCGGCGTAGGCCATTCCTCTGTCGCACTTGAAAACAGTGAAGCGTGGATAGTCACAGTGGGTTTTCAATTACCCACTTATTTTACCCCGCGAACCGAGTGCTATGAGCCGCTATCCACACCCCTGCTTCGGTGCGTTCAGCGATGTTCGTTAATCACTTTTTTACTCCTTGATGAGCCCGTATCCCGCCTGTGGAAAAACGTCGTTAACGCGATTGACCTAGGCCGCAAACGAATCCCCTATGACCCGTCGGCCGTCGTCACCTTTCTCTTTGGTGATAGGAGGCGACGTTGTTCCGCAAAATTTTACTCTGGCTTCGCGGCCCTGATGCGCGAGTAATCATCCTCGCCGTCATCTCCGGTATCATCCTCAGACTGCTGCTCGGTTCTTAGTCACGGCATAGACACGTGAATTGGCCCCGTTGGGGCCAATTACCGGCGTGTGCAACCCGAAACCATCCTTGCACGTCGGTGCCCCCATGTTCCGGTACCTGCTGGTATGGGCACGGTGCACAACTGCAAATCCTTGCACCCCGGTTCGATTCCGGGCGAGGCCTCCAAAATTCCGCTTATCCTCAACGCCTTCTCAACCTGCGTGAACGCGGCGTTTGTCATTAACTCCGTCTTAACGAGTTAGGATCATATTCACGTTGTCTTCCCTTGGAGACACCCCACCATACCCAACGCCTTCGAGGGCCCCGAAAGGGGCCCTCGTTTTCGTTTGGGACGGCGCTTACATCTGAAAACGGGGACTTTCCCCCTCGCGCCGAACTTGATAGAGACCCGCTCCTCGCCTCCGGCCTTAGCGCTTAGGGGCGTGCGCGGTGTTCCTCGGTAGCTCAGTGGTAGAGCAACCGGCTGTTAACCGGTTGGTCGTAGGTTCGAATCCTACCCGGGGAGCCATCGCCGCCAGCTCGACGTTAGCGTGCGCTAGGTCTGGGCCTCAATTTCCATCGATTCTGGCGCCAGTCCGCGAAGCCGGCGCGAGTGTATGACGGCATAACAGGCCTCTAGTCCGCGCGCTGTCTTCCGTGCGTCGAACAGCGACGAGCTGGCCCTGTTCAACTCCAGTTTGCGTTTGAGCGCCGCGATTTTCTCTGGGTTCGTGGCAAGGCTGACGGCGGTCGCTTCGTAGTCCGCTGGCGTGCTCGTCACCAATTCTGGCAGACCCACTGCTTGCAGAAGGCTAGCCGCCACCCGGCCAGCAAAGCTGTGCCCTATCCGCGTTAACACCGGCAATCCTACCCAAAGCGCGTCACTGGCGGTGGTGTGCGCATTGCACGGCAACGTATCCAAGAACAGGTCAGCAAGGCGCTGCCGCGCCAAGTGCTGATCCATAGGCAGACGCGGCGCAAACACGAGGCGCCGTTCGTCAACGCCCCGAGCGGCGGCTTCCTTGGCTAAATTGGCTTGAACGCTGGGACTGTCTTGCAGCAACCAGAGCACGCTTCCGTCCACCGCCTGCAAGATCCGCATCCAGCGATCGAAGGTTTCGGGCAGAATCTTGAAGGTGTTGTTGAAACAGCAAAACACAAAGCCGGTCTCGGGCAAGCCCAACTCGGTTCGAGAAAACGCGCGATCGGAAATTCTGCGAGTGGTGTCGTTCGGCTGATAGCACTCCGGCAGATATACGACCTTCTCTGAAAAGTGCTGCTGGCTCTCCGCCGGGATCAGGACCCGATCAGCAATGATGTAATCCAAGAAGTCACCGCCAACCGTGCCCGGATAGCCCAGATAATTCACCTGTATGGGCGCGCAGCGTTCGACAAAGATGCCGGGACGCGAGTCCTTGGTGAATCCCTTCAAATCGACAGCAATGTCGATGCCCAACCGTCTCGACATTTCGGCCACTTCTCGGTCGTTCCGTGCTCTCACATCAACAAATTCGTGAAATGCCGCCATAAGCCGGCGGCGCACGCCGTCCTCCGCATTGGCTCCGAACGAAATCCCATAAAACTCAAAACGCTCGCGGTCATGCTCTTCAAACAATTGAGCCATCAGATGCATCGTGGCGTGATCTTCGAAGTCCGCGGAATAATATCCAACGCGAATTTTGTCGTGTGGCTCACGCACCCATGACGTGTTCGCGGTCGCGCCCAAATTGGCCGCGCTCAACCAAATTTGCGCTGCCCTGCGTTGCAGCCCGGGATCGTCCAGGGCGCCCAGAACGGCAAAGGGCGGCGTGATCTTTCGTCCGGACTCGATACCGCGTTGCAATGTCGCGAGATCGCTCTCAAACGACGACCAGTCGCAGAGTCTCATTTTCGTGTAGAGCAGCGCACCAAACAGGAAGTCCATGTCTGGTTTCAGCGCAAAGGCTTGCCTGTAACTAGCAAGAGCGTCTTCGAGACGCTGCAAAGCCTGCAGCGCGACACCGCGATTGTTCCAAGCTTCGGCGTTACCGGCGTCAAGCGCCAGTGCCCGATCATAGCTTTCGATCGCTTCGTCAAATCGCTTTAGCTCTTGCAGGGCCAATCCACGGTCGGCATGGGCATCGCTTCTGCTCGGACGTTGTAGAATGGCGCTATCGAAGCAGGCGACGGCTTCATCAAAACGACCAAGAGCGTGAAGCGCGTTTCCTAGGTTGATACAGGTTTCGGCGCTACTGGGTTCGATCTGAAGAGCGCGTCTGAAGCTTTCCGCCGCACCTTCGAAACGGTGGAGCAAATGCAGCGCGTTGCCGCGATTGTGGAGCACTTCGGCGCGATCTGGCGCCAGCACCAGGGCGGCCTCAAAATCGACGAGCGATGCTTCGGCGGCGCCGAGAGTTAGGCGCACAAGCCCGCGATTGTTGTACGCGTCTACATTCGCAGGCGCTGAGGCGATGGTCTTGCTGTACGATTCAATCGCTTCGTCGAAGCGTCCGAGCGCCCGCAGCGCATTTCCGCGGCTAAACAAAGCGACGGCATAGTCGGGCCTCAGCGCCAGCGCATAATCGTAGCATTCAATCGCATCCTGAAAGCGCTCGAGCGCCTGAAGAGCGTTGCCGCGATTATTATGCGCCTGCGCATTTCGTGGCTGGAGCGCAAGCGCCTTGTCGTAACTTGCAAGCGCTTCGTCATATCTGTTGAGCGCCTGCAAGGCGTTGCCGCGATTATTGTACGCTTCCGTGGCGTCCGGTTTCAGCTTCAGCGCCCTGTCATACGCTCTGACGGCTTCGTCGAACCGGCCTAGCGCCTGCAGCGCCGCACCATGATTGTAGTAGTACGCCGCGTTGCCAGGATTGAGTGAAATTGCTTTGGCGATCAATTCGGCTGCCCGCAGGTGAGCTCCACTTTGCGCCTCAAGCACGCCGAGCAATTGGTAGGCGTCCGCGTTCTTGCGATCGATTCTAAGGACGGCTTGATAGCGTTGGCGCGCCTCGGCGAGACGTCCGCCCTGGTGCAGCGCCATCGCCTCTCGCAGCAACGCGTTAGATGATGACTGGCCGCTCTTCACAAAAACTGCGCCTCGGCAGGACAGGAACCAAGGAGCGGGTACATGCCCTCCGCGGCCGAGCGCAAGCGTTCGCGCAGCGAACGGGGCAGGCTCTGGCCTCACCCCATCGCCAGCGTCTCAGGTTCGCGGAAGCGCCCGCGCCAAGAACGCTAGCCCCTTAAGCCTCGGGCGCGGGTGCGCGGAGTGGCGGTATCAGGAGATTGAGCGTCTTGAAGAAGAAGACACCCGCCAAACGCATCAGGCCCCAATGCTGACGGATAATGCCGAACGGGCTGAGCACGCGGACCATGTCCTGGAACATCTTCCACTCTTGCTTCGCGCCGGCCCGCTTCGAGCCAACCTTTTCGCCTTTGGGCGTGTGGAACACATCAGCCCAATCCACGACCTGCACTTTCAAGCGCTGCTCGATAATCAGCTCGTTGATGAACACTTCTCCGCCCCAACGCGGCAGACGCGACATCTCTTCGAGTGCGCTGTTGAACATCTTGCGTGGCAGCACGCGCTCGCCGGAGATGAAATCAATGCCGAGCGAACGGAAGATCGGCAGCGTATCGCCGCGCATCGAGATGCTGCTGTCAGCCTCACCCGAGAGCACTGGTTGAGCCAGTCGATCGATGGCCCCGCGCGTCAGACCATCAAGGTCGGCGTCGAGCAGCATCAGGTACTCGCTCTTCGCCAGCGTGATGCCAGTCAGCAGCGCCTGGGTCTTGCCGCCGTTCGGATAGATCGACACCACCGAGATACCTTGGAACGCACGCGCCCGCGCTTCGGTTTGATCGGTCGAGCCGTCATTGATGATGATGATCTCGTCGATCAGCGGATGGCCAACCACCGCGCGCAACACACGGCCGATGCGATCAGCCTCGTTGTATGCGCAGATGATGGCGCTGATGGATTGAGGCCGCACGCTTTGTGGCGCGACCACTTGGGCGTCTAAATTCCCCACCTTTTGGCTCCGCTCGCCCCCGAGTGGTGCGGACATTAGCGTTCTATTAAGGTAAGGCAAGAGTTCGCCTGATGGCCGAAAGTCGCGGCGCTCGCGCCCGAATTCGGCCCTATTTCCGCTGGCGGCGCTGCCTTGATCGGCGGACGTGTGGCAGGACGACATCATCGCCTTCGGCGAAGGACACAACGGCCGGCGCGCCGGCCAAACCCGTGCTGTTGCTTGAACGCCGTTAGGTCATCTGCGGCGCCATGTGCGAGTATTGCACTCAGGGTTCCGCAATCGCGCTAGAGCTCTTTCAGCACCGCCTTCGCAGCATTGCGACCGCTCGCTCCGCTCAACCCGCCGCCGCCATGCACGCCATTGCCGCAAAGGAAGAGATTTTCGATCGGAGTCTTGTGGGTCGACCAACCCGGCATCGGACGCATGAAGAACATCTGATCGAGAATAAGCTGGCCGTGGTTCAAGTCGCCTTCGGTCAAGCCGTAGATCTGCTCAAGATCAAGCGGCGTCAGCGACTTGGTTTCGCGGATCGATGCCTTGAGTTGCGGAAACGCGTTCGCGGCAGTCTCAACCGCCACGCGCTCGAGCACGGCGCGCTCCTGGCTCCATTCACTCTCGCGCAAATTGTGCGGCGCGAATTGGAAATGGATAGAGACCACGGGGCCGTTCGACGTCAGTTCAAGATAAGGTTCACTCGACATGCGTCCATACTTCGCCGCATCGAAGGCGCGCTCCACGTAACGAACCGATGGCGCAATCACCAACGTGCCTCGCGGCAGACCGTGATTGCCGTCGGTCAGCAAATGTACCTTCGCCACCGAGCCGCGCATCTTGATCGACTGCGTGTGCCACACGAATTCCGGTGGCAACTCCGGCGCGCCGACGAGTGTTAGCAGCGTATGACGCGGATCGGCGCCAGACAGGATCGATGAAGCGGTGATCTCTTCACCGCCAACCAAACGCACGCCAGTGGCGCGTTGATCGTCATGAATGATCGCCGCAACATCAGCGCCAGTCCGCACTTCGCCACGACGCGCTGTCAGCGCAGCCACCAGCGCATAGGCAATCCGCCCAA
>JACQAC010000173.1 GCA_016195245.1 Pseudomonadota bacterium
GAGCGATATTCGGCGGGCGTCATGCCCGTCGCGCGTTTGAACAGGGTGCGGAAAAACGAGACGTCTTCATAGCCAACTGCGCTCGCAACGCTCTGCACCGAAGCGCGTTCGCGCTCCAACATCGCCTTTGCGGATTCGATGCGCACGGCGCGCAAATAATCGCCCGGCAGACGTCCCGTCGCGGCTTTGAAGCGGCGCAGAAAATTGCGGGGGCTCATGGCCGAGGTTTGCGCGAGTTCGTCGATCGGCACTTCGTCGCGAAAGCGGGACTGCAGCATGTGTTCGGCACCGCGAATGGCCTCGTCGTTGTGAGGTGGAGAAAATGGAAGCATCGCGTAGCCGGACTGGCTGGCGCGTGGCATGTTGAGCAGAAGGGCTTTCGCCGTCTGCACCGCCGTCTCGTGGCCGCAGAGCTTTTCAACGAGGTAGAGGCTCACGTCCGCTGCCGCGGCGAGGCCGCCGCTGCACAGCAGGCGCGAGTCTTCGGTGACGAACATGTCCGGGCGCCAATCGACTCTTGGATAGCGACGCTTGAAATCCGCTCCCAAGGCCCAATGCGTGGTGGCCTTGCGGCCGTCGAGCAATCCTGCCTCGGCCAGATAGCCTGAACCCATGCATACGCCCGCCAGATAGGCGCCATGGGCATGATGGTGCTGCAGCCACGGCAGCATCACGCTGTGTTCGACGATCTTCTCATCGAACGCCAAGCCCGATGTCGGAATGACGACGATGTCAGTCCGCTGCACATCGGCGATCGCGCACTGCGGCAACATCTTAAGCCCCGCATACGGACTGCTCACCGGGCCGCCATCAAGCGAAGCGGTGGTGACGCGGAAGCGCGGCTCAGGAGTTTCGCCCTTGAGTTCGCGCCACAAGGCCCCCGCCGAATGGAAGACTTCGATCGGCATCAACGCTGTGGAGGCGTAGCCGTCGTCCAGCAGCACAACTGTGACGTCGAGCATCGGCGCCTCCGGCCTACGCGGCGGCCAGTCCATACCATCCGGCGGGGTCATTGCCATCAACCGCGCTCAGTCGCCGGGTCAATCACGCCGTGGATTTCCGTGATCTTATTGGCCGGGAAGCCAGAGAGGCGAGCGTGTTCGCGGATCGCGTCTTCGTCTTCGGCCAAATACACGCAGAAGGTCTTGTCCTTGGCGACATAGGATTGTTGCCATTGAACCCTCGGCGCCAATTTCGCGAGCGCAGTGTTGGAGGTCTTGGCCGCGCCGGAGAGGTCGCTTGGACCCATCGCGCCAACACCAGGAATGTCGCGTTCAATCACATACTTTTTCATGGGGAGGTCTTTCTCTCTGGTTCCTTCTGCCGTCCCCAAAGTGGTGGATGAGAAACGCGCGGGCGAGCGGCCCGGCTGACAATGAACAGGGGCTTTTCCGCCAAACGCTGATCTCGACGCTAAATGTCCTTGCCGTGCGCGGGCGTGCCGTTTGGCTTGGTGATGTGCAAGCCCTGTTCGACAAGCGCTTCCCAAGTGGCATCGGCAGTGTCGGCAAATCGGAAGAGCGCGAGATCGGCGCCGTCGATCACGCCATATTCCACCAGCTTGTCGAAGTTCACGATTTCGCGCCAGTAAGTCTCATCGAACAACACGATCGGCATTTGGCTGGCTTTGCCGGTTTGCCGAAGCGTTAGAATCTCAAAGAGTTCATCGAACGTGCCGAAGCCGCCCGGAAACACCACCAGCGCGTTGGCGCGCATCGCGAAGTGCATCTTGCGCATCGCGAAATAGTGAAACTGGAAGGTAAGATCGGGCGTCGAGTACGGATTGGGCTCTTGTTCGTGCGGGAGACGGATGTTGTAGCCAATCGTCAGTGCGCCGGCGTCGCGTGCGCCACGATTGGCCGCGCCCATGGTGCCCGGCCCGCCGCCCGTGGCGATCACGTTGTGGTGGGCGCCATCCGGTTCGTCGTTCAGTGCGCCACCACGTTCGGAGGCGATGCGTCCGAACGTGCGCGCCTCATTGTACCAGAAGGCTTGTTTGCCGGGTCCATCCTCACGTGCGCGGGCGCTCCCGAACACGACGATGGTGGACTTTACGTTCAGGCGTTTCAAAATCTGATCCGCTTTTTCGTACTCAAGCAGGAAGCGCACGCCACGGGTAGACTCGCCCAGCAGGAAATCTTGGTCGAGCGCGGCAAGGCGGAAAGAGGGGGACGCCATTTGCTCGGCGTTTGAGGGGAGTTTTTCAGTCATTGCTCCTGAGGTAGCACCACGCGAGGTCTCCAACCACTGCGCCGCCCAACGCGCCTGTGTCGTTTGAACAACGGAATAATGCTGCGGGCCGCTATATTGTGGGCGCAATCTGATTCATGCCCATCCGCCGTCTCCCTCCCGAAGCCGTGAACCGCATCGCCGCAGGCGAGGTGATTGAGCGACCAGCCGCTGCGGTGAAGGAGCTGGTGGAGAACGCGCTCGACGCCGGCGCTAGGCGCATCAGCGTACGCATCGAGCGTGGTGGCTTGGGGTTGATCTCGATCGAAGACGACGGCGGCGGTATTCCACGCGATGAACTCGCCCTCGCGGTGGAACGGCATGCGACATCAAAGCTTGTCGCGGAGGAGAGCGGCGCCGTCGATCTCCTGAACATCCACACTATGGGCTTTCGCGGCGAGGCGCTGCCGTCGATTGGTGCGGTTGCGCGCCTCACTATCACCTCGAGGGCGCGCGGGGCGGACGGCGCCTGGGCGATTGGTGTTGAAGGCGGCGACCTCGCCACCGTGAAGCCATCGGCTTGGGCGGCGCTCAGTGAAAGCGGCGCGCGGGTTGAAGTGCGCGATCTTTTCTTCGCCACACCGGCGCGGCTCAAGTTCATGAAGAGCGAGCGCGCCGAGATGATGGCGGTGAGCGAAGTCGTCAAGCGCTTGGCGATGGCGCGCCCCGACGTTGCGTTCGCGCTGGAGAACGATGGCCGCGCCTCGTTGCGCCTGAGCGCCGAAGCCGACCCTGAGAATGAAGGCCGTCGCGCACGCTTGGCGGCTATCCTCGGCGCCGATTTCGCTCCCAATTGCATCGCACTCGATCAGACCCGCGACACGGTGCGGCTCTCGGGCTTCGCCGGATTGCCGACCTTCCATCGTGGCACGCGCGAGCATCAACATCTGTTCGTCAACGGCCGCCCCGTGAAGGACAAGCTGATCGTCGGCGCAGTACGCGCGGCATACCAGGACCTCCTCGCGCGTGATCGCCATCCGGTCGTTGCGCTTTTTCTCGATTTGCCGCCAGGCGAAGTCGACGTGAATGTGCATCCGGCCAAGACCGAAGTGCGTTTCCGCGATGCGGCGTTGGTGCGCGGGCTGATTGTCGGCGCGCTCTCGCATGCGCTGGCTGGCGCCGGGCATCGCGCTTCGACGACCACCGCACACAGTGCGCTCGGCGCCATCCGCCCTCACTACGCGCCACAACCGGCGCTGCGCGCGTGGGGTGCAGCAGAGGAGCGCGCAGCACCCGGCGAGTTCGCGATGCCGAGTGGGCGCGTTGAATATGGACCGCCGGCGTCCTCGCCGATCACCGCTTTGTTTGACGGCGAGGCCCAACTAACAATCATGGAGCAAGCTAGCGAAGCGCCAGCGGTCCATATTGATGCGGAAGACGCGCAGTATTTTCCGCTAGGCGCCGCGCGGGCGCAGATTCACGAAACCTATATCGTCGCACAAACCGAAGACGGCATTGTCATTGTCGACCAGCACGCCGCGCACGAGCGGCTTGTCTATGAGCGCATGAAGCAGGCCCTCGCCAATGGCGGCGTGCGCCGCCAAGCTTTACTTATTCCAGAAGTGGTTGAGCTTGATCCGAGCGAGGCCGAGGCGATCGCCGCGCGCGCGGAAGAACTCGGTCAGCTCGGTCTCGTGATCGAGCCGTTTGGACCCGGCGCCATCCTCGTGCGCGAGACGCCGGCGCTGCTCGGACACATCGATGCAGCGGGCTTGCTGAAAGATCTCGCCGACGATATCGCTGAACTCGGCGAAGCTCATGCGCTGAAGGAGCGTTTAGAAGAGGTGTGCTCCTCAATGGCTTGCCGAGGCTCGGTGCGGGCGGGGCGCAGGCTGACCGGCGAAGAAATGAACGCGCTGCTGCGCCACATGGAGGCGACCCCGTTCTCCGGCCAGTGCAACCACGGGCGGCCCACCTACGTTGAGTTGAAGCTAGCGGATATCGAGAAATTGTTCGGCAGGCGCTAGCCGGGTCCCCAATAATTCTCTGTCTGCTCAAGCACCAACAAAGCGTACAAACGCCTCATCGAATGCATCGGGCTGTTCCAGGAATGCCGCGTGTCCCGCATCGAATATCGCCACTAGACGGTTGTGTACGCTGAGCGCGGCGTGCTTTGACCGCCCCCAATTCACCGCCAGATCACGCTTGGCCCAAGCGAACAGAACAGGGCAGACGATCTTCGGCGCTAACGAGCGCAGATCCGAGCCGGAGGTTGCGAACGATTGCCAGGCCTGCCGCAGCAGCGGAGCGACGGCATAGGCAGAGGCGATGATCTCTTCTCGGCGGGCGCGCGCCGCTTGCATTGGCAACACGACGCGTTCGTAATAGCGCCGGAAGCGCCGCGCGAAGCGCTTGTCACCGCGCTCACCCGTGGCAAAGAAATTCGCCATGTGGCGACAATATAACCGTGCGAGGAGGTCGACCGCTTGCAGCCCGCCGGCATTGCACAGCACTAGCGCGCGCACTCGCTCGCCCGCGGCGGCCGCGCACTGCAGGGCGGCCGCGCCCCCGATCGAGTTGCCAAGCAAGACCGCTTGGTCCAGCCCGATCGAGTCGAGCAAGGCCACGGCGATCTCTCCGTACCGCTCTATGCTAACACCGCACGACTCCCCGGGGCTCTGGCCGTGCCCGGGCCAATCGACGGCGATGAATTCGAACCGATCCCCGAGCCGCGCCGCTAGCGCCGAAAAGTCGCGCGCGCCGTGGCCGATCGCGTGCAGACACAAGACCGGTTCGCCACGGCCGCGTCTGGTCACGGCAAGGCGCGCACCCGCAGCTTCGACGAATTCGATTGGCGCGGGAGCTAAATCATTCATGGCGATTTTTTCAAAAGTGATATACATATCACTTATAGAACTGACAAGGTGACGTTTTTGAAGAGGCCGGCACGAGTTGGGCGTGATCCGCCAGCGACGCGTGCGGCGCTCCTTGAAGCGGCCGCGCTCGAGTTCAATCAGGCTGGTTTTGACGCCACCAACACCAACGCGATCGCCGCGCGCGCGGGCTTCGCACCGCAGACGTTCTACCGCCACTTCAAGGACAAGACCGACATCTTCGTCGCCGTGTACGAATACTGGGTCGCCGAGGAGATGACCGAACTTGACGGTGTACGGGACGCCGTCGCCGCAGCCAGAGCGGTCGTTCGCCGTCACCGTCGCTCGCTACGAATGCGCCGCGCGCTGCGGGCTCTGTCGGTTGGTGACACGCGCGTGCGTCGCGCTCGCGCCGCTAGCCGGGCAGCGCAGATCAAGCGCTTGCAATCCAGGCTCGCTCATCTGCGCGGTGTTCCGCGCAGCCGTTTGGCCGCCTCGCTGCTGACGATCGAACGGATCGCGGACGCCATTGCGGAGGCGGAGTTCGATGACCTCGATATCGACAAGAACGAGGCGCTGGCCGAACTCGCACGGGTGCTGCGCCAGACGCTTGGGAGGAAATCATGAGCCGCGCTTGGCGCGGCTGCTTGCTGGCCCGATTTGTGCGTACTGGGGATGACAGCGCCCCGGATGTGGCCGCGCATCGAAGGCCCGGTGGGCCTCTTGATGGTGCGTGACGTCCGCCCCGCACTGGAAAGCTCGGTCTCTCGCGCCGGATCTGCGAGGTTGTCAGACCGCGCCCGAATGCGGCTCTGTCGCAGGTGGTCAGGTCCCTGAGCGCCGTCGGTTGACATGCGGCTTGATGCTGCCTTGTCTTCGCCGTGTTGCACGCGAAAATGCGCTCGCGAGGACACGGGGAAACGCGATGAAACTGCCACTTTTCGCCGCCGCGGCGATCTTTGCCCTGGGTTTGGCTGCGGCGCCCGCAAGCGCACAGCAGGCGCCGGATGTCAGCGAAAACGCCACCTACGGCACAACCAATCTCGTCTCCGGCTTCGAGCCCGATCCGTTCGCCGCGGCATTGGAAGCGGGCGGCGATTACGATGCCTCGCAGATGGGCGTGAATGGCTGCGTCGGCTTCATCGCGCGCGCCGGACTATCGGATTAATTGGACGGCCGGCCAGACGAAATTGCCGCTGGTGTTTTCGGTGCTCTCGGACGCGGACACAACGCTTGTGGTCAATGACGCGCAAGGCAATTGGATTTGCGACGACGATAGTGGCAACGGCGCGCTCAATCCGTCGATCACCATCGCGAACCCGGTGTCGGGCCAATACGACGTGTGGGTGGGCACTTTCCAATCCGGGCCGGCGCAAAAGGCGACGCTCAACGTCTCGGAATTGTATTCGCAATAGTTGGGAGCGCGGCTTTGTAAACCGCCGGCGAGGACGCCGGCGGTTCAAGTTTCACCAGCTCCCCGTGTTCGGCATGGACGCCCACGGCTCAGCGGGCGGAAGCGCCGGGCCTTCCTGCAGGAGTTCAATCGAAATCCCGTCCGGCGAGCGGACGAAAGCCATATGCCCGTCGCGCGGCGGGCGGTTGATGGTGACGCCGCCGTCCATCAGCTTCTGGCACACCGCGTAGATGTCCTTCACGCGATAGGCGAGGTGACCGAAATTGCGGCCGCCGCCATACTCCTTCTCATCCCAATTGTGCGTGAGTTCCACCATCGGCGCCTTTCGCTCGCGCGCCATGGGGACGTCATCGGGCGCGGCCAGGAAGATGAGCGAGAAGCGACCTTTCTCGTTGTCGATGCGGTTTATTTCGACCAAGCCCAGCTTTGCGCAGAAGAAATCCAGAGCGGCGTCCAAGTCGCCGACCCGGACCATGGTGTGTAGATAGCGCATGCGAACCTCTCGCTGTGAACAATAAGCGCACGGCAAGCCTGCGCCAACGCTTGCCTCCGCGCCAAAGTCGCGCAAAGTGCTTCCAACAAAACAAAATCTTGGGAGGCGTTTCATGGCTCGCGTCGCGTTCGTAACCGGGGGCACCCGCGGCATCGGCAAGGCGATCTCGGCGCGGCTGAAGGCCGACGGCATGAAGGTCGCGGCGGGGTATTCCGGCAACGAAGAGGCGGCGCAGGCCACCGCGCGCGAACTCGGCATCATGGTGGTGAAAGGCAATGTCGGAAACTGGGACGATTGCGTGAACGCGGCGAAAGCTGTCGAGGCGCAGCTCGGTCCCATCGACGTGCTGGTCAACAACGCGGGCATCACCCGCGATGGCTTCTTCCATAAGATGAGCCACGAGCAATGGGGTGATGTGATCCGCGTCAACATGGATTCATGTTTCAACATGACGCGCCAAGTCATCGAAGGCATGCGCACGCGCGGCTGGGGCCGCATCATCAACATTACGTCGATCAACGGACAAAAGGGCCAAGTCGGCCAGGTGAATTATTCGGCGGCGAAGGCCGGCATGATCGGTTTCACCAAAGCGCTTGCACAAGAGAGCGCCAACAAGGGCATCACCGTAAACGCCGTGGCGCCGGGCTACATCGACACCGACATGGTGGCGGCCGTGCCGGAAGAAGCCATGAAGAAGATCATCGCAAACATTCCCGTGGGACGCCTCGGTAAGGCCGAAGAAATCGCCAGCGCGGTTTCCTTCTTGGCTTCGGAAGGTTCCGGTTTCATGACCGGCTCAACGCTCACCATGAACGGCGCGCAATATATCGTCTGATGCGATGAACCTCGCGCGCGACGTCGAAGCGGTAGAGCGAGCCGTCTGGCAGGACATGTTTGCTGCAGCGCCAGCCCCGTTTCGTGATGACGCTGGTCTCTCGCACCGCCGATTCGACGGCGCCTTGGCGATAGCGGCCGCGAATATTCCTGACACCCAGTTCAGCCGTGCGTTTGCCTTTGGCATTGACGCGCCGACGGACGAACGTGAACTGGACAATGCCATTGCCTTCCTGCGCGCGACCGGTGCGCCATGTTGGTGGCTGCAGCCGGCTCCTGAAGAGCGCGCGCTGATCGCTGCGATTGAGGCGCGGGGTTTCAATCGCACCACGCGTCAATGGGCAAAATTTGTGCGGCGGCTCGATGTGGATGCGACAGTGTCGACATCGCTTTCGGTAGCGCAAATCAGCGCTGAACAGGGGGACGCATTCGGCGCGATCGTCTGTGAAGCCTTCGGCGCGCCACCGCCGCTCGCCCTGTGGCTGAAAGCGCTGATTGGACGGCCAAACTGGCGGCTCTATGTCGCGTCCGTCGATGGTGTGCCAGTGTCCGCCGCCGCGATGTGGAGCGACGGCGATTTCGCTTGGTATGGCATCGCCGGCACCAACACTGCCGGTCGTGGGCGGGGCGGCCAAACGGCGGTGTTGGCGCGGTTGATCAATGACGCGCGTGCAAGCGGCGCGCGTTTGCTTGTCGCGGAAACTGGCGAGAAGCAGCCCGGTGCCGTTTCAACCTCCTTCGACAACATGATCCGGCAAGGCTTTACCGTAGCGTACCTGCGACCCAACTATGCGCCGCCGGAACAGTGCTGAACCCGGAACGGGCGTATCGGCGCGGCGTTGTCCATTGTTCTCAGGAGGACAGGTTCATGGACAAAGAACACGTCAAAGACGCCGCTGACAAAACGTCAGGCGCAACGAGAGATGCAGCCGGCAAGGGGACCGGTAGTGAAAAATTGCGCGCTGAAGGCCAGATGAACAAAGCAAAAGGTGTGGCGCGCGAATTCATGAGCGACGGCAGGGATGCCGCGCGCAAGACCGATAAGAGAGATGTGAAGCACTAACGTCGCGAATGGCGTATAAACGGTCCGCGCGCGGCGTGGGCCGCTTTGCGTATGAGGAGACGATCATGGCCAATCCTTTTGTGCATATTGAGCTCAATACGAGCGATCTCGGTAAGGCAAACACCTTCTATCGCGAACTGTTCGAGTGGGATTTGAAAAACATGGATATGGGTCCCGGTGGGACTTACACCACGATCGGGGTCGGCGAAGGCACCGGCGGCGGTATGATGAAACATCCGATGGAAGGCGCGCCGTCGTTGTGGATTCCGTACATTTTGGTCGATGACATTGCGACATCGACGAAGAAGGCCCGCAAGCTTGGCGCCACGATCATCAAGGAGAATGTTCCCGTGCCGAACATGGGCGTGTTCTCGATTATCACCGATCCGACCGGCGCCACGTTCGGCCTCTGGGAAGCGCGCAAATAATCACGGCTTGTGGACGTACTCCAGCTTGAGCCCGTCCGGATCGCTGAAGAATACCGCGTAATAAGTCGGCCCGTATTCGGGATACTCGGCGGGTGGGTAAAGCACCTGTGCGCCGATCTTCAGGAGGTGCCGATAGAATGCGTCAACATCGGCGCGGCTTTCGGCGGTCCATGCCAAATGATGTAGTCCGATACTGTAGCGATCATGCTTGCGCGCCGCGTTCGGCCCGCGGGCGTCGAGAATGCCGATGGACGTGTACGGCGCGCCAGGCGTTTCGAGGCCGAAATCGAAACCGGCCTCCGTCTCGTCCTGCAGCCTATAGCCCATGAAGCCGAGCACGCTTTCATAGAAGCGAAGCGACGCCTTGGCGTCCTTCACCGTGAGGTCGATGTGATGGATGACGCCACGCATCAGCGGTTCGCGCCAGGCTTCCAAAGCAGATCGCCGCGACCTCGGTCGTTGGCCCAGCGCGCCGCGACAAACAGCAAGTCAGACAGCCGGTTCGCGTATTTTATTGCTTCTGCGGATATCTCTTCCACTTCCGCGAGTTCGACGATGGCGCGCTCCGCGCGTCGCATCATCGCGCGCGCCACATGCAAGTGTGCGGCCGTCGGCGTGCCGCCCGGCAGAACGAAGGAGGTGATCTCAGGCAGATCCTCCAGCAGCATTTCGATTTCTCGTTCAAGCCGCGCGACCTGGTTGGATTGAATACGCAGGGGTTCGAACTTGAGATCGGGCGCGTGCGGCGTCGCCAGATCGGCGCCGAGGTCGAAGAGATCGTTTTGAACGCGATCGAGCAGTGGATCGAGAACTGGGTCGGCCGTGGTGTGCAAACGCGCCACGCCGATGGCCGAGTTGGCTTCGTCAACGGCGCCGTAAGCGGCGACGCGCGCATGCGCCTTCGAGACTTGCTCGCCCGTGGCCAGCCGCGTCTTTCCGCCATCTCCAGCCTTGGTGACGATCTTGTCCAACCTAACCATGGTGGCTCTTGGTCCACCACATTGCGGCCACAAGAATTAAGATGACGATGAACTGCGCAACCACCCGCGCGCGCATCGCCTTGTTCGACCACGACCGGCCGAAATCGCCACCCCGGAATAGCGTGTAAATCCCGAAGCACAGGATCGCGAAAACGACCGCCAAGCCGACATAAATGAGATAATTGACCGGGTTCATGGGGAATACATACGCGGATCGCGGGATGTGCGCCATTGCGCTTGATCAACGATGCGCGTGTCCCTGGGGCGCGGGGCATCAGTTTGCTACCCTGCCGGAATGACCGAATCGCTCTTGCTTCTGCTGGCGCTGGCCGCAATCGGGGCCGCCGCCTGGTTTGCATACCGCTCCGCCGGCCTCGACCCGATCCGCGCCGAGCGTGATCGCGCGGTGACGGAACTGGCGGCGCTGCGGCAGGAAAATGTTCGCCTGGCTGCCGATCTCGCCGCTGCGCAAGCGCAGCGTGCCGAGCGTTCGGAGACGGAAGAGGCGCGCTTCGCCGATATCGCGGCGAGGGCGCTGCAGGCAACGCAAGCTAGTTTCATGGCGCTCGCCAACGAGACGTTCGAGAAGCACCAACAGGCCGCGCAGGGTGGTGTGAAAGAGGTTCTGGCCCCGGCCCAGGAGCAGTTGGCGAAACTGGCGACATCGGTGGAAGCGCTCGACAAGGCGCGTCTGCAAGACAAGTCGGCGATCAACGAACAGGTGCGGCAGGTCGTGGAAGCAGTCGGCTCCACCAACAAGACCACCAGCCAATTGCTCAACACCCTTCGCGCATCGCCAAAGGTGCGCGGACGTTGGGGTGAGCAGACGCTGCGCAACGTGCTTGAGCTCTCGGGCCTCGCACCTAACGTGGATTTCACCGAGCAGGTCTCAACGACTGACGGCGAGGGGGCGCGCTTGCGTCCAGACGTGGTGATCAACCTGCCCGGCGGGCGCTGTATTGTCGTCGACTCGAAGGTCGCGCTCTCCGGTTATCTCGACGCCATGGAGGCCACGGATGACAGCGCTCGCGAGACGTGCCTGAAGAAGCACGCGCAGGAATTGCGTGGCCATGTGAAGAATCTGGCTTCCAAGGACTATTGGAAGCACGTGCCAGCGACGGCGGATTTCGTGGTGCTGTTCGTCCCTGGCGAAAACTTCCTCGCCGCAGCCGCCGAGCGCGACCAGAGCCTCTTCGACGACGCGTTCGCGGCCAAGGTCATCATCACCACGCCGTCAACGATGGTGGCGCTGGCGAAATCCGTCGCCTACGGCTGGCGCCAAGAGCAGAGCGCCAAGAACGCCCAAGAAATTGCCGAGCTGGGGCGCGAACTCTATCGCCGCATGGCGATCATGGCCGACAAGATCTGCAAGGTTGGCGATGCAATCGAAAAATCGACCAAGAGCTACAACGAACTTGTGGGCTCCGTGGAAAGCCGCGTGCTGCCGCAGGCGCGCAAGTTCAAGGAACTGGGCGCGGGCGACGCCGGCATCGACATTCCCGCCGCGCCGCAAATTGAGATCGCGCCGCGCCCGCTGGCGCCGCCGGAACAGCTGGAGCTGATGCCGCCGGCGCCCAGTAGTAAGCGCGGGCGCGGCATGTGAGCCGGCTTCGCGGTTCCTTGTAAAAAATCGAATGCGTTTCGTCGCAATCCCCAAAGACGAATTCGCGCCTTCCTCTAAAGAGAAGCGAGGAGGGACGTTCCATGAGAAAGTTCTTGTTGGCCGCAGCCGCGGCGGCGCTTGCAGCCGCGTGTCAGCCGGCTTCGCCGCCGAGCACCAGTAGCGCTACGACCACCGCCACTTCAACCGCCGCGGCTGCGCGAGACATCAGCTCTGATTTTGCGGCCACTGCGCCGTACATCGTCGCGGCCATCGCTGACACGCATCGGCCAGCGGCCGATCGCACCCAGGACGCTGCGCGACATCCAGCGGAAACGCTTGCGCTCTCGGGCGTCGCGCCGGGCCAAAAGATCGCTGAGTTGCTGCCGGGTGAGGCCTATTTCACGCGGCTGTTCTCCAACGCCGTCGGCGCGCAGGGACGCGTTTACGCCGTCAGCCGCACCGCACACGATCAATACGAACATGTCGTTCTCGAGGGCACGGCGAACGTCACCAATGTCATCCAGCCATACGATCATTTCACCGTGCCGTCGCCGGTCGATCTCGTCTTTACGGCGCGCAACTATCACGACTTCAAGATCAACCAGTACCAGATGGGCGATACTCTCGCGCTCGATCGCGCTGCGTTTGCGGCGCTGCGCCCTGGTGGGCTCTACGTCATCATCGATCACTCAGCAGTCGCCGGCGCGGTCGAGGATCAGGTTCACCCGTTGCATCGCATCGACCAGGCGGTGGTGCGGCGCGAAGTGGAGTCGGTTGGCTTCGTCTATGACGGGGAGTCGCAAATCTTGCGCAACCCACAAGA
>JACQAC010000207.1 GCA_016195245.1 Pseudomonadota bacterium
GGATGCCGCCACGCGGTTGGAGAACGCCGGCGCTGAAAGTTTAGTGATCTGCGCCAACGCCATGCACTTGATGGCCGATGATGTCGCCGCGTCGATCAAGATTCCGTTGATCCACATTGCCGATGTGACGGCGACCGCGCTGAAACTGCGTGGCTCGTGTCGGCCCGTACTGCTCGGCACACGCTTTACGATGGAGCGGCCATTCTATCGCGAGCGGCTGATGCGCCACGGTATCGATCCGATTGTGCCCGATGAAGTAGATCGCGTTGAACTGCACCGGATCATCTTCGATGAATTGGTGCAGGGTCAATTTCTCACCGAATCGCGCGCCAAGCTTGTCGAGATCGTGGATCGGCTGAAGCCGCAGGGCGCGGATGGCGTCATTCTGGGTTGCACCGAATTCGGCATGCTGGCGCCGCCAGAGGCATTTGACTTGCCTGCCGTCGATACAGCCGAAGCGCATGCTGAGGCGGCAATGGATTTCGCGCTGGGAGGTCGGTGATGAGCGACGCACCGGCGTGTCCGCCGCCATCGGCAGTCGATATCTGCAATCTCGATGAGGCCGGCTATCAGGCGCTCTACAAGAGCCGCATCGAGCCGGTGTTTCAGGCGAACGAAAACGATCGGCTAGCGGCCGTCCAAACTCTGAAGTCGCGTGGCGTAATAGGCGGCGCTATCGCGCTGATCATCGCCTTGATCGTCTGGAAACTTGCCAACAGCTCGCTGATGGCTGGCGCGATCGCGCTGTTGTTCGCTTGCCTACTCGCCTATGCCTGGGCAGCCGGACCGCTGATGGCGGTCGGTAAGCGTGTGAAGCAGAGCTATTGCGACGGCATCGCGCAAGCGATGGGCGCGACCTACAAGATGGGCGACTTCGCGCCGCCTGCTTTCGATCGATTCGAAGAATGGAAGCTCACGCCCAGCTATGCGCGCTCGCACTTCGAGGATTGGTTCGCGGGGGCCTACGACGGCAGTTCTTACGATCTCTATGAAGGCCATCTCGAACAGCGGCACACCGACAGCAAGGGTCGCACCTATTATTCGACCGTATTTCGCGGCCAGATGATCCGCATGCACTTTCCCCGCGATTTTCTCGGGGTGACCGTGGTGCGGCGAGACATGGGGATGTTCAATGTATTTGGCGGTCAAGCAGAATTGAAGAAGGTCGGACTCGAAGATCCGGCGTTTGAAAAGGCCTTTGAGGTTTGGGGCAGCGATCAGGTTGAGGCGCGTTATTTGCTGCATCCGGCGTTGATGCAGCGATTGCTTGATCTCGAAGCGCGGATGAAGGGTGAGAAGCTTCGCTGCGCGTTTCAGGGCGGTGATTTGCTGGTTGCGATCGAAGGCGGCAATCGCTTTGAGCCGGGCGACTTGTTTAAGCCGCTTGATGACCCGGCGCGTGCTCGGCGGATCGTCGACGATATCGCGAGCGTCATGCGTGTGATGGCCGAGGCGATCAGCGCGCAATCGCGCCGCGGCGCATGACATTTCCAGTCGATCCTGGCGTCATCTTGCCGTTTCTTGCGGCGGTGCTCCTGATTGAACTGACGCCGGGCCCGAATATGGCGTACTTGGCGGCGCTCTCCGCATCGGACGGGAGGACGGCGGGCTTCAAGGCTATCGCCGGCGTGACCGTGGGCCTCGCGGTTTACATGCTTCTTTCGGTCTTTGGCGTCGCGGAGGTCATCGCGGCGGCGCCGCTCATGTATGGCGTCCTGCGCTGGGCCGGCGTGATCTATCTCTTCTTTCTCGCTTGGGAAGCTTGGCGCGGCGCTGAGGAAGCTTCGCCGGGTCATACGGGCGCAAGCGCCGATCACAAACCATTTTGGCGCGGTTTCATGGCCAACATTCTCAACCCCAAGGCTGCCGTGTTCTACGTCACGTTGCTGCCCGGATTTATTGCCGCGGACCATGGCGCGTTTTGGACGCAGGCGCTGATCTTGGGTTGCGTACACCTGCTCGTGAGCATCATGGTGCATGGGAGTATCGTGATTGGCGCGTCGCGTGCGGCTGAACTCATCGCGGAAGTCTATGTCGGCGTCGTACGGCGCACGTTGGCTGTGGGCGTCGCCTTGATCGGCGTTTGGCTCGCCTGGGAGACACGTCTGATTTGATCAGAGCGTGACGATCGCGCCTCGACCAGCTTCGTCGCCAATCGCAAGCTGTGCGCCGTCGATGCTCCAGGCAAGAGCGCTGACTGGGCCTTCGCCAGGCTCGTCGAGTTCGTCGACGCCCTGAGTGGCGAAGGACGCAAGCCACACGGCGCCATCGGAATAGCCGATGGCGAGGCGTTCTTCTGTCGGATGAAACGCTACCGCGGTGACGAGACCATTGCGCGGAATGAGTTGCAACGGCGCCTTGCCTTGCGGGCCGAGTTTGCCGACGAACGGCCAGACAATGGCGCTGTCGGCGCCGGAGGTGGCGAGCCAACGACCGCGCTTGTCCCACGAGAAGCTGCGCGTTTTCGCGGGGTAGCCGTCCATGCGGAGATCGGTTTTGTCGGGCAGGCGCCAGCCATGCAGCGAATTTTCTTGCATGGCTGTGACCAGGTAATCCGCGTCCGGCGACAGCGTGCATGCGAGATGCGAACCAGCCCAATTGAGTGCAACGCCTTTGTCATCGGACATTAGCGCGTAGCGCAACGTCGCGCCGTTGTAGTGCGTGGCAGCGAGGCGGCGGCCTTTTGCGTCGAAGGCGAGGCCGCCGATGCTAGTGGGATAGGTGAAACGATGCGCTTCTCTCCCCTCTCGGAAGACGATCGCCTCCTTGCCGACGCCGGCGACGATCAGGCCAGTGGTCGGCGCGGCGACGAGGTGATCGATCCATTTTCGGTTTTCGAAGAGGGGTTCGATTGCGCCATCGGCGGAGACGGCGTTGAGTTTGCCGTCATCACCGCCGGTGAGGAGGCGAGCGCCGTCGGGGTGAAGCGCCGCGCAAAGAATGGCGCCATCGTGGGCAGCGATGCGTTTAATTTCGGCATCGCCTTGGGCGATCAACACCATGCCGTCGCCCAAGGCAAAGAGGGCGCGTCCGCCGATCCAGCAGGCGCTTGTTGCCGGGGCGCCAAGCGCGAGACGTCTGCCGTTGTCGTAGACGCGCGCGGTCACGCCGCACACGCTAGAAAGGCGTCTTCCAGTTCTTTGCGATCGAGATTGCGGCCGATGAAGACGAGACGCGACACGCGTTTCTCCTCCGGCTGCCAATCGCGCTGCGTGTCGCCTTCGACGATCATATGCACGCCCTGCACGACAAAGCGCTTGGGTTCGTCGGGAAACGCGAAGATGCCTTTGAGTCGGAGAATATCGGGCCCACGCGCCTGCGTCAGCGCATTGAGCCAGGGGAGCAGCTTGTTTGGCTGGATCAGTCTTTCGGTTGAAAGCGAGACGGATGCGATGCCGGACGCGGCGACATGATCGTGCCCGTGGTAATGATCATGCTCATGATGATGATCGTGCCCATCATGATCATGATCGTGATGGGCGCAGCTGTCGTCACAATTGTGATCGGGCAGGAAATGTGGATCGATTTCAGTAACGCGGTCGAGGTCGAAGGCGCCAATGTTCAAGATGTCGTCGAGCGGAATGTCGCCGCGCTGCATGCGATGGAGCCGCGCCGACGGATTGACCGCACGGATGCTGTGTTCGATAGCGGCGAGCTCGGCGGCCGGCACAAGGTCCGTCTTGTTCAACAGAATTACATCCGCAAAGGCGATCTGCTCGGCCGCTTCTTCTGACGTTTCCAGTTGCTGAGCGACGTGTTTCGCATCGACGACTGTGACAATCGCATCGAGTTTGGTCTTGGCGCGCACGTCGGCGTCGACGAAAAAGGTTTGCGCCACCGGCGCGGGCTTCGCGAGGCCGGTGGTTTCCACTAGGATCGCGTCAAAGCCGCCCTTTGCGGATTGGCGCTTCATCAAGCCTTCAATGATGCGGATGAGATCGCCGCGCACGGTGCAGCACACGCA
>JACQAC010000187.1 GCA_016195245.1 Pseudomonadota bacterium
ATCGCCGCGCACGGTGCAGCACACGCAGCCGTTGTTCATCTCGAACACTTCTTCGTCAGCATCGACGATCAGATCGTTGTCAATGCCGATCTCGCCAAACTCATTGACGATGACCGCGTACTTTTTGCCGTGTGGCTCGCTTAGAATGCGGTTCAGCAGCGTGGTTTTTCCGGCGCCTAGGAAGCCTGTGAGCACGGTGACGGGGACGGGTTTGGCCATGAGCGCATAGATAGCTATTCCGGGCGCGGACGCCAGCGGCTAGGGTGGCGTCAAACGTGGGGACACAATATGCGCGCCTGGTGGCATTGGGTGCTCGTCATCCTGGGTACGATCGTCGCGGTTGTGCTCTTGGCGGCGGGTGGGTTGGCCTATCTAGTCTACCGGCTGGATATCAAAGGCGAGATTGAACACGCGTTCGAGAACGCCACTGGGCGCGATCTGACGATCAACGGCGACGTTGGCGTGAGCTATTGGCCTGTGTTGGGTTTCCATGCGGGCAACGATGTGCTGGCTAATGTCCCGGGCGGCCGCGCGCCGGCATTTATCACGGCTGACGACATTCACATCGGCGTGGAGCTCACACCTCTTCTTAATCGCCAAGTGGTCGTGCGCGAGCTCGTGATGCAACATCCCCGGGTTGCGCTTGAGGTCGACGCCAATGGACGACCAAATTGGGCGTTGGCGCCGCGCGCACGTGGACTCACAGCTCCGGTGGCGCCAGGCGCGCCGCAATCGCCGCCTGTGATAGACGCCTCGCGGACGACGCTGCGCTCAATCGATATTGCTGGAGGTGAAGTCACTTATTTTGATGCACGTCACGGCACCGGCTGGAGCGTTGGCGATGTCGATCTGCACACGGCAATAACTGCGCTCAATCAGCCGATGAATGTCGTGGGCTCGGTGCGCTACAACGACAGGCCGGTGCAGTTGGATATCAACGTCAATAGCCCGAATGCAATCATCCGCGCGCAGGCGACGCCTGTGCAGGTCAATCTGCGCAGCGATCTGGTGACCGCGGCATTCGAAGGACAAACGCCTGCCGCATCGAGCGCGACGAGCGGAACCGTGCATGCCTACGGAGCAAGTTTGCGCCAATTGTTGGCTTGGCTGGGCGCGCCACTGCAAGGCGGAGCTGGGTTTGAGCATTTCGACGTAACCGGTCATGTGGCCATCGGCGGCGGCCAGTTCGCGTTCGACGACGCTGGTTTCGTGCTCGATCAACTGAGTGGACGCGGTGACTTTTCGCTCTCTTCACTACGCGGCAAGCCGTATCTTAGCGGGCGCCTTGAGCTGTTTGATTTCGACCTCAACCCTTACATTTCGGGGCATACGCCATCACAACAGGCCGCTCCAAGCCCGCCCGCGCCCGCGGCGCCAGCAACAAGTGCGCCCGAGCAAGCGCCGCAGGCGCCAACATCGCAGATTGTGGTCGTGCAGCCGCCCGACCGCGTCATCGACATCGCAACACCGCCTGGCGCAACGCCCATCGATTTCTCCGGACTGCACGCATTCAATGCGGATCTCGAACTCGTCACGCATGCGGTTCTGATTTCGCACGCTCGCCTCGATAGCGCGCGCGCTACGCTTGTTCTCAATGATGGCTATCTGGCCGCTACCATGCAATCGATGACGCTCTACGGCGGCTCGGGTCGCGGCCGGTTTGAGATCGACGCTCGCGCGCCCGATGCGCGCTTCGTTCAAGCCATGACCTTTGACAACCTCAATGCGCAACCCTTCCTCACCGACGCGATCAACTATTCTGGGATCGAAGGACGTGCGGAACTCGCAATCAATCTAAGTTCACATGGAGGAAATCAGCGCGAGATCGTGCGCAACGCCAAAGGCCGCACGCACCTTGAACTCGTGTCGGGAACTTTGCATGGCGTCGATCTGGGGGGTGTGTCACGCACGATACGCAATGCTCTGCGTGGCGAACTCATCGCGCCCGAAGCGCGGACCCAGTTTCAGGGTTTCTCCGCGAACTTGGCCATCGCCAATGGTTCTTTGGGGAGCGACGATCTGTCTTTCAATACGCCAGATCTGCGTACACCAGGGATAGGCGTGCTCGATCTCATGAATCGACGCTTGGACTTGCGGATAGCGCCCCGGTCGCCGCGAGGCGGGTTGGTCATCCCGTTTTCCATTCGCGGGCCTCTCAATCAGTTGCGCTATACCTCGGATATCGGCGGTAGCGCGTTGCGAGAGCTCCAACCCCACGTGCGCGCGGTACAGACGGCGTCGCGCTGAGATGCGGGTTACGGTTTGCCAGCTGAACGATCAACGAGCTTTGTTTGATGCGGATTGGCAAGCGCTCTGCGCCCACGTGAAGCGCGAGAAAAGCGATCTGGTGCTGCTGCCCGAGATGCCATTTTCGCACTGGTTTGCGACTGAACGTGTGTTCGACCAGAAGGTTTGGGACGCCGCGATTGCCGCACACGCGGCCTGGAGGCCGCGCTTGCTTGAGCTGGCGCCCGCGATGGTGCTGACCGCCGAGCCGGCGGAGCGGAACGGCAAGCGCTTGAACGAGGCCATTATCTGGGATGGCGGGTTGGCGATCTCTGCGCATCAGAAGCGCTTCCTTCCGGAGGAAGAAGGTTTTTGGGAGGCCACTTGGTACGAACGCGGTGACGGCGCATTCGACATCGCTGTTACGAGGGACGCGCGCGTAGGTTTTCAGATTTGCACCGAGCTGTGGATGCTGGAAGAGTCCCGCAAGTATGGCCTCATGGGCGCAGATATCATCGCGGCGCCACGCTGCACTCCGATGTCCACGGTGGAGCGTTGGTTCATCGCTGGCCGCGCCGCGGCCATGCTTTCCGGCGCGTTCTGCTTGTCGTCAAACCATGCTGGCGCGAGTCACGCGGGGCTGACGTTCGGCGGCGCGGGTTGGATCATTGATCCTGAGGGCGTTGTCATGGCCGTTACCTCGGCCTCCGAGCCGATCGTCACGCGCGAGATCGATATCGAGGTTTCCCGCGCCGCTAAGACTACCTATCCGCGCTACGTGAGCTAAAGCGCCGAGCGTCCAGATCTCGCCGCTTGTGAACCATGTCGCGTCGCGTTCGGAGATGGATGACGTCTACGACCGCTATAGTTATTTGCCGGAGATGCGGGAAGCGATTGAGAAGTGGGAAAATTGCATCACGTCGCTATTGGCCAAAAGCGAGAAGAGGCAGCCGCTGCCGACTGCCCCTTCCGTTTAAAATAGCCCCTTCCCGGCGTCTCGATTGTCGCTGCGGTGGCGGCGTTTGGGTGCGTCGTTCCATGTGGCCGTATCAGACGTGCCTTCGACGACGAGGAATCCTGCGCCGCTCAATATTCGATGATGCGCTCTGGTTGAGGGCTATATGTAGCTTCAAAGACGCGCGCTTGTTGCAGCGCGGCGAGGAATGTCCGTGCGCTTCAATCGCTCACGCCCATGTCAAGCGCAAGACGCGTCTGCCCAGGAAAACAAAAGCCGTTTTGCCACGCATAGCGAAGCAGCATTGCAAAGCACAGCTTGGCCCCGGGCGAGATCTTCCCACTGACGAGCACATGATTGGGGAACGTAGCCCCGACTGTGCGCCAATGCCTGTCTGAACGACGCTTCCCCCTCCGCGAGAGACCCTAGAGCTCGAAATGCAATGCCGAGATTGTTTTGCGCTTGCGCATCTTGCGGCCGCATCGCGACCGCTTTGCCAATTAGCGAGATTGCCCCTTCGGGATCGCCTCTCTGCAGGGAGGTGAGGCCGAGCGCGTGCAGGTCGTTGGCGCGAGGCGATGGTGTCACGGACGTGCCTCCGTCTGCAGTTGACGTCCGCGCATGGTCGCCGAAGCTCGATCTTCCTAGTGCGAGCCAGATTTGGCCGGAACACCGCCGGTTTCAAGCTGGGCCCTTCGAGAGAAATGGGAAGGTATTACGGAAGGCGGTCTTCGGCGAGATTCAGCCGCTCGGTGTGTGCGGGCGCGAATGTCTCGTTGGCGGCCAAAACCGCACGCACGCAAGATCAGCAATAGGGGTTATGTTGGCCCTAATGTATCATTCGGCATGCGTGAATTTTCAGAACTGTGCGCCGAGATCGGTTACGCGGCGTCGACTCTCAAGGCGTGTTGAGTCGCTTGCACGACGGAGGCGCGAGACAGCCGAAGGGCAGCAGCGGCCAGAACGTCATGCCTGACGGGTTTGACCAAGTGTTCGGCCGCGCCAAGTGCGACGGACCTGGCCTTGTCATCAGAGATTGACAGCACGACAACGGGAATATCCCGGGTGATCGGGTCATGCTTCAACTGGTCTAGAACGCTCCACCCCGATGCGTCGGGTAAGAACACATCGATGACAATCAAGGCCGGGTGCTGCTTGCGCGCTGCGTCCAAACCTGCGCGCGCGGTCGCCACGCCCTGAACGGAAAATCCGACGGAGGCAAGCGCGCGCCCGGCCAAATCGCGCGCATCGCCCATGTCTTCGATGACAAGGACGAGCGGCGCTCGCTCATCGCCGATCAAGGCGTCCACATCCGCGGCGTTCGCTTGCGCGATTGCGCCACTCGCATCGATAGTCAAGAACGCTGTTGTTCCAATGCCAGGCGTGCTTTCGAACCAAACGTCGCCGCCCATTTGCCGTGCTATTTCGCGTGTGATGGAAAGGCCAAGTCCGGTTCCGCCGAACCGTTTCGAGATGGAGGAATCGGCTTGTTGGAACGGTTGAAACAGGCTTTCCATTTGTGCGGCCGTCATGCCAATGCCACTGTCCTTGACCGCGAACTGAAGGCGCTCTCCTGCCTCAGTGTGAATGCGCGCGACGCGGACCGTGACCGTGCCCCGGTTCGTGAACTTGCAGGCGTTAGAGATTAGATTGAGCAAGCATTGCTTCAGCCGGAGCGGGTCGGACCGAACGGTCCGGACATCGGGGTCCAGGAAGCTGGAAAGCTGGCTCTCGGTCTTCTCGGCCAAGGGCTGGCTGATTGCATCGACTTCGCACATCAAGTCGGCCAGTTCGAATTCGGAAATTTCCAGCTGCGCGCGGCCCGCTTCGATTTTGGCGAGGTCCAGGACGTCGTTGATGAGCGAGAGCAAGTGCTTGGCTGAGTCTATGACACGGCCTAGGTCGGCCACAGCTCTCGCTTGTTGTGGATCCGCTACGATGTCTTCCACTACCATCTCGGTGTAGCCGATGATGGAGTTGAGCGGCGTGCGCAGCTCGTGACTCATGTTGGCCAGGAAGGTTGACTTCGCCAGGTTGGCTTCATCGGCTTCGCGACGTAATGCATCTTGGCGTTGGTATAGATCCTCAAGCTGCGTCAGCGCCTCATGCAATTTTCTGCGCGCACGGCTGGTATCTCGAACGCGCAGTAGCGCCACCGCCACAAGCACTAAACATAGTGGGATGATGCTCATCCCGATGTGGTCAAGTTGAACGTCCTCATACTGGCGCGTGAATTCGTAAAAGGCTTCAAATGCTTGGTAGCGGATCAGAACTGCGTCGATCGCTATGAACGACGCAGACAGGATGCTCACCTCAATGAGTGTTCGCCTGTGTCCCCGCGCCCAGGACTTGGCGTATGCAAAAGCTGCCAAGAGCCGACGTTGAGTTGTGCGAATCGCGGCGCTTATCATGGGTCGAACAAACCGCCTGCGCGCTAAACAGCGCGTTAACCACAGCGACCCGCGCCGCCCAATTTGGGCGGATGCCCTAACCCGCCGGAAGCCGCGTCGTGATCGCGGCTTCTTCCGATTTGGGACCACCATGTTCCCCGCATATGATCCCCCGCGCATATTGTGTGGCTAAGGACTGATCGGTGTTCGAAGAATATGCTTGAAAAACATGGTGCCTGGGGCCGGAATCGAACCAGCGACACGCGGATTTTCAATCCGCTGCTCTACCAACTGAGCTACCCAGGCGCTCACCCCGGCCTGGGGCCGGGAGGCAGCGTCTATAGCGGCGCGCCTCCGCCCTGTCCACGCTGTCCGGCAAGCGCATGGAAGGGTCAGTTCGAGCTTGCGTCGCTTAAGGGACGACCGAAAAAGTCCCACTGTTGGCGTGAGGAGGAAGGGCATGTTTGAGCGCAGTCAGCTAAGTCGCCGTAGCGTCCTTGCGGGGCTTGCGGCAGGGTCGGCGCTCGCCGCTTCGGGTTGTGCCACGACCAGCAATCCGGTGACCGGTCGTCAGCAGATGATCCTGATCGACGATGCACAACTTTCTCAAGCGGCGCTTCAGGCGTGGGATCAGCAAGTGCGCCAAACCCCGACCTGGAACAACCGCACCGCGCAAGCCCGACTGGAGCGCGTGGGTGCGCGGATCGTCAATGCGGCTGGCCTTGGCAATCAACCGTGGGAATTCCGGCTGTTCGATACCAAGGATAAGAACGCGTTTGTGCTGCCGGCCAATAAAGTTGGCTTCTATCGCGGGCTCTACGAGATTTGCGCCGTCGACGATTGGATCGGTTGCGTGCTCGGGCACGAAACCGGGCACGTCACTGGCCGCCATGCTGCGGAGCGTTACAGCCGCCAGATGGTGACACAAACTGCGCTCGGGGTCGCCGGTGCGGCAATTCACAGCGATATTGCGCGTGCTGCGCTGGGAATGGGCGCGCAGGTGGGCGTCACCCTGCCGTTCTCGCGCGAACAAGAGGCGGAAGCCGATATCATCGGCATCCGCTACATGCACGACGCTGGCTACGATGTGCGCCAGGCGATCCCCTTCTGGCAGCGCATGGAGACGGACGGCGGGGCGCGGCCGCCGGAATTCCTGTCGACGCACCCGAACCCGGATAACCGCGTTCAGCGGATCCGTGACTATATCAATGGGCAGGGTTGGGGCCCGGCCTAAGCAATGGTACCGCCTCCAGGGTTCGAACCAGGGACCTCTGGATCCACAATCCAGCGCTCTAACCAACTGAGCTAAGGCGGCATTCCGGGGCGCGGAAGCTAGCGCCGCACCCTGTCCGAAGCAAGGCGTGCTAAGTGCTTGGAAAGATGGCGTCAGAACCCGATCCGAGGAGCTTGAAGAGCGCCCACGCACGCTATGCCGCGCACGCGGCTGCCGGGTGCGGGTACGTGTTTCGCTCCCTCGACGGGGCGGACGGGTACTTGTTTGAAGTGCGCGACGGGAAGCGTCATGCCCTCTTCGCGGCGGGGCAGGGTTCGCCTTATGCGTTGAACGACGCAAACGCAGCTTCGCTGGCGCGCGACAAGTCGTTCTGTGCGGAGGCGCTACGCGCTGCGAACCTGCCGGCAATTCCGGGGCGGTTGTTCTTTGTAACAAGGCGCTGGTCAGAAATGCGTTCTCCGGGTCGCGAGCCGGAAGACGCGCGTGCGTTTGCGGCGACCGTGGAATATCCGGTTTTCTGCAAACCAATTTCTGCCTCGAACGGCTTGCATGCGGAAGTCATCGACGATGCGGCGGCGTTCGAGGACTACGTGCAGCGCGTTTCTCGAGAGCACTTCGCGATCCTCGTGCAGCCTTATGTGAGCGGTGAAGAGCATCGAGTCTTCGTGCTCAACGGCCGAGCGTTGTTCTCGTACCGCAAACATCAGCCGAGCGTTGTTGGTGACGGCCGGAGCACGTTGAGCGAACTGATCGCCAAAGCTGAAATTCTTGGCAGGCGGACGGCGCGAAACGAAGCTGGCGTGGTCGTGACACGTGACGCTGTGTCACCGCGGGGCGTCCGGATCAGTTTGGACGGGCCCGCAAACCGATCGGCCGGTGGAAGCTCGGCCGACCTTGTCGATGGCGCGCCGGACCGCCTGGCGCAGGTGGCGATCAAAGCTGCGGATGCGCTGGGTTTGAAACTGGCGGGGATCGATATTTTCGACGTCTCGGAAGCGCGCGATCTGAGTCAACAGGTGATCATCGAAGTGAATTCCAATCCGATGATCGCAACGCTTGAGGACCACAACCGTTGGGACCTGATCGATGTGATTTGGCGCGCCAATTTTGAAGCGGCGCTGCGATGAGGCCGTGGCGGGTTCCGTATCCGAAGTTTGGTGATGGGCCGGGACTGGAGCGCGTCGCGGCGGTGGCCAAGCGGCTGGGGATTGATCTCGGGGCGTTCGGAAAGAGCGGCGCTGTGATTGTCGGTTCCAACGGCAAGGGTTCGACGGCGGCGATGACGGCGGCGTTGTTGCATCAAACCCGCGGATCGGTCGGGCTCTTCACGTCGCCGCATCTGTTCGACCTGAACGAGCGCTTCAACATTGACGGCGAAGACATCAGCGATGATGAGTTGGAGCGCCATTGGGATCGCGTCGGCGCCGCTATCGATGCGGAGGGCCTTGGCTCGAAGGTCGGCGGTTTTGAGTTTCTTTTTTTGATCGCCGCGGATTGGTTTGCGGCGCGGCAGTGCGCGCACACGGTGTGGGAAGCGGGCATTGGCGGGCGGCTTGATCCGGTGAGCTTGATCGCGGCGCAGCGGTTGGCGCTTACGTCGCTCGATTTGGAGCACACAAAGTTACTGGGCGACACGCTTGAGGAGATTGCGCGCGACAAGATCGGAGCGGTGCCTAAGGGCGCGCGGCTCTACGCGCCGAAGTCGATCCTGGTGCGAGACACGATAGTCGCATGTTGCGCCGAACGAAGCGTTGCGCTCGCCTTCGTGGCGCCTCTTGTCGACGCTCCGTTGCCAGGACTACATCAGCGCTCCAACGCCGCGCTCGCACTTTGCCTCGCGAGCGACATTGTTGAGCAGCAACTTGGACCGCCGGCGACTCGCCGGCATGCAGCGGTGTTGGCCGGCGAGGACGCCGGCGGTCCGTATCTTGCGCTTGATGCGGAGACAATTGCGGCTGGTTTAGCGAACACGCATTGGCCGGGGCGCCTGGAGATCATCGAGGATGAGCCGCTTATCGTCATCGACGTGGGGCACACGCCGGATGCGGTGCGGGCCGCGCTAGAGGGGTTCAACGCGATGCGCGATGCGCGGAAGCCGACCTTGGTGTGCGGCGTTTCGGCGGACAAGGACGCAGCGGCGCTTGTCCGAGCGCTCGCTCCCGCGTTTGAGACAATCATCTGTGTCGCAGCGGCTCACAAAGGTGCGCCAGCGGTTCAGATCGCGGCGCGCGCGGCGGCGGCAAATCCCGCTGCGGAGATTGTTCTGGCGGAGTCCGTGGCGGAGGCGCGGCGTTTGGCGCTGGCCAGAGCAAAGCCTGCGGAAACAGCGGTTTACGTCGCCGGTGCGCTATTCCTGGCG
>JACQAC010000188.1 GCA_016195245.1 Pseudomonadota bacterium
CCAGCACGAATAGCCCCCGTCGGCCACAACGATGGACCCTGTCATCAGGCTGGCGGCGTCCGAGGCCAGAAATAGAATTATAGCGGCTACTTCTTCGGGCTCGCCCAAGCGCGCTTGTGGGGTGGCGTCGATCCAACGTTTGTACATGTCCCCGGATTTGTCGGCGAACTCGTTCAGGGGTGTGCGGATGTAGGTTGGCGCTACCGCATTGACGCGCACGCCGCGCGGCGCCCACTCGGCAGCCAAAGAGCGGGTAAGCTGATGCACCGCCGCCTTCGAGGCGTTGTAATAGCTCTGGGGCTGAGGGCGATTGACGATGAAGCCCGACATCGATCCGACATTGACAATTGCCCCCGATCGCCGCGCCAGCATGTGCTTGCCAAAGGCGCGGGCGCACCAGAACGAACCGTTGAGGTTCACATCCAACACATTGAGCCAATGCTCGTCGGCGACATCTTCAGCGCGCGTCTCGCTGCGGGCAATGCCGGCGTTGTTGACCAGAATATCGATACGCGCCTCGCGCGCAGCGATGTCATCGGCCACCTGCGCCACCCGCTTGGAATCGGTGACATCCATGACCACGCCATCGACGTGATATTTCTGTTTGGCGAGGACTGTTCGCGCCTTTTCGATCGCGTTCGCATCGCGGTCGGCGATGATGACGCGAGCGCCCGCTTCCGCCAGCGCCGCGACGGTGGCGAAACCGATGCCGCTCGCGCCGCCAGTTACGACCGCTACGCGGTCGTTCAATTTGAACTTGTCGAGATACATATGGAGCCTGGGTTAGGGGACGATGGGTTCGGCGGCCATGTCGCGTTCAGGCGCGACCTCGCCGGTTTCCGGCGTGCAGACCAGGCACGTGGCCTTGTCGTATGCGGGCCAGGGGAGTTCGCCGGTTCTGGCGAAATCGGCCCAGAGGTTGTTCATACGATCCGCAATATTTTGCGGCGGATTGGGGCCCGCGAGGCCCTTTGCACCGCTCACCGTGGAAAGCGTGTTGAACACGAAGGCCAATTCGAGTCCGTGACAGGCGCCCATCTCGCCGCCTAAGGCGGCGGACTTCCACTTGAACTCATAGAAATGCGTGCGGCCTTGGTGCGCCCGCGCGAAACGCCGCGCCGGCAGGCAAAACACCAGGTCAGTCAGCGCTTCGGTGAACACAGCGCCAGCATGCTTGCCCTTGTCGTTGATGCCGTAAGCCCTGAGCACTTCGCCGCCTCGCGGCTCCGCTTTCTTGATCGCCAGATTGGCGATGAATTTGCCGATTTTCTTACCGGCGTGCGCCAAATAGAGATTCATTTCATCGCGATTGACTCCGATGAGCACATCGATGTCGCCGCCAGAGCCTTTTTCGAGTGCTGTGAGCGGATGCTCGGGCAGCACATCGTCGCCAAACACCGGCAAGAACCGGCTCAATCCGAACGACGGCTCGCGTCCGTCGGAGTTCTTGAGATTGATGTTCGCCGTCGGCTGCGAGACCTTCTTGAGCACCGCCAAGCAATCCTGCACACTTGTCTTGCGGAAGCCATCAACATCGGGCGCTACACGCAGCATCTTGGCAAGTTTCTTGGTTAGTCGCGCCGCCACCGCGATCGGGCGGACCATGCTGGCGTGACCGCTCTCAATGATAGCGCGTTTGAACAGTCCTTTGGCCAGCGGCGAGGCGACAAGGTTCGCGAGCGACATGGCGCCAGCGGACTCGCCGAATACGGTGACATTGTTCGGATCGCCGCCGAAGTTGGCGATATTGTCCTTCACCCATTGCAGCGCGAAAATCTGGTCACGCAAACCAAGGTTGGTCGGCGCCCCTGGTATCGGCAAGAACCCTTCAATGCCCAAGCGATAATTGATGGTCACGCACACGACGCCTGATCGCGCGAACGCCGTGCCGTCATAAACGGGTGCGCTGCCGCTGCCGCCGGTGAAGGCGCCGCCATGGATGAACACCATGACGGGCGCGCTGCCGATCAGCGCCGGCGTCCAGATGTTGGCGACGAGATAGTCGTCGCCGAAAATCATGGTGTCTCCAATGAGCGGCATGAGATCGACGCCGGGAAGAAGCTTTTCCAGTTCGGCCGGATCGGCGATCACTTGCGGCGCAACAGCGCCTGGTTTTGTCGCGTCCCGCACGTCGCGCCAAACCGGCGCCGGTTGCGGCAAGACAAAGCGGTTCGGCCCAACCGGCGCCGCCGCATAGGGCACGCCCATGAAGCGCAAGATTCCGTCGCGCTTGGCGCCGAGCAGCATCCCCGCGGCGCAGGCGGCAGTGCATGGATCGCCTGCGGCTTCGGGCGGCTTGGTATGTGTGTCCTGCATTTGCTCAGGCCTAGCATGGGGCTCGTTCAGGATGCGCCCCTCACACTTTGCCGATCGGCTTTCTTTTGTTGCCGCGCCCGACAACGGCTTCGCAAAAGATCGAGTTGTGCCGGCCCGCAAGCGCGTACTCTCCTGGATCACCGCTTACTGCGATCGACCTCGGCAAAACAGGCGCATGTCATTTGTTCCGGCACGTCGCAGCAGCCCATATGCTGGAGAATGAGCACCATCGCCGCCGTAGCAGCGACTTCGCCAAACGTCGGCTTTCGGCGATGGCGAGCCTTTGCGTGCGCAGCATCACCAACAACAGGGATTGAGCGACCAAACCGATCGTGAAAGCCGCCATCAGGGCGACGCCCGTCCTGATGGGCGCGCCACTAGGCGAGTTTCGCTAATCCCTGCTCAAGGTCGGCGATCAGATCGTCAGGATGTTCGAGGCCGATCGATAGGCGCAGCAGCGGACCTTCGGCGCTCCATTTGCGCACGGTGCGCATGATCTGGCGATCACTGGGCGTGATCAGGCTCTCGTAGCC
>JACQAC010000189.1 GCA_016195245.1 Pseudomonadota bacterium
CAGTACGCGCTGCATCTCGGCGCCCAGGGTGGCTACTTCCGCTACGGCGACAACACCTTCGGCTCGGCGATGAGCTAGAACTCGACGCCGTATTTCGTCAGCCAACAAACGGGCGCGATGGTTGGCATCCCGGAATTCCTGAACTCACAGCACAAGATCGACACGCGCGAAGATTGCGAGGCTTACCTCTCGCGTCTCGATGCATTCGCGCGTCAGCTCGATCAAGAAACCGAGCGCGTTCGCCACGATATGGCGCACGGCGTCATTGCGCCCGATTTCATCCTCGACACCACGCTCACCCAGGCGCGCGCCTTCCGCGCCACGCCCGCCGGCGAAACTGGCATGGTGCATTCGCTGGCGACTCGCGCCGCCGATAAACACATTGATGGCGACTGGGCCGCGCGCGCCGAGCGCATCGTCAACGGCCGCGTCTATCCAGCGGCGGAACGGCAAATCGCCGCGCTTAACGAAGCCGCCGATCACTCCAGCCACGACGCCGGTGTTTGGAAGCTGCCGCAGGGCGATGCGTATTATTCTTGGCTGCTGCGCGTCGGCACCTCGACCAATCTCACCGCCGACGAAATCCACAATATGGGCTTGGAGCAGGGGCGCGCGATCGATGCGCGCATGGACGAAATCCTGCGCCGCCAAGGCATGACGCACGGCACGGTTGGCGAACGCATGAGTGCGGCCACGCGCGACCGTCGCTTCCTGAAGCCGAACACGAACGCGGGCCGGGCCGAGATCATCTCTTATCTCGAAGGCCGCATCGCTGCAGTGCGGCCGCTGCTGCCGCGCCTCTCGCACATGCAATTGCGTGCGCCCGTCGAAGTGCATCGCGTGCCGGTGAACATTCAGAGCGGCGCTGGCTTAGGTTACATGAACTTCGCGTCGCTCGATGGCTCGCGCCCGGCGATCTATTACATTAACCTCAAAGACACCGCGCTCTGGCCGATCTGGACGCTGCCGACGCTCACCGCGCATGAAACCATTCCAGGTCACGCTTGGCAGGGCGCTTATCTCGCCGAGCACCACAACGAAATTCCATTGATCATGTCGCTGATGGGCTTCAACGCGTTCGTGGAAGGCTGGGCGCTCTATGCCGAACAGCTCGTTGACGAGCTCGGCTATTATGACGGCGATGCGTGGGGCCGCTTGGGCTATCTGCAAGCGCAACGCTTCCGCGCCGCGCGGCTTGTGGTCGACACCGGTCTGCACGCCAAGCAATGGTCGCGCGAGAGGGCGATCCAGTCGCTCATCGATCAGACCGGCCGCGCCGCCGGCGCCGCGCAAAGCGAAATCGACCGCTACACCTCAACGCCCGGTCAGGCCTGCGGCTACAAAGTGGGCCACACCGAGATCCTGCGCCTGCGCGCACATGCGCAGCAAGAACTCGGCAGCCGCTTCGATCTGCGCGATTTCAACGACACCATCGTCCAAACCGGCGGCATTCCGCTTACCGTCTTGGCCGACGCGATTGATGGTTACATCGCGAGCAAACGCGGCAGCTGATCACTCCGCCGCCTGATCGGCGGCTTCCTCAACTTCCTCATCCTCGCTGCTGGGCTCAAAGCTCAGCAGCTCCCCCGGCTGGCAATTCAGCACGCGGCACAAAGCGTTCAGCGTCGAAAAGCGGATCGCCTTGGCTTTGCCTGTCTTCAAGATCGACAGATTGGCCAACGTCACGCCGACGCGCTCGCTCAAATCCGTCAGCGACATGCGCCGTTCGAGCAGGAGGCGGTCGAGAGTGACGCGGATCGCCATCAGATCGTCAGCTCCTGTTCGGCCTTCATGCGCGCGCCTTCGCGGAACACTTCAGCCAACACGACCAGGATGATGATCGACGCCCAGGTGCTCAGATTGACGCTGAGCTTGATCTCGGTGCTCTGCGCCAAGGGCCCGCCGAAGTGGAGCAGCAGGAACCCGGTTAGCGCCAACAACAGGTAGCGCGCGATTTCGATGCCGATCATAGTCATCCAGATGGCGCGCAGATGCGTGGCGTTCTCTTTCGCGAACGGTTGGCCGGAGCAAAAGCTGTCGAACAATCTGCGCAAGCGCCACACGATCATCATGCCGCCTGTGATGACCACCGCGCCGATGAGAAAGGCGGGCACGACCACCGGCCAGCTCGTCGTGGTGATGGGGCTGACCACGACACTGTCATCGATGCGGATGTGCGAGTTCGGTCCGAACATTCTGCCGAAATCGACGATGCCGCCGACATGAAGGGCGTAGGCGACGGCCATGGCGATCAGGGCGGCAGCGGCCACCCAGAGAGCGATCCACGCAATCAGCAGCCCGACCCGAATAATTTCAGCGATGGAACCTTTGCCGAGCGCGCGCATGGCCATATCCGCCTAAACCGGCAACATCTTCGCCGGACTTTATTGAAAAACGATATAGACGCTCCTCTGCGCCGTCAAACAAGTGTCACGCGAAAGCTCATGCCCAAACTGTCCGGACGCATCGTCGTCGCTAGCCACAATGCCGGGAAGGTGCGCGAGATCGGCGAGTTGCTGGCGCCGTTCGGGGTCGAGGCAGTCTCGGCGGCATCGCTCAATCTGCCTGAGCCGGAGGAAACGGAGACCACCTTCGTCGGCAACGCCGAACTGAAGGCGCGCGCCGCAGCGAAGGCTTCCGGTCTGCCGGCGCTGGCAGATGACTCAGGCCTGGAAGTATTCGCCCTCGATCGCGCGCCCGGCGTCTACTCGGCGCGCTGGGCAGGTCCAGATAGGAACTTCAAGACTGCGATGGCGCGCGTTTGGCGCGAGCTTGAGGAGACGGGCGCCTCGGACTTATCCGCACGCTTCGTGTGTGCGCTCTCGCTAGCGCAACCGGATGGCGCAATCGAAAGCTTTGAGGGCGAGGCGCGCGGCCATATTGTCTGGCCGGCGCGCGGCGATAAGGGCTTCGGCTACGACCCCATTTTCGTACCGGACGGGCACGTCAGGACTTTCGGTGAAATGTCGGGCGACCAAAAGTTGCCGCTCACCCACCGCGCCCGCGCCTTCGAAAAGTTGGTTGCGTCGCTCCGATGAGCGATTTCGGCATTTACGTGCACTGGCCCTATTGTAGCGCCATCTGCCCGTATTGTGACTTCAACGTCTATCGCGCCCGCGGCGCCGATAACGCGTCGCTCATCGCCGCCATCGAAGCCGATCTCGCCGCGCACGCCGCACGCTTCGGCAAGCGCAGCGCGCAAAGCCTGTTCTTCGGCGGAGGCACGCCGTCATTGCTGAGCGGCGCGGAAATCGCGCGCCTGATCGACGCCGCCTCTCAAGCCTTCGTGCTCGCCGCCGATTGCGAAATCACGCTGGAAGCCAATCCGGAGGACGCCCGGCTGTTTGAGGAGCAAGCCGCCGCCGGCGTCAATCGCTTCTCCATCGGCGTGCAAGCGCTCGACGACGCGGCGCTCAAGGCGCTTGGCCGCAAGCACGATGCGGCCGCTTCGTTGCATGCGGTTGACATCGCCGCCGTCACCGGTGCGCGTGTCTCGCTCGATCTTATCTACGCGCGTGAAGGGCAGAGCGCCGAAGCTTGGCGCGATGAGCTTACCCGCGCGCTGGCGCTGCCGGTCGAGCACGTTTCGCTCTATCAGCTTACCATCGAACCGCAGACCGCCTTTGCCCGCCGCGTCGCGCGCGGCCAAGTCACGCCGCCGGATGATGAAGCCGCCGCCGCGCTCTATGAAGTCACGCAGGATATTTGCGACGCCGCCGGTTTTCCCGCTTACGAAATTTCAAACCACGCGCGTAGCCAAGCCGCGCGCGCGCAGCACAATCTCATCTATTGGCGCAGCGGCGAGTGGACTGGCGTCGGCCCCGGCGCGCACGGGCGCATGAGCCATGACGGCAAACGCTACGCGCTCGAGGCCCAGAGCCGCCCCGCGGATTATATCGACGCTGTCAATCAAAGCGGCGTCGGCTGGGTCAGCGAGCAGCAGCTCACCAACACTGAACACGCCGACGAAATGCTAATCATGGGCTTGCGCACCGATGAGGGCCTCGATCTCGCTCGCATCAACGCGTTGCGCGATAAGCCAATCGATCCCGCCGCCATCGCCTGGCTTGCCGAGCAGGGGTTGATCATTGCCGCCGACAACCGCCTCATGCTCACGCGTAGCGGCCGTGTGCTCGCCAACAAGATTGCCGCGGAACTGGCCTAGCCGCTGGCGTTGGCGAAGCGGTGCGGCGCGGGATCGAGCACGCCTACCGTATTGGCGCGCACCTCCATGATCGCCAGGCCGCGCTCGATCGAGCCGTCATCGTCGAAGCGGAAAAGTCCGTCGGAGCCGGCAAAACCTTCCCGATTTTCAATGGCCCCGCGGCTGAACCCTTGCGAGCCGCCATTGCGCGCAAGGGTCGTCGCCAGCGCCACCGCATCATAGCCGAGGCTCGCCACCCGCGCCGGCTGTGCGTTGAACACGGACTGATAGCGTGCATCGAAGTCCGTCCGCGCGCTCGGATCCGGCGACACGTACCAGCCGCCAGCCAAGGTTGGCTCGCGCATCGCATCGCCCAGCCAAGCGCTGGTGCCCATGAATTGCACGTGATGGGGATCGATGCCGCCCTGCACGAGCGCCACGCTCACCGCGCGCAGCGGCGAGCCGCTGTCAGCGATCAGCACCGCCTGCGCCGGCGAAGCCTGTAGCATGGTCGACAGCGAGCGCGCCGCCACGGTCGCGTCTGCGTCCGTGCGGTTGTAGAGCACCGATTGCGTGATGGTGATGCCGTTGCGCGAGGCTTCGGCCTGCAACGCTTGCTCTACGCGCCGGCCGTAATCGTTCGACGGCGCGATGAGCGCGATGGAGCGGATGTTGCGGCTTGCGGCGAACTGCGCCATCCGCGCGACTTCATCTTCCAACTGGAAGCTCAGCAGGTATATGCCATTACCCGCGACGGAACGGTCCGACGAAAAACCGATGACCGGAATGCTCTGTCCGCGCGCGGCGATTCCGGCGCCCTGGACGCCCTCGCGCAACAGCGGACCGATGATGATGTCGGCGCCATCATGCACCAGCGCCGCGGCGGCGGCCTGTGCGGACGCTTGGTCCGAGCCCGCGTCGCGTGGGATCAGCAGCGTATTCTCGTCGCCGTGATCGAACAGCGCCAACTCGGCGGCATTGTAGAGCGAGGCCGCGTCCTGCGGGCGCATCGTGAACGGCAGCAGCAGCCCGACGCGCGTGATGCGACGGCCTTGCATGAATGGCGGCGTCACGCCTTCCCGGGTCTGAACCGTTGTTCCCGTCGGCGGAGGTGGCGGCGGAGGGCCGGGGAGTGGATGCGGCGGCACATGCGTTGGCGCCGTGGCGCAGGCCGCCATGAACGCCGCCAAGCTCAACGCCGCAGCCAATCTCAGCTTGGAAGCACTTGGCGACCGCACCGCCAACGCCGATGATTGCTTCTCGGCCATGAATGATCCCTCGTCCAAATCGCCAGTCCAAGTCGCGGCGGACCGTATCGGCGCCCGTGAAGGCAGTCCACCTTTGGAAGCGGGCCTTTATGTGGTCGCCACGCCCATCGGCAATCTGCGCGACATCACCCTGCGCGCGCTGGATGTTCTGGGTGGCGCTAACGCGGTCTATGCCGAGGACACGCGCGTCGCGCGCAAATTGCTCGATGCGTACGATTTGCGCCCCAAGCTCGCCGCCTATCACGACCACAACGCCGAAGCCGCGCGCGGCGATATTCTTGCGGCGTTGGCGCGTGGCGAAAGTGTGGCGCTGATTTCCGACGCCGGCACGCCACTGGTTTCCGATCCCGGCTTCAAGCTGGTGCGCGCGGTTATCGACGCAGGCCACCGCGTCTTTCCGATCCCCGGCGCCTCCGCTTCGCTCGCAGCACTGGTCGCCTCCGGACTACCCACCGACCGCTTTCTGTTTGCTGGTTCTGATCCTCTACGAGACTGGCCCGCGACTCGCCGACAGTCTCGCCGACATGGCAGCGGTGCTTGGCGCACGCGATGCTGTCGTCGCGCGCGAGCTCACCAAATTCTTCGAGGAAACGCGTCGTGACACCCTTGAGGCGCTCGCCGCCCACTATTTCGATGCGCCGCAGCCGAAAGGGGAGATCGTCGTCGTCATCGGCCCGCCGCCGGAGGCGCCGGAAGCCAGCGATGAAGTGCTCGATGCTTATCTCGCTGATGCGCTCACCCGCATGAGCGTGAAGGAGGCCTCGCAAGCCGCTGCGGCCGAACTCCGTGTCTCGCGCAACCGCGCCTATACGCGCGCGCTCAATATTCGAGGCGGTTCATGAGTCGCGAGTGTGCCGATGCACTCACGCCGCAAGGCCAAAACCGCATCGCCCGCGCCGCGCAGGCGCTTGCTGGCCGCTGGCGCCTGACATCCGCGCCGATGCGGTTCGATCTGATCGTGGTCGGCGCCGGTTTGTTGCCAAGACATGAACGCGGCGCCTGGTTTGACGAGCGCATCCGAGCTTAGCGTTAAGCGCCCCGAAACGATCCTAATGCAGTGTCGCGCACATGCGCGCGTTATTAGCTCTTGCAGCCCTCGCGGCTTGCTCGTCGACAGGTGGTTGCGCCGTGATGGTGGCCGGCGCCGCCGCCGGCGTCGGCATGGCCGCGGTGCAGGACCGCACCGCTGGCGAAGTCATGGATGACGGCCATATCTACGCTGATGTCAAAGGCCGTCTTATGGCGGCCGATGCGGACGGCTTTCGGGATACGCACGTCGAAGTCTATGACGACAACCTCTTGCTCTCGGGCGCGGTCCCTGACGAGCAGCATCACCAAGCCGCGCTGATGATCGCGCACACCTACCCGACCATTCACAACGTCTATGACGAACTCGTCATCGGCGAGCGCACGACCATTGGCAACGCGATCGGCGACGAATTCATCATCACCCAAATCCGCACGCGCCTGTTCGCGAGCCCGCACGTGCGCGCGGTGAACATCAATCTCGAAGTCTTCCACGGCAATGTGTACCTGATGGGCACGGCGCGGACCGACGAAGAGCTGCGCACGGCCGCGGAGATCGCCAGCACCGTCGGCGGCGTGCGCCGCGTGGTGTCGTTCATGCAGGTCGTGCAGGTGCGCGAGCCAAACTATTATGCCGCGCGCGTTACAACCCCGCCGCCGGCGCCGCAGCCGCAATATGCGGGCGAAACGCCTCCGCCACCGCCTGCGAATCTCACCGGCAACTAAGCGACGAACGCGCTCACTTTCTCGTAGCCGCCCATGCCGGACGGGGATAAAGCTGTGGGCATCGTCTCGCGCAGCGATTCTGCGTTCGGTTTTTGTTGCACTTTTGTTCTCGCCTTGTACGATGGCTGACGCCATCCTGTGGATAAGGGGCGGGCTATGCAGACATGCGCCAACGTCACCACCGTGGCCTTCGCCGGTCTTGAGGCGCGGCCTGTCGATGTTCAGGTTCAGCTCGCGGGCGGGCAGCCTGGAATCGTCATTGTCGGCCTCGGAGATAAGGCCATCACCGAGAGCCGCGAACGCGTGCGCGCTGCGTTTGCATCGATTGGGTTGGCGATTCCCGCAGGGCGTTTGATCGTCAATCTGGCGCCGGCCGATCTGCCGAAGGAAGGCACGCATTACGATCTGCCGATCGCCATGGCGATGATGGCGGCGATCGGCGCGCTCCCAGTCGATGCGCTCGACAACATCGTGGCGTTTGGCGAACTCGGTCTCGATGGCGCGCTTGCGCCCGCGCCCGGCGCGTTGCCTGCAGCAATGGCCGCGCACGGCATGAACGCAGCGTTCGTGTGTCCCGATGCGTGTGGCGCCGAAGCGGCGTGGGCGGGCGGGGAAGTGATCGCGGCACCCTCGCTGTTGGCATTGGTCAATCACTTTCGCGGCGGCGCTGCACTGAAGCCGCCGGAGCGCGGCGACTTCATCGCTGGCGCCAGCGTGCCGGATTTGCGCGACGTGCGCGGCCAGGAGCAGGGCAAGCGCGCCCTCGAGATCGCCGCGGCCGGAGCCCACAACATTCTTTTTGTCGGTCCTCCGGGCGCCGGAAAATCCATGCTGGCGCAGCGTTTGCCGGGCTTGATGCCGCCGCTTTTTAGCGAGGAATTGCTGGAAGTTTCGATGCTGCATTCGGTGGCTGGATTGCTGCAGCGCGGGCAATTGACGCGCACGCGTCCCTTCCGCGCACCGCACCATTCCGCGTCGATGGCCGCACTTGTGGGTGGCGGTCTGCGCGCCAAGCCCGGCGAAATCAGCCTCGCGCATCAAGGCGTGCTTTTTCTTGATGAGCTTCCGGAATTTTCGCAGCAAGCGCTCGATGCGCTGCGTCAGCCACTTGAGACTGGTCAGGTGCTGATCGCGCGCGCCAATCATCACGTGACCTATCCCGCGCGCATCTTGCTCGCTGCTGCGATGAACCCATGCCGTTGTGGTGGTGGTCCAGGCGCCGGCATGTGCCGCCGCGGGCCCCGCTGCGCGACGGAGTACCAAGCGCGGCTCTCTGGTCCGCTGCTCGATCGCATCGACATTCAGCTCGATGTCCCACCGGTCACCGCCGCCGATCTTGCACTGCCACCGCCGATCGAAGGCACCGCCGAGGCCGCCGCGCGCGTGTTGCGTGCGCGCGATGCGCAGGCTGCGCGCGGCGCCGGCTTGAATGCGACGCTTGATCTCGATGCGCTTGAGCGCGTGGCCGCGCCCGATGCCAGCGGCGCGGCGCTCTTGTCGAAGGCCGCCGAGTCGCTCTCGCTGTCGGCGCGCGCCTATCACCGCACGCTTAAGGTTGCGCGCACCATCGCCGATCTCGACGGCGCCGAGGCCGTGAAGCGCATTCATGTCGCCGAAGCCTTGAGCCTCAAGCGGCAATGGGCGGGCGCCGATCAGGCGGGATTTGCTAAGGTTTCTTAACCGGGTGCGGGCTTGATCGCTCGGATGGGCGAGCCCGCCATAGCGCCAGCCTTCGATGCCTTCGATGCGCTGCCCGATCCGACCGCGATCCTCGCCGCGGACGGCGCCTTGCTGCGCGCCAACCCAGCCTTCCGCGCCACCTTCCGTCATTGGGTCGGGCCGCAGCGTCCGCCTTGGGGCAGGGCGCCGACGCCTGCTTTCATTGACGGCGAGCGCCGGTTCGACGCGACCGCGCCGGACGGGCGTCACTTCGAATGGGTCGAACGCCAGTTTGCCGACGGCGTGCGCCTTGCGA
>JACQAC010000190.1 GCA_016195245.1 Pseudomonadota bacterium
ACCATCGAGAAGGTCGTGCAGCCGCAGGCTGGGCGGCTCGTGCTGTTTCCCAGTTATATGTGGCACGGCACCATTCCGTTCAGCGAAGGCGAACGCATGACCGCCCCGATCGACGTTGTGCCGGCCTGAGGCGCTTGCTATTTGATTATATGGGCACGCAATGACGCCGGCAGAGGTTCAAGGCCTTAAGCAAGCAGCGCGCACGGCGCTTGAAAGCGGGCAAAATGAACTAGCCGAACGCGCTGCGCGCCGGCTCGTCTTTGAAGCGCCAAGTGCCGAGGCCTACGACATCCTGTCCTGTGCGTTGCGCAATCAGGAGCGGTTCAGCCAAGCGCTATCGGCCAGCGACGCGGCGCTCCGCCTCGATCCCAACGACGTTCCCGCGCGACACAATCGGGCGCTGGTGCTGACCCGCCTCGGGCGCTCGCAAGAAGCACTCAAGGTCTTCGACGCGCTGATCTCGGCCGGCGTTCGCGCACCGCCTCTCTGGCTTGGTCGGGGGAGCGCCCTCATGGAGCTTTCTCGCGTTGCAGATGCAGAGGCGGCGTTCGCTGACGGCGTGCGGCAATGGCCTAACGATGGCGACCTCCTCCAGGCGTTCGCTAGTGTGCGCTGGATGCGCCGGGCTAAGCCGGACTTCGCGGGTGCATTTGAAGCGGCGGTTGCGCGCAATCCCGAGATTATCCCGCTGCGACTTGGCTGCGCCGATCTGCTGCGCCGCGCAGGCTTCGCGGACAAGTGCGAGTCGATGCTGCGTAAAGGGCTCGCGCGCGCGCCCGACACACCTGTGCTGTTGTCTTCGCTCGCAACTGTGCTCGATGAGAGCGGACGCTGCGAAGAAGCGCTGGCGCTTTATGAACGCGCTGTCGCCATCGCGCCGGGCATTGCGGTCCAGCGGGCGGGACTCGCGAATGTCTATCTGCGTCTGGGCCGTGCAGCGGAGGCGCTCGGACTTATCCTGCCGCTCCGCGCCGCGCAGCCGCTAAATCAGGAGTGGATCACCTACGAAACCACCGCGCTTCGCCAGCTCGGCGACGCGCGTTATCACGATTTGTGCGACTACGATTTCATGGTGCGCGCATACGACATTGCCACGCCGCCTGGCTACACGAGCGTCGAAGCCTTCAATGAAGAGTTTTACGCCGCCCTCATGCGTCTGCATGTGCTGGACGCGCATCCGCTCGATCAGTCGTTGCACAACGGTTCGCAGACGACCCGCAATCTCACGCACGTCGCCGATCCACCTGTGCAGGCTTATTTCAAAGCGATCGACGCGCCGATCCAGGCTTACATGGAGCTCATGCGCGAACATGCACGCACCCATCCAAATCATCCCTGGTCGAGCCGGGTCACAGGCAAGTACAGCATCGCCGGATCCTGGTCGGTGCGGCTCAAGGCTGACGGCTTTCACGTCAACCACTTTCATCCTGCCGGCTGGATCAGCTCCGCCTATTATGTCTCGCTGCCAAAGGCGGTCACCGAGGCGCCAGGTCAGCAGGGCTGGATCAAGTTCGGTGAGCCGCGCTGGCCCACACCCGGCTGCACCATCGAGAAGGTCGTGCAGCCGCAGGCTGGGCGGCTCGTGCTGTTTCCCAGTTATATGTGGCACGGCACCATTCCGTTCAGCGAAGGCGAACGCATGACCGCCCCGATCGACGTTGTGCCGGCCTGAGGCGCTTGCTATGGAGTGCAACAGCGGGAGCGCCCATGTCTCAGCAGACCCTCGACGAAGCCAACCGCGCCCTTCAGCAGGGCCGTATCGATGACGCCGAGAGACTGTTGCGCGGCGCCGTGCAGGCCGATCCGCAATCGCTCACTTCGCATGTGGCGCTCGCCACCGTGCTGGCGAGCAGGGAGCAACATGCCGCCGCCGCCGACACTTACGCCAACGCCATGCGCATCGATCGTAACGCGAAGGGCCTTGCTTTGAAGTATGCGCTCAGCTGTTTCCGCGCCGGCCGCTATGACGAAGCAGAAAAGAGCGCACGCTTTGCTGCGCAGAGCGACCCCAGCGCGCTGGCGCACGATACGCTGGCCTGCGCGCTTCGCGAGCAAGGCAAGCTCCCCGACGCCCTGGCCGCCAGTGAAAACGCTTTGCGTTTGGCGCCATCGAATAACGCCGTGCAGCACACTAAGGGCAGCATCCTTCTCGCGATGGGGCGCAGCCAAGAGGCGCTCACGATCTTTGAGACGCTCAACAGTCAGGGCGTCGTCGCGCCCATCATCACCATCAGTCGCGGCGCAGCGCTCGAAAAGCTTGGGCGCTCGCAAGAGGCGCAGCGGCTCTATGCGGAAGCCGCCGCGCGTTGGCCAGACTTTGCCCAGATTCAGCGCGAACGCGCCCAGCGTCGGCACTAGAGCGCTTGGCCAAGAGTCGAATTCGCCGTTGGGGATTTCATACAATGAGATGTGTTGGCCTCGGCGCTGTGGCGCTCCTCCTTGCTTCCCCGGCGTTCGCTCAGTCCGCGCCATGGACCGATCCAACCGGACGCTTCACGCTTGCTTACGCCGATCTCGGCTGGTCAGGCCCGCCCGTTCCCGAAAACCCGGATGGCTACGTTCTTGCGGTAGGAAATTCGACACTGGGCGTTGGTGGTGGAAGGCCGGCGGTTTGCGCAGTTCGCCACTCGCCTTCCGCGCGCGTGTCGCCTGCTACGCCGCCCGAGCGGATCAACGCTCTGACCGACGGTTTAGACGAAAGCGCGCTCCAACGCCTTCATCACACCAACGTGCGGATGGAGAATCTAGCGCGCCTCGAAATCGATGGCGTCCACGTCATCGACTATATCAGCAGCGCCAACGGCGCCTGGCAGCACTGGCGAACATTCTGGCTTCTGCAAGGCGACCAAGTCTTCATGTACGACGTGGCCTGCACCGCGGTCCCGCCCATTTCTGCGGAAGCGAGCGCCAACATTGGCGCCGTGCTGCAAACGCTGCACTTTCTGCCAGCGAGCGCACGCTCCGCGCCTCCTCAATCGTCTCAGCGATGGACCGATCCGACGGGGTCATGGTCCATGGACTTTGTGGCGCAAGGCTGGGGACACGCAGAACCGCTGCCAAGGGGCCTACCCAACTTGACGCTGATGACAGCCCCCGCTGCGTCGCCTTCGAGCGGCGAGGAGCGCATGTGCTTTGTAATGCAGGCGCCGATCACGCCCGCAGATACGAGCCTCGCCGCCATCCGCAACGGCGCCAGAGGGTTCAATGCCGCCGCTGCCGCAGCGCTTCCTGGCGGCGAAGGCCAACGCGCCGCGACTGTGACCTACAGCGAAGTGGATGGGGTCGCCGTCGCTGAAGTCGATTCCGTCTCCCGCGACGGCGCGCAAGCGCGTCACCATCGCATCTTCGATTTGCCAAGCAAAGGCGGCGCGCAGCGCATCAATATCGACTGCTTCTGGAGCGCGCACGCGCCGGCAAACCGCGTCGCCGAAGTCCAAGCCATCCTGGCGTCAGTTCGCATCAATCCCGAGACGAGCCCATGAAAGACATCATCGCCGCCCTTGAAGCCAAGCGCGCTGCGGCGCGCGCGGGTGGGGGCGAGAAGCGCCATGCGGCGCAGCACGCCAAGGGCAAACTGACGGCGCGCGAGCGGATTGATCTCCTCCTCGACGAAGGCTCCTTCGAAGAGTTCGACATGTTCGTCGAACATCGCAGCCACGAATTCGGCATGGAGAAGCAGAAAATTCCCGGCGATGGCGTCGTCACCGGCCACGGCACGATCAACGGCCGCCTCGTCTACGTCTTCTCCAAGGACTTCACCGTGTTCGGCGGCTCGCTCTCCGGCGCCCACGCCGCCAAGATCGTCAAAGTCCAGAACATGGCGCTGAAGAACGGCGCGCCCATCGTCGGCATTTTCGACGCCGGCGGCGCGCGCATTCAGGAAGGCGTCGAATCCCTCGCCGGCTACGCCGATATTTTCCAGAACAACATCCTCGCCTCCGGCGTCATTCCCCAGATCAGCGTCATCATGGGCCCGTGCGCGGGCGGCGATGTGTACAGCCCCGCGATGACCGACTTCATCTTCATGGTGAAGGATACGAGCTACATGTTCGTCACCGGCCCCGACGTGGTGAAAACCGTCACCAACGAAGTCGTCACCGCTGAAGAACTGGGCGGGGCCCGCGTGCATGCATCGAAATCCGGTGTCGTCGACGGCGCTTTCGAGAACGATTTCGAGACGCTGACGCAAATGCGCCGCCTGATCGATTTCCTGCCGCTCTCCAATCGCGAAAAGCCGCCCACGCGCCCACATTATGACGACGTCGCGCGCGAGGACGCCTCCCTTGATCGCCTCATCCCCGACAATCCCAACAAGCCCTACGACATGAAGGAGTTGGTCGAGAAAGTCGCCGACGAGGGCGATTTCTTCGAGATCGGCGCCGAGTTCGGCAAAAACATCCTCACCGGCTTCGTGCGCCTCGACGGATCGAGCGTCGGCATCGTCGCCAACCAGCCGATGGTGCTGGCCGGCGTGCTCGACATCGACGCGTCCCGCAAAGCCGCGCGCTTCGTGCGCTTCTGCGACGCCTTCAACATTCCCATCGTCACTTTCGTCGATGTGCCGGGCTTCCTGCCGGGCACCAAGCAAGAACTCGGCGGCCTCATCAAGCACGGCGCCAAGCTCTTGTTCGCCT
>JACQAC010000191.1 GCA_016195245.1 Pseudomonadota bacterium
CGTGCCGATGATCGCTTTCTGCGCGTGGCGGCGTGGCGCTAGGCAGCTGCTCAAGGACGCAAGTGTCGCTCCCTGGCGCGGCATCTTCATTGGGGTCATCAGCTTTGCCGGCTACGGTCTCGTGCTGTGGGCGCAAACCTTTGCGCCCATCGCGCAGGTGACGGCGTTGCGTGAAACCTCTGTCGTATGGGGTGCGCTGATCGCGTTCTTGTTCCTCCGCGAACAACTTGGGCTGCGTCGTTGGTTGGGAGCCTCGGTCGTCGCGCTTGGTGCTGGCCTCATTGCCTTCGGCTGAGCTAAACTCATGCCGATGGCCAATCTGCACCTCATCCGCATTGACGACGCCAAAGCCTTGGTTCGCGTCGGCGTGCCGGAGCCGGAGCGCGCCGCGCAACAGGAGGTGCGCATATCCGTGACCATGGCGCTGGACGATCCGCCGGACTACACGCGCCACGATCGCGTCAGCGCGACGGTTGACTACGATCGGATTATCCATTTTATCCGCGACGACTTGGGTGAGCCTGCGCACCTGATCGAGACGCTGGCGGACCGCGTTGCCGGCCATTGCCTCTCGTTGTCTGCGCGAACGCGCTGGGTCGAGGTGACGGTCAAGAAGCCGTCCGTCCTTTCCGGTGACGGTATGGTTGCTGTCACTATTCGCCGTGAACAGCCATGAAATGGGCGCTGGTTACAGGCGCTGGGCAGCGCCTCGGCCGTTCTGTCGCGCTTGGCCTCGCCAAAGCGCAATGGGGCATCGTCGTCCATTATCGCAACTCCGCGCCGGAGGCCGAGCACGTTGCAACACTGGCGCGGGCGCACAGCGGTGGCGCTGTGACGGTGAAGGCCGATCTCGATGACCCCGCCGCGCGGAGCGCTCTGATTGGTGAAGCGACGCGCGCGGCGGGGTCATCTCTTTCAGCGCTCGTGAATTGCGCTGCTATTTTCGAACACGATACAATCGACACGTTGAGTGAAACACTGCTGCAACGTCATATCGTCACAAATACGTTCACGCCGGCGTTGCTTGCGCGCGAATTCGCAGAAGCGCTGCCGGAGGAGGGGCGCGGCGTGGTCGTGAACTTTCTCGATTTCAAGCTGGCGAGCCCTTATCCCGACCATTTCTCGTACACGCTCTCAAAATATGCACTCTCCGGCGCGACGGATCTGCTGGCGCGCGCATTGGCGCCGCGCGTGCGCGTCAACGCGGTGGCGCCGGGCTATATTCTGCCGGCTCCTGGGCAGAGCGATGAAGACTACAAACGCCTGCATGGCGACACGCCGCTCGCGCGCGGCCCGACGCCGGACGACATCGCGCACGCGGTGCGTTTTCTGATCGAAAATGAAGCGGTCACCGGTCAGACTATCTATGTCGATGGCGGACGGCGCTTCCGCTCCTACGACCGCGATATGGGTTTCATGTAATGCTGACACGGCGAGCGCTCTGTGCCGCTGCCGTTTGCGCTGCTGCGCCCGCGTTTGCGACGGAGCCGCCGACGAGCGTGGTGTTTGCCGACGACTTCGATGAGTTTTGGCGTACCTTGGATCAGCGCTATTGTTATTTCGGAGAAAAGCGCACGGATTGGCAGCGCGTTCGTCGCGTCTATCGTCCGCAAGCGCTCGCCGCGGCCTCGACCGAGGCCTTCGCGCGTGTGCTGACGCGCGCGTGTGCTGAATTGTACGATCCACACACGCATCTCGTCGATGCTCCAGATGGCACGGCGCGGTTTCCCCTCTACGACCTGCTCGCTGAGCGGCGTGACGCAGACGTTTACATCGCTGAGATCAAAGATGGCTCATCTGCGCAGTGCGCCGAATTGGGGATCGGCGATTGCGTAGTGGCGATTGACGGCGTGCCGATTGCGGAGGCGGTCACGGAGCGAGCGCCGACGTGCATGACGCGCGCTGATCCAATGGCAGACTGGTATGCCATCAATTCCGCGGTCGCCGGCAAGCGCGGGATGGCGCGCAGTATCGTCGTGCGGGGCGCGGCGAGCGTCGATCGTACCGTGCCGCTGCCGGTAATTCAGCAGGCCAGCGCCCCCAACGTGGAGTCCCGCGCGATCCAGAGCGGCCTTGGCTACATCCGCATTCGTACGTTCGCGGATATGGCGGTCGTCGACACGTTCGACGCGGCGCTGGCCGCACTGCGCGCCACGCGCGGTCTAATCCTGGATGTGCGCGATAACGGCGGCGGCGACACCGCGGTTGGCCGACCGATTATGGGGCGCTTCATTAGTGACCGAAAGCCATACGCATTCATGCGCCGCCGCGCGGGAAGGGGCTTAACTCCGCATTGGACTGAGTACGTCGATCCGCGCGGGCCGTTTACATACGACAAGCCTGTCGTCGTGCTCGCCAATCATTGGAGCGCGAGCATGGCGGAAGGGTTTCCGATGGGCATGCGCGACATTGGCCGCGCGCGCATAGTCGGTACACGCATGCTTGGTGTTGGCGCCGCTGTCTTCAACCTGCGGCTCGATCTCACGGGGATCGATATCCAATATTCCGCCGAGCCGGTCTTCGACACCAACGATGTGCCGCGCGCTTTGCTGCGTCCCGACGTCGAGACCGCGCCGGGCGCTGACATTCTCGCCGCTGGAGTCGAAGAACTGCGGCGCCAAATCGCGGAGTGAATGCTGTCTCCATCGCGTGCCCAGCGTCACAGCGTCAAGGACAACTCCCGCTTACCTTCTCCGCATCGGATCGATGGTCGATCCCGCATGGAGTTGAAAATGTTTCGATTAGCCGCCTTCTGCGCAGCCTTTGTGCTCTTCGCGCCGATCGCCTACGCCGCTCTCGCTCAAGCCACGCAAATGGTCGCTTGAGAGCCAGATCGAGGGCAAGAACATGAGAACCAATGCTTGAAGGGCGCGGGAGCTGACCGCGCCCTTTTTGACGACACAAATGTTCTTGAAATGTTCTTATTTTAGGATTATACTCCCACCTTCATGTCGAAGGACGCGCTGCATGGGCGCGGCGCTCGCACCAATGCGAGCGGCCGCTACGAACGCTTCGCCCGCGAAGCCTATGACGACGGCTGGGCGGCCGAAGAGGTGCGCCCGCTCGAGACCATCGTGACGCCGGAACTGGCCAAATCGATCATCTCCACCAACCAAAGCCCGGACATTTCCGTCGACCAATCGATCAATCCGTACCGGGGCTGCGAGCACGGTTGCATTTATTGCTACGCGCGCCCCAACCACGCCTATGTCGGGCTGTCGCCGGGCCTCGATTTCGAAACCAAGTTGTTCGTCAAATCCAACGCAGCCGAGTTGCTTGAGAAGGAGTTGGCCAAGCCGAGCTATCGTCCACGCACCATTATGCTCGGGGGCGTCACCGACATTTATCAGCCGATCGAACGTGGCTACGGCGTCACGCGCTCTATTCTCGAGGTGCTGCATCGGTGGCGGCACCCGGCTGCCTTGATCACGAAATCGCAATTGGTCATTCGCGACCTTGACCTTCTTGCGCCGATGGCGGAGCGCGGTCTGGCGAAAGCCGCCATCTCCGTCACCACGCTCGAACGCCGCATTGCACGCGTGATGGAACCACGTGCAGCTGCGCCGCATCGGCGCATTGAAACCATCCGTGCGCTCGCGAACGCTGGTGTGCCGGTCACTGTGATGGTTGCGCCGATCATTCCCGGCATCAATGACAGCGAGATTGAGAAAATCCTGAAGGAAGCCGCGAACGCGGGCGCGACGGGCGCAGGCTATGTCGTGTTGCGCCTGCCTCTAGAGATCAAGGATTTGTTCCAGGAATGGCTCCGCAAGTATTTTCCGGATCGGAGCACGCGCGTGATGTCGATTGTCCGCGGCATGCGCAACGGCCGCGACTACGATCCGGAATGGGGTAAGCGTCAGAAGGGCGAGGGGCCGTATGCGCGGTTGATCGCCGATCGTTTCGCGCGGTCGGCCCGCAAGTTCGGCCTCGACAAGCCGCGCTTGCCGCTCGACCATACCCAATTCCGCCGTCCGATTGAGGCCGGCGGTCAGCCGGACCTGTTTCACGAGTGTGGATAATAATTGTCATATTTGACAAATATTATCTGATCAAGCAATCAGCTGGGCAGGAGCGTTTTCGATGGTCTCGCAGCCGAGTCGCTACGCGCTGGTCTTCATCTTCTTTACGGTGTTAATCGACACAATCGGCTTTGGCATCATTTTGCCGGTCATGCCGCGCCTGCTTATGGCGCTGACCGGCGAACCTACCGCTCATGTCACGCTGATCGCTGGTTTTCTGCTGGCGACCTACGCGCTGCTGCAGTTCGTGTGCGGCCCGATCATGGGCAATCTCGGCGATCGCTACGGGCGCCGACCTGTACTGCTGATCTCTCTCGCGGCGTTTGCGTTCGACTATCTGCTGATGGGCTTTGCGCCGAATGTGACGTGGCTGTTCCTAGGTCGCGCTGTCGCGGGCATTGCGGGCGCGGTCTATTCGCCAGCGATGGCCTACATTGCGGATGTGTCGGCGCCGGAGAAGCGTGCCCAGAGCTTCGGCATGGTCGGAGCCGCGTTTGGCGTAGGGTTTATCCTCGGGCCAGCGATTGGCGGCTTACTCGGGTCACTCGGTCCACGTGCGCCATTTTTCGCCGCTGCTGGGCTGGCGGCAATCAATTTTCTCTATGGCTGTTTTGTGTTGCCGGAGAGTTTGCCCGTCGAGCGGCGGCGCAAGTTCGAATGGTCGCGCGCCAATCCGCTGGGCATGCTTGTGGCGCTCAAGCGTTATCCGGCGGTGATCGCCATCGCTGGCGCTGTCGTTCTCTGGCAGCTCGGCCACCAAGTGTATCCGAGCACCTGGTCGTTCTTCGCAAAAATCCGCTTTCAATGGTCGGAGTTTGAGATCGGAGCTTCGCTCGCCTTCGTCGGCATCTTGATGGCGTTCACGCAGGGCTATCTGACTGGCAAGATCGTGCCGCGCATCGGCGAGCATCGAGCCATTGTGCTCGGCATCAGCTCTGGCGTGCTCAGCATGCTGGTGCTGGCGTTCGCCACACAAAGCTGGCTCGCCTATGCGGGCATGGCGGCCGGTTTGCTACAAGGGCTCGCCTATCCGTCGATGAACGCGATCATGTCGAAGCAGGTGCCAGCGAATGAGCAGGGTGAGCTCCAAGGCGGCGTCGCCTCCATGATGAGCCTAACCACGATCATTGGACCATTGATCATGACGCAGACCCTCGGCCGGTTCTCCGCCCCGGACGCGCCGATTTTCTTCCCTGGCGCGGCCTTCATCCTGGCTTCGGCGCTTGCGATCTGTTCGCTTCTGATCGTGCTGCGCGTGCTTTCGCCTGCAAGTGCGTTGCCCAGCGCTGGACGTGCGGGCTAAGCTTTTCTGCTTCAGGTGGAGGAACAGCTTCATGCGGATCGACAATCAGCGCCCGTCCGACAATTTCGAGGATCGCGGGTCCGGCAGCGCTGGGGGCGGCGGCGTCGGAGCAATGGCGCTGTTCGGCTTGTTCCGACTCCTCGGCTTCCGCGGCGTGCTGATCGCGATCGTCGTGCTCGGCGCGGTTTACTTATTCAATCCGTTTCACCTGCGTGACGCCATCTTCGGTTCGCTAGTTGGAGGCACCGCGGGCCAATCTCAAAGCGCGGGCGGCGGAGGCAGCACTTGCGCATCCTCGCAAGAAGCCGGGCAGGCCTGTGACTTCTCGCGCCGTATCCTCGCCTCCACCGAGGATGTGTGGGCGCAGCAATTCCGCGATGGCCGTTTGCCCAATTACGGCCAACAAGTCGGCGCCTACAGTGACCCGCGGCTGGTGATCTATTCAAATGCCGTTGAAACCGGTTGCGGCGCCGCGAGTTCGCAGGTCGGCCCGTTCTATTGCCCGCAAGATCAACAGCTTTACATTGATCCGAGCTTCTATCAGCTGATGGCGCAACGCCTGCAGGCGCCGGGCGATTTCGCGCAAGCCTATGTCATCGCGCACGAAGTCGGCCACCACGTGCAAAAGTTGATCGGCGCCATGGATCATCCAATCCAGGGTGAAAGCCAAAACGAAACCTCGGTGCGCACTGAATTGCAGGCGGACTGTTTCGCCGGCGTGTGGGGTCATACTGCGCAGGCGACGTTGTCAATCGATGATGCGGACTTGCGCGAAGCGCTCAACGCGGCCCACCAGATCGGCGACGACACGCTGAGTCACGGCGGCGATCCGCGCGAGTACACGCATGGCACCAGCGATCAGCGCATGCGCTGGTTCCGCCGCGGCTTCGATTCAGGCGATGCGCGCCAGTGCGATACCTGGGGCGTGCAGGATTACAACCAACTCTAAGACTGCCAGCCCGCCGCTTGATCGATCAAGAACTGCCGGAACGCCGCGATGCGCTTCGAGCGTTTGAGGTCGCTTGGATAGATGAAATAGACCTCGAAGCTCGGCCCCGGCAGATCTGGCAGCACCTTCACCAGGTCTGGATTTTCGCGCGCCATGTAATCGGGCACGCTGGCGATGCCGAAGCCTGACTCCACCGCGCGGAGCATGCCGTAGACATTGTTGATCTCCAGAAGCGGCGCACGCGGCTTAGCGTCTTCGCGGCCCGCGCGCTGCGCCCAATCCAGTTCGCGCATCGGCGAGGGAACGCCTGCTGTGTAGGCGACGATGCGGTGATGATCGAGATCGTCGACTTTCTTTGGCGCCCCGTGGCGCTTGAGATAGGCGTTCGACGCATAGAGGCTGACGGTGACCTCCAAGAGTTTGCGTTGAATGAGATCGGCGTGCGTAGCCGCCCACAGCCGGATCGCGCATTCCGCTTCAAGCTTGAGCAAGTCGTATTCGCGGTCGTCCAGCAGCAATTGCACGCGCGTTTCTGGATATTGATCGGCGAAGTGCGTGAGTCGCGGCGCAAGCCACGTTGCGCCGAAGGCGATCGGAGCGGTGACCTTCAAGTCACCCATCACTTTTTCGCGCGCGTCCTTCAGCGTCGATTCCGCGATCACAGCCGCGCCCGCCATTTCACGCGTGAACTCGCGGAGCGCCATGCCGGGTCCAGTGAGCAGCAGCCCGCGTGCGTGACGCTGAAACAACGGCACGCTCATGTCGTTCTCGAGCGCCGCGATTTGCCGGCTCACGGACGACTGACTGACGCCGAGTTTCTCGGCCGCCGCCGTGAGGCTCCCGGTCTCCGCCGCGAAGTGAAAGGTCTTTAGCTTGTCCCAGTCCATGCCCGCCGCCTCAGGCGCCCGGTCCCGCGCCCTCGTCTTGCAATATTGCATAGCTTGAGACGCCGGTCGATACGCTGAACGAAGGGACGTGCCGAATTGCCGCTCAGTCAGAATTTGATCTGCCTCAAATCAAAAGTTGACGCATGCGTCATTTTTTGCGGGCCGTAGAAGGGGCCCTCTCAGGCCTCCGCGACATGGAGGACCACATGGCAGATTTTCTCGCGAATTATTCGATCCAAAAATGGTTGGAATCGTGCCCGCAGGGATACCTGGAGGACACTGTGTACGGTCGCGGCGCAGATGAACGCGAGCCTGAAGATCTGCTCAAGAATGACTCCTATCGTGAGCAGCAAATTCGCACGACGGTGCAATTGATCGCTGGCGAACGCTGTGCGCTTGCGGCGTCGTCAGGCCTTGTTAACGCGGCGCCAGACCAAGCCAGCAAGACCTTCCTCGCGACGCAGACGCTCGATGAAGGCCGCCACGTCGAAATTTTCACGCAGCGTCTCTACGATCTGGGCATCAACCCTGACGACCTCGAATCCACGATCAAGACCTACATCAATCCGCACCTCGGCAAATTTGCTGAAGTGCTGCTGGAAAAGGTCGACAAGAAGGATTTCGTGGCCGGCGTCGTCGGTCAAAACATCGTGCTCGAGGGCATGGCGTTCTCGGTCTTTGAAATGCTGCACGCCGGCGCATCGGAGACGAACCCCAAATTCGCGCACACGCTGTCTGGAACCATCGCCGATGAGCGTCGGCACGTGGGTTTCGGTGAAAATCGCATCGGCGAACTCATTCGCCGCTATCCGGAACGGAAGCCTGACGTTCAGCGCATGCAGCGCGACATGACCAAACACATGTTGGCCACCTTCCACGAAGCGTTCGCTAATGGCCCGACTGCTTCCGACACGATGTCGCCCGGACGCAAGTCCAACGCGACCTATCAGGGTCTGAAGCTGGCGGACGCCAGCAACGAGGAAATGGAAGGCGCGCTTTCGGCCACCGTGCTGGGCGAATTCAAGACCCGGCTCGGCCGTATCGGTCTTGAGTATCAGGCGCCGGTCTGAGGCGATGGCGGTCGAAGAGACGAACCCGCACGAATTCGGTGAGGCGGACTTCCGCAGCACTGTGCATTCGTTCGAATTCTGGTTCGAGGCCGTGGAGGGCTACCTCCACGGCCGGCCGTACGGCGTTTCAGCGGCAACTAAGGAAACCGAGCTGACGGACACCCAGAGGGAAAGTCTTATCACCACGTTGTGCAATTACTGCGTTGGCGAGACTGCAGCGCTCGACGCTTCGAGCGGCATGATCGGCTTTGCGCCGGATCGCCACGCCAAGATTTTCCTGGCGACGCAGGTGGTGGATGAGGGGCGGCATCTCGAAGTTCTGCTGCACCGCATGGCGCAACTCGGTGTCGCCGCCCCCGAGGCGGAAATCGAGAAGCGCGCCAATCGCAGCTTGCTCAAATTCAAGGATCGTCTCCTGGAATTTGTTGATGCGCGCGACTGGGAAGCGTCGATCTTTGCGCAGAACGTCATTTTGGAGTGCCTCGAATTCACGGTGTTCAGGCACCATGCGGGCACCGCTGATCCAGTAACCGCTGAGATGCTGCGCGGGATTGTTTCTGATGAGCGTCGGCATATGGGGTTTGGCGAAAATGACTTGGGACGGCGCCTGCTCCAGGCACCACACACGCACGACCGCCTCTACAAGATTAAGCGCGAACTTGATTCTTTGGTGCTCGACACATTTTCCGAGACGCTTGGCGAACTCGGCGTGCCTCATGCTGAGCGCCCCGATCTGGAAGGGGACTACCTGGCCGCGGTAGCGCGACTGGGATTCCGCTCATGAACGACCCTCTGCAAACGGCGCGCAGTGAACGGCGGC
>JACQAC010000041.1 GCA_016195245.1 Pseudomonadota bacterium
GGCCGCGACCGCGCGTTTGCACGGGCGATGGCGACAACCGTACTGCGCCGATTGGGCGGTCTCGACGCGATCATTGCACAATTCCTAGAGCGACCCCTCCCCGAAACCGCCGCGCACGGACGCGCCATGTTGCGTGTTGGCGCGGCGCAATTGCTGCTCATGGATACGCCGCCGCATGCGGCGGTCGGCGAGACGGTTGAAGCGGCGAGCATGCTGCGGAAATCGGCAGGCTTCGCGAAGCTGATCAACGCTGTGCTGCGCAAAGTGGCGCGCGACGGCGTCACTCTACTTGCGGCGCAATCGCCAGGAACGGATTTGCCGGCCTGGCTATACACGCGCTGGCGCGCGACCTACGGCGAGGCAACGGCAGCAGCGATCGCTCGCGCATTGCAGCATGAAGCGCCGCTCGATGTGAGCGTCAGAGGCGACGCCAGAGATTGGCCGCAAAGCCTGGGTGGAGCGCTTACGCCAACCGGCTCAATACGCTTGGCAGAAGGCGGCGGCATCGACGCTCTGCCAGGCTTCGCCGAGGGCGAATGGTGGGTGCAGGATGCGGCGGCGGCGTTGCCGGCCCGATTGCTCGGCGATGTGCAGGGCAAGGCGGTGCTGGATTTGTGCGCGGCGCCCGGCGGCAAGACACTTCAGCTCGCGGCGGCGGGCGCGCGCATGACAGCCGTGGACCGGTCGGCGGAGCGATTGGAGCGCTTGCGCGAAAATCTCGCTCGGACACGGCTCGAAGCAACCGTCGTCACGCGCGATGCGCTTAGCCTAAAGATCAAAGAGCCCTTCGATGCCGTGCTGCTCGATGCGCCGTGTTCATCGACGGGGACGCTGCGCCGTCATCCAGATGTCGCGTGGCTGCGGCGGCCGAGCGACATTCAAAGCTTGGCCGACCTGCAGAGGCGGTTGTTGGCGCACGCCGCGACAATGGTGAAGCCGGGCGGAATATTGGTTTACGCCGTCTGCTCGCTCGAGCCGGAAGAAGGCCCGGCGATCGCGGAGCAGGCGCTGAAGAGCGGCGCCTGGACACACGCGCCGGTTTCGTGCGGCGAAATCCCGGGTGCAGACGCGTTCGTCACAGCCGAGGGCGATCTTCGCACTCTGCCTTCATACTGGCCAGAGATCGGTGGACTTGACGGATTCTATGTGGCCCGGCTTCGCCGCTCCTCCGCCACTTGATGATGCGCCGACCCCGGTGGCGGTAGGACCATTCAAGCCATTGCTTCGCCGCGCCCCGACCGCTAGCTAAGCCCCATGGGCCGAACGCTGATTGCTCCTTCGATCCTGGCGGCCGATTTCGCAAAGCTGGGTGAGGAAGTTCGCGCTGCGGAAGCGGCGGGCGCCGACATGATCCATGTCGACGTGATGGATGGCCATTTCGTGCCTAACATCTCGATCGGGCCGGCCGTCGTGAAGGCGATCCGCCCGCACACCAAGCTGCCCCTCGACGTGCATTTGATGATCTCGCCGGTCGATCCCTACATCGACGATTTCCGCAAGGCGGGCGCCGACATCATCACTGTGCATCCTGAAGCGGGGCCACACGTGCATCGCACGTTGCAAGCGGTGAAAGCGTCTGGCGCGAAGGCCGGCCTGTCGCTCAATCCAGGTACGCCGGTTGATGCGCTGGATCATGTCATCGATCTCCTCGACCTGGTGCTGATCATGAGCGTCAATCCCGGCTTCGGTGGGCAAAGCTTCATTGAAGGCGTGCTGCCGAAGATCGAAGCGGTGCGGAAACGGATAGATGCGACCGGGCGCGACATCATTCTGGAAGTCGATGGCGGCGTGAACGCCAAGACGGCGCCGCGCGTGATCGCGGCGGGCGCGACGGCTCTGGTGGCGGGCACCGCCGTGTTCGCGGGCGATCCGTCCGCTTACGCGGACAATATCCGAAAGCTTAGAAGTCCGGCCTGATGTCTAACGCGGCGCCGGTCTCCCCTCCCCGCCGTCCGCAACGGCCAGCCTCAGCCAACGACAGCTGGCGCGCCAACCCGTTTCATCGCATGCGCCTGGGTGAAGCGTCTTTCGAACGCATCGAGCGCTACGGCAATGATCCGCGCGTCGGCGATCGTGAGCGTGGGCGCGAGATCGGGCGCGGCGTCTGGCGCATCGCAGCGGAGCGGTTGCCCAGCGAACAAGCCAATCCGTGGACGGCAACGCAGCCGTCTCGCCATTTTACAGCGCGGTTGCATGCGTTCTCATGGTTGATCGATTTGGCGGCGGTCGGACCATCAGCGGATCTGCGCATCGCCGATCTCGTCGACATGTGGGTCGAGGTGTTCGGCGAGTGGGACGATCTTGCTTGGGATCCCGAACTCACAGCGGAGCGCCTGTTTGCGTGGCTAACTTGGGGACGCGCGGCGTTCGAGCGTGGCGACCCGGCGCAGCGCGATGCCTTGATGCGTTCCGCGGCGCGGCAAGCACGCTTGCTGATGCTAGCCCACAGCGAGTTGAGCGAGCGTCATTTGGGCTCGATCAAAGCCGGGGCTGCGCTGGTGCTTGCAGCAGCCGCCGGATTCCCGGAAGCCGAGCGCTTGATAGAGCAAGGCGAGGAATTGCTGATCGAGGCCTGCGCCAAGCAATTTCTGCCGGATGGCGGCCACCTCTCGCGCTCACCCGAGGCATTGGCGGAGACGCTCTACGACTTGGTGGCGGTGCATGATGCCTACGCCGAACCGCCGCAACCCATTTCCGACGCCATCGGCAAACTCTCGAACATGCTGCGCATGCTGCGGCTCGGCGATGGCGGGGTGGCATGTTTTCACGGCGGCTCGGAAGGGTCGGCGGCTTCCATTGAGTCCGTGCTCTCGCGCGCTGGCGGCGAGGTTCGCAGCTTCCAGTTCGGCAATCACTCGGCGTTTCAACGTTTGGAAGCCGGGCCGCTACGGGCGGTGTTCGATGTTGGCGGCGCGCCGCCGCTCGCTTATTCCGAGCGCGCGCACGCGAGCGCTCTATCGTTCGAACTTTCGAGTGAAAGCGAACGGCTAATTGTCAATGTGGGCGCGGCGCGCGAACTGGAGCCCGCCGGCCGCATGGCGGCACGCGCCACCAATGCGCACTCGACGTTGGTGTTGGATGATGCGCTCTCCGCGACGTTCGAGGAATCGCGGCGCAAAGGCCCGGCGCGTTTGGTTGGTCCGACACTCGACGACGTGCGCCGCTCCTCGGATGAAAACGGTATCACCGTGCAGGGCCGCCATGACGGCTATCGTGAGCGCTTCGGGCTGTTGCACCGGCGCTATTTATTTGTGGATCACGAAGGCAAGAACTTGCGCGGCATCGACGAACTGATCCGCCCTACTCGTGAGAAGCGAACGCTCTCCAAGACGCCCATCCCCTACGTGGCGCGCTTCCATCTGCATCCGAGCGTGCGCGCCCGCATTGTCGAACACCAAATGGCGCTGCTTGAAACGCCAGGCGGACAGCGTTGGCGATTACGCACCGACGCGCCGGCCATTAATATCGAGCCTTCGATCTATTGGGGCGGCGCCATTGTCCCGCAGGAAAGCCTACAAATCGTCCTCAGCGGAGAGGCAGATCCGATGGGGCACGGCCTCGCGCCGCCCAATCGCATCCGCTGGGCGCTGGCGCGGACCTGAATCCAGCGCGCCGCATTGACCGGGGCGCGACTCATCCCCAAGCAATGCCCATGACAGACATCCTCCCTATCAAGCGCGCTCTTATTTCGGTCTCGGACAAAACTGGCCTGATTGATCATGTGAAGACGCTGGCGGGGCTCGGCGCGAAGCTGGTTTCCACTGGCGGTACTCATAAGGCCATCGCCGAGGCGGGCTTCACAGTCGAGGACGTCTCCAGCGTCACCGGCTTTCCGGAAATGATGGATGGGCGCGTGAAAACGCTGCACCCGAAGGTGCATGGCGGCTTGCTGGCGTTGCGCGACGACAAGGAACACGCGAAAGCGCTGAAGGACCACAACATCGGCACCTTCGATGTGCTCTACGTAAATCTTTATCCGTTCGAAGCTACCGTGGCGCGCGGCGCGGATTTCGACACCTGCATTGAAAACATCGACATCGGCGGCCCCGCGATGATCCGCGCCGCAGCGAAAAATTACGGCTTCGTCGCCGTCGCCACCGACGCGGACGACATGGCGGCAATCCTCGAAGAAGCAAAGACGCACGGCGGCACCACGCTGGCGCTGCGCAAACGCCTTTCGGCAAAGGCCTTCGCCCGTACCGGCGCCTACGATGCAGCCATCTCGACGTGGTTCGCCGATCAGCTCGAAGACAGAACGCCGACTTGGCGCGCCGTCGGCGGCAATCTGAAGCAGAGCCTGCGCTACGGCGAAAACCCGCACCAGCACGCGGCCTTCTACACCAATGCCGAAAAGCGTTTCGGCATTTCGACAGCGCGACAGCTGCAAGGCAAAGAGCTGAGCTACAACAATCTGAATGATACCGACGCCGCTTATGAATTGGTGGCGGAATTCGATCCGAAGGACTCCGCTGCGGTCGCGATCATCAAGCACGCCAATCCGTGCGGTGTTGCGCTCGGTGGCAGCCTGATCGAGGCATACACGCGTGCGCTGGCCTGCGACCCGACCTCGGCGTTCGGCGGTGTCGTCGCCGTCAACCAGAAACTCGACAGAGCCGCCGCGCAAGCGATCACCGACATCTTCACCGAAGTCGTCATCGCACCCGACGCCGATGAAGACGCCATCGCGGTGTTTGCAAAGAAGAAGAATCTGCGCCTGCTGCTTGTGGGCGGCTTACCCGATCCCGGCGCGCCAAGCCTCTACGTGAAGACAGTCGCCGGCGGCTTCCTGGCGCAAAGCCGCGACAATGGCCGCATTGCGGCGGCGGACTTGAAAATCGTCACCAAGAAAAAGCCGACAGAAGCGCAAATTCGCGACATGCTGTTTGCGTTCCGTGTGGCTAAGCATGTGAAGTCCAACGCCATAGTTTACGCGAAGAATGGCGCAACGGCGGGCATCGGCGCAGGACAAATGAGCCGCGTGGACTCTGCGCGGCTGGCGCGCCTCAAGGCCGAAGATGCGGCGCACGCGGCGGGTTGGAGTGATCCGATGACAGTGGGTTCGGTGTGCGCGTCTGACGCCTTCTTCCCCTTCCCCGACGGCCTCTTGCAAGCCGCGCAAGCGGGCTCGACGGCGGTGATCCAACCGGGCGGCTCAATCCGCGACGACGAAGTGATCAAAGCCGCAGACGACGCGGAACTCGCCATGGTGTTCACTGGCATGCGCCACTTCCGGCATTGATCATGGACGCGCCGCAGCGCTTCGATTTCCGTCTGTCGTCAGATCCGCGCACGCTTGAGGCTCGCGCGGATTGGCTCGCGCCGCACCTGCATGTCACCAGGCCCGAGGGTTCAGGTCCGTTTCCGGTCCTCCTCATGCTGCATGGCTGCGGCGGACCACGCCCCTTCCAGCGCGAGATCGCGACTTTGATGGCGGACGCCGGCGCCGCTGCGGTGGAAATAGATTCCTTTGCGCCCCGCGGCATCGATCGCGCGGCGGCCTACGCCACCGTCTGCACCGGCGCGCGGTTGCGCGGGCGCGAGCGCGCGGGAGACTTGTACGCGGCAATCGCCTGGGTGCGCCGACAAGAATGGGCTGATCCAAGCCGCATAATCGGCGCCGGTTGGAGCCATGGCGCCTGGACGATCATGGACGCTCTCTCGTTGCGTGCCGGCGACGAGATGCGCCGAGCCACCGGACTTCACGACTTGAACCGCGAACCACTCGAGGGCTTGGCGGGCACATTTCTGGTGTATCCCTACGCCGGTCCGACCAGCTTCGCTGGTCGCCGCGCGTGGCGAATTACGCCTCGGAGTTTGGCCATCACTGCTGGGCGCGATGTGGTGGTGGGCTATACCCGCCCACGCGCCGCGCTGAACCGGCTCTGTGACAACGGCGCGCTCATTGAGCTTGTGCATTTCGAAAATGCAACCCACGCCTTCGAAGACAGAGAGACCGGCGATCTCTTAGTGCGCTACGACGCGGAAGCCACCGCGCGCGAACACGCATTGTTGCGCGAATTTATCAACGGCTGCTAACGCAGCGAGGCGTTGATCTTGTCGAGCGCGCTAACGGGTGGAATGAGTTCGACGTCCTGTAGCTTGTTGAGTGGCGTGGCCACTGTGTTCAGGCTGTCGTGCAAGTCGCTCGCACCAGGATCAACGAACAGAAGGCCGGTGACGATTTCACCTTCCGCCGCCTTGCGGCTGAGATAGCCCATGGCGGCGTGACGGTCGGTTGAGTCGTAATCGTCCTCTAGCTTGCGCAGACGAAGGACCGAGCCGTCGTGTTGGCGCACTTCTTTCAGCTCGCCCGGCGCGTAATCGGCATGGATCGGCGCGCGTGGGCTAATCACGTCGAGACGGTTCACGGCGTCGTTGTGCTCACGCACATAGTCGAAGCTCTTGGTCGAGCCGACGTGATTGTTGAACGCCACGCAGGGGCTGATCACGTCGAGGATCGCCGTGCCCTTGTGGCTGAGCGCCCCTTTGATCAGCGGCACCAATTGCGTCTTATCGCCGGAGAACGAGCGGCCGACATAAGTCGCGCCGAGTTGCAGCGCCAACATCACGAGATCGATCGGGCTGTCTTTGTTCTCCGCGCCCTTCTTGGCTTTTGAGCCCTTATCGGACGTGGCAGAGAACTGGCCTTTGGTGAGGCCGTACACGCCGTTGTTCTCAACGATGTACGTCATGTTCACGCCGCGCCGCACCGAGTGCGCGAATTGACCGAGGCCGATCGAGGCGCTGTCGCCGTCGCCCGATACGCCGAGATAGATCAAGTCTTTGGCGGCGATGTTTGCGCCGGTGAGAACCGATGGCATGCGGCCATGCACGGCGTTGAAGCCGTGCGCCGGGCTCACGAAATAATCCGGCGTCTTTGACGAACAGCCGATGCCCGAGAATTTTGCAAGCCGATGCGGCGCAAGATCGATCTCGAAGCACGCCTGAATGATCGAGGCGCTGATCGAGTCGTGTCCGCAGCCGGCGCAGAGGGTCGAGATGCGGCCTTCGTAGTCGCGGCGGGTAAAGCCGAGCGCGTTCTTCTCAAGGGACGGGTGATGCAGCGAAGGTTTGGCGATGTAGGTCATTTTGCTTTTTCCGGCATCGCGGAGGCTTGGCCGCTCTTGAGTTTGTCCGCGATGGCGCGGGTGATGAAGCGCGCCGTGATCGGGGTGCCATCGAAGTGCAGGATCGAGACAAGCCGCGCTGGGTGGACGCCGCCTTCGTTGACCAGAAGCGACTTCAGTTGCCCGTCACGGTTCTGCTCGACGACGAACACTTGTTCGTGCGCGCGGATGAACTCGAACACCTCATCCGCAAACGGGAAGGCGCGGACGCGCAGCGCGTTGAGATGGACGCCGTCCTTCTCCAACGCAGCCAACGCCTCGGCCATCGCCGGATCGGTGGAACCCATATAGATCACGCCGTCTGGCGTGCGGCGCTTGGCGTCGCGGCGGATTGGCGCCGGCACATGGGATTTCATGGTCTCCCATTTGCGCAAGAGGCGGTTCATGCCGTCCGTGTAGTCGTCGCCCTTCTCGCTGTAGCGCGCATAGCGATCATGGCTGGAGCCACGCGTGAAGTAGCTGCCCTTGGTCGGGTGCGTGCCGGGATAAGTCCGATATGGCACGGCGTCGCCATCAACATCGAGGTAACGGCCGAATTCCTTGCCGGCTTCCAGCTCGTCGTAGGTGATCACCTTGCCGCGATTGAGCTTACGGCCATCTTCCCACCTGAACGGCTCGGTCAGCCATTCTTGCATGCCGATATCGAGCTCGAGCATGACGAAGATGGTGGTCTGGAAGAAGTCCGCCAGATCGAAAGCCTGCGCCCCGAACTCGAAGGCTTCGGTCGGGTTGGCGGGAAAGAGCATCGGATGCTTGGTGTCGCCGTGTGACGCGTAGGCGGCGGAGAGCAAGTCCGATTGCTGCGTGCGGGTGGGCATACCGGTCGATGGGCCGCCGCGCTGCACATCGAAGATCACAGCGGGAATCTCGGCATAGTAGGAGAAACCCACGAATTCCTGCATCAACGAGACACCAGGACCGGAGGTGCAGGTGAACGAGCGCGCGCCCGCCCAGCCCGCGCCCATCACCATGCCAATCGAGGCGATCTCGTCTTCCGCCTGCACGATGCCATAGCGGGCTTTTCCGTCGGCTTCGGTGCGCAGCTGGCGGCAATACTTCTGGAAAGACTCCGCCAGCGAGGTGGATGGCGTGATTGGATACCAAGCGCAGAACGTCGCGCCGCCGAATACGGCGCCGAGCGCCGCAGCGTCATTGCCTTCGACAAAAATGCGGTCGCCGACCTTATCGGACTTCTTCACCTGCAAGCCAATCGGCGCCAGGTGCTTCTCGGCATAAGAACGGCCAAGCTCGAAAGCCTTGAAGTTGGCGCTAATCAGCTTCTCCTTGCCCTTGAAATCCTCGGTCAAGAGTTGTTTCACCAACTCCGGGTCGATACCCAAGAGCTGCGCCAGCACGCCGACATAACAGATGTTCTTGAACAACTGCCTTTCGCGCGGAACCGCGAAATCGGCGGCGATGAGGTCCGTCAGCGGCGCGCCTATGAGAGTTATGTCGCTCCGAAATTTGTTGGCAGGCAGCGGTTTCGAGGAATCGTAAAGCAGGTAGCCGCCGGATGCGATTTCCTTGACGTCGCCGTCCCAGGTCTGCGGGTTCATCGCCACGGCCAGATCGACGCCGCCGCGGCGGCCGAGCCAGCCCTCCCCCGAGACGCGCACCTCGTACCAGGTCGGGAGGCCTTGGATGTTGGACGGGAAGATATTCTTGGCGGCCACCGGCACGCCCATCCGCAAAATGACCTTAGCGAACAAACCGTTGGCGCTCGCCGACCCCGAGCCATTCACATTGGCGAATTTGACGACGAAATCGTTCGTGGCGGTTAGCGGCTTCGACATCAGCGGTTTTTGGCCTTCCTGCGGCCGGCGGCTTTACTGCCCCGGGGCCTGCCCTCTTACCGGCTTCGTTGCTGCAAATGAAGCCTGACATGGGGCTAGAGCTCACGGTGGGGCGCAGGGCGCTTCTGGCGCGTGGCCGGTGGCGGGTGCGGGCCGCTCAAGACCAGCGCCGCATTGTCGTACGGCCGGCGGTAACGGTCTAAGCGGTCGAAGCTGATGGTGCGATAGCCTCGAACGGGCTCCACCACGACGAAGCGATGTGCGTCGTAGCCGGCGACGACGACATAATGACTCACCATCCCGAGATGGGTCTGCTCAAGCGTCCAGCCAACGCGGCCGACCAGAGTGCGTGAGACCAAGCCAACGACGGGCGCATCTTCTGCCGGCGCACGCCGGTCAGCCACGAAAATGGCCGGCACGAGCACAGGCGCCAAGACGGGGCGCCCGTGCTCCAGTTCTTGGATGATGCCGGCACGATCTAAACGCACGGCGTTTCCCGCCAACCCATGAGCTCGCGCGAGCGTCAGCAATTCATTCAGATTGTAGCCGCGTGGATCGGCAGGCGGCGTGGCGGCGTAGATCGCCTGCCCGTTTACGGCGCCAGCGCTTCGCCAGTAGTTGACGATACTGGCGAGCGCGTTGGCGCCGCACGATTGCTGTTCCCGCTGCTGATCATGCACCACCGGCAGAACGAGACCGTTCTCCCGGAACGAGCGGTGCGAGGATTCGAAGCTGTTGTTGGCGCTGTTCTGAGCGAATGCATCGATGGTCGGCGTAGGCTGAGTCGCGCACCCGCCAAGACAAAGCGCCAACAACAGAAACCGCAGCGTCCGTGGCATCAATTGGACGACACGGCGACAGCGATCACGACTAGCGCCACCACACCGATGATCATCCAAGTGCGTGTGGACATATGGCCGCCATAGACGCGTTGCGCTTCCTCCTGCGTCATGACCTGCACATGGTAGCCCTGACGTTGCAGCTCCATGCCGCGAGCGGCTTGTTCGCTGCTCAGACCATAGCGCTGCAAGTCAGCTTGGCTGAAAGTTTGGGCTGGCGCCGAGCGAAAATGCGTTGCCGCGGTTTCCGCCGACGCCGTGGAGATGGCGACCTGGCTCAAGGCGAGCGACGCTGCCAATGCGAAATAGAATGGAGCTTTCATGGTCTTTCCCTTTGCAAAGGAATGCGAATGAGCGGCAGGATCACGTTCGGTGCGAGTGCGCGTCAGCCGTCCTATTGACGAAGCGCCGAGTCGACGCCCCGCAGATCGTTCCAACGCAACCCGGCGCAACGGACCGCAATCCCAGTTCGTGGGCGGCAGAGCGTAAAGTACCCAACTCCCGGAAGGTTCCGGGTTACCACCGCGCAACAATGCGCTTTTCAGGCCGACTGTGGGATTTTGGCCTTAGGCGCCGCGCCGCAACCGGCGTGCGTAATGTCGAGATAGAATTGCTGCATGTCCCATGCCCCGGTTGGGCAGCGTTCCGCGCAGAGACCGCAGTGCAAACAAACGTCCTCGTCTTTCGCCATGATGCGGCCGGTATTGAGCCCGTCAGCGACGTAGAGGTCCTGCATTGGATTCTTTGCCGGCGCGTTGAGTCTTTCGCGAAGCTCCGTCTCTTCGCCATTCGGCGTAAACGTGATGCAATCCATCGGGCAGATGTCCACGCACGCGTCGCACTCAATGCAAAGGCTCGCGGTGAACACCGTCTCGACATCGCAGTTGAGGCAGCGCTGCGCTTCCTTGTAGCCCGTCGGCAGATCGAAGCCCTTCTCGACTTCGAGCTTCACGTTCTTGAGTGTCAGCGCTGGCTCGACTTGCGGAACCTTGTAGCGGTTGTCGTTGGTGATGTCGTTGTCATAGCTCCACTCGTGAATGCCCATCTTGGTGGACATCATGGAGACGCCCGGGGGCGGACGCTGCTTCACGTCCTGACCTGAGAGCATGAGATCGATCGACACCGCCGCATCGTGGCCATGCGCGACGGCCCAGATGATGTTCTTCGGGCCGAAGGCGGCGTCGCCGCCGAAGAACACGTTCTTGATGTCGGACTGCATGGTGATCGGATCGACAACCGGCATGTCCCATTTGTCGAAACTCATCCCGATGTCGCGCTCAATCCACGGAAACGCGTTCTCCTGGCCTACGGCCATCAGCACATCATCGCACTCATAATGCACGTCCGGCTCGCCGGTCGGCACGAGCTTTCGCTTCCCGCCCTCGTTCGCCCGATGCGTCTTCGTAAACAACACGCCGGTGAGCTTGCCGTTTTTGTGGGTGATTTCCTTCGGGTTGAGGAAGTTGATGATCGGGATACCTTCGTGCTGGGCGTCTTCCTTTTCCCAGGGCGAGGCCTTCATCTCATCAAAGCCGGAGCGGACGATCACCTTCACGTCCTCGCCGCCCAAACGGCGCGAGGTGCGGCAGCAATCCATGGCGGTGTTGCCGCCGCCGAGCACGATGACGCGCCTGCCGATCTTATGGATGTGATCGAACGAAACGTTCGAGAGCCAATCGATGCCGATATGGACGTTGGCGCCCGCTTCTTTCTGGCCTAGCAGCTGCAGATCGCGCCCGCGGGGCGCGCCGGACCCGACGAACACAGCGTCCCAGCCTTCCGCCAAGAACGACTTCAGTGAATCCACGCGCTGGCCGAAATGCGTCACCGGCTCGTAGCGCAGAATATAGCCAACCTCTTCGTCGATCACGCTCTCCGGCAGACGGAAGCGCGGGATCTGCGTGCGGATCATGCCGCCGGCTTTCGGGTCGCCGTCGAAAATGTGAACCTCATAGCCCAGCGGCAGCAGATCGCGCGCCACCGTCAGCGATGCCGGTCCCGCGCCGATGCAGGCGACGCGCTTGCCGTTCTTCTTCGCAGCCAACGGCGGCAGCCGCTCGGTGATGTCGGAGTCCTTATTGTCCGCCGCGACGCGTTTCAGGCGGCAGATCGCCACCGGTTCCGGCTTTTCGCGCCCCTCTTCGACGCGCCCGCGGCGGCAGGCGGGCTCGCAAGGCCGGTCACAGGTGCGCCCGAGGATGCCGGGAAACACGTTCGACTTCCAATTGATCATGAAAGCGTCGGTGTAACGCTGCGCCGCAATCAGCCGGATGTATTCCGGCACCGGCGTATGCGCTGGGCACGCCCACTGGCAGTCGACCACCTTGTGAAAGTAGTCCGGGTTCTTGATGTCAGTCGGCTTCAAGCGCGCGCTCCCAAGCATCGGGGGCGGCAACCTACCCTTCCGCGCGAACGGCGCAAGCGCTGTGGTTTGTGATAAGCGCTTGATTGCACCGTTGGCGCTGGCAATGGTCTGGGCCACATGCAGGATGGCTGGCACTTCTGGATCGACCGCGGGGGCACCTTCACGGATGTGGTCGCGCGCGCCCCTGATGGCGCCGAAGTCGTGCGCAAGCTTCTATCGGTCAATCCGGAGCGTTATCAGGATGCTGCGCTAGAAGCGATCCGCGCCATTTTGGCCGAGCATGGCGCCGCAGCGGAAGACATCACCGCAGTGCGTCTCGGTACAACCGTCGCCACCAATGCATTGCTGGAGCGTAAGGGCGCGGATGTGCTGCTGGCGGTGACACAGGGCTTCGCTGACGCCCTTGAGATCGGCACGCAGGCGCGGCCGGACATTTTTGCGCTCAATATCGTCAAGCCGGATCTCCTCCAGAAGCGCGTGATCGAGGTGCGCGAACGCGTCACTGCACAAGGCGAAGTCCTTACTCCGCTCGATGCGGCGCGGGCGCGAACCGAACTTCAGTGCGCGTACGACGACGGCTTCCGCGCTATCGCCATCGCCTGCCTGCACGGCTGGGCATTTCCGGCTCACGAGCGCAAGCTCGCAGCCATCGCTCGGGACATTGGCTTCACGCAGATCAGCGTGAGCCACGAAATCAGCGGCCTAATCAAATTCGTGCCGCGCACCGATACGACGGTTGCCGACGCTTACCTCTCGCCCGTCCTACGCGCCTACGTCGATGGCTTCGCCGGAAGCCTGCACGCTAAGGGCGACATCCACTTCATGCAATCCAATGGCGGCTTGGCGCACGCCGACCACTTCCGCGGCCGCGATGCAGTGCTTTCCGGCCCCGCAGGCGGCGTCGTCGGCATGGCGGCCGCGGCTAAACGCGCTGGCTTCGAGAATGCGCTCGGCTTCGATATGGGCGGCACATCGACAGATGTCTCGCACTATGCCGGCGCGTTCGAGCGCACCAACGAAACCGTCGTCGCCGGCGTGCGTCTGTCAGCGCCGATGCTACAGGTCCACACTGTCGCCGCTGGCGGCGGCTCGATTTGCTTCTTCGACGGGGTGCGTTTGCGGGTCGGACCGCACAGCGCCGGCGCCGATCCCGGCCCCGCTTGCTATCGCCGCGGCGGCCCACTGACGATCACCGACTGCAACGTGCTGCTCGGCCGCGTGCGGCCGGAATTCTTTCCCGCGATCTTTGGCCCAAACGGCGACCAGCCGCTTGACCGCGGCGCAGTCACGAAACGTTTCGCCGATCTCAGCGCCGAGGTGGAACGCGGGACTGGCCACGCCATCACGCCGGAAGATGCAGCGGAGGGCTTTCTGCGCATCGCCAACGAGCACATGGCTGCCGCGATCAAGAAGATCTCCATCGAGCGCGGTTATGATCCCACACGCTACGCGCTCGTGGCGTTCGGCGGCGCAGGTGGTCAACATGCCTGCGCGGTGGCGGACGCCGTGGGCGTTGAGACCATTTTGCTCCATCCCCTCGCCGGGCTCCTGAGCGCGTGGGGGATGGGATTGGCGGATGTGCGATCCGTGGAGGAGGAGACCGTCGAACAGCGGCTCAGCGACGCCACCGCCTTGATATCGCGCGGACGCCAGCTGGTTGCGAAAGCCGCTCAAGCCTTGGCCCTAAGCAGCGACGATCAATTTCAGGCAGCGATCACCGCGAACCTGAAATACGAAGGTGCGGATTCGTCGCTGCCGATTCCGCTCACCTCGCCTGATCTCGCGCAAGACTTCGAAATTGAGCACCGCAAACGGTTCGGCTTTGTCGATCCGGCGCGCGCGATCGTGGTCGCGTCACTCTCCGCCGAAGCCATAGCGCAGAACCAGTAGCCGGTGTTCGAACGGACTAGTCTTTTCCCGGGCTTCGCCACAGAAGGTCCAGCTCTCATTCTCGAACAGGGCGCCACGACGTTCGTCGATGTCGGCTGGCGCGCGCGTATGAGCGAGCACGGCGACATCATCCTAACACGCACCGCGCCGGTCGAACGCAAAGCCATAGGCACACACGCCGATCCGATTCTGCTCGAGGTCTTCAACAACCGCTTCATGGGCGTGGCGGAGGAAATGGGGCTGGCCCTTCAAACCACTGCCTCCTCCGTCAATATCAAGGAGCGCCTCGACTTCTCCTGCGCTGTTTTCGACACCAGTGGAGGTCTCGTCGCCAACGCGCCGCATATTCCGGTGCATCTTGGCTCGATGAGCGACAGCGTTCGTGAAATCATCCGCCAACGCGGGGACACCATCCGCGCCGGCGACATCTACATGCTGAACGCACCCCACGCCGGCGGCACGCACTTGCCAGACATCACTGTCATAGCACCGGTCATACTTGATGGCGAAACCAAACCCGCGTTCTTCACCGCAGCACGCGGCCACCACGCCGACATCGGCGGCGCCACGCCGGGCTCAATGCCGCCGGATTCGCATACAATCGAAGACGAAGGCGTGCTGATTGAGAATTTCCTGCTCGTACAGGACGGCCGCCTGCTTGAGTCCGAAACGCGCGCCCTCTTCGCTTCCGCCCAGCATCCCGCCCGCGACATCGATCGCAACATCGCCGACCTCAAAGCTCAAATTGCCGCGTGCGTGCGCGGCGCGGGGGAATTGAAGCGGCTGGTCGCGCATTACGGCGCCGAAGGCGTCGCAGCCTACATGAACCATGTTCAGGATAACGCCGAAGAGCAGATCAAGCGGGCCATCGCGAAGCTTGAGCCCTGCGCGTTCGAAGCGCCGATGGACAACGGCGCCACGGTCCGCGTCGCAATCACGCCAGATCGCGATCGACGCACCGTCCGCGTGGACTTCAGCGGAACCAGCCCACAGAGCGAAACCAATTTCAACGCGCCGCTGGCCATCACCCGCGCAGCAACACTTTATGTCTTCCGCACTTTGCTGGACGACCACATTCCCCTGAACGAGGGTTGCCTGAAGCCGATCGAGATCGTTGTGCCAGAAGGGTGTCTGCTCAATCCCCGGCGTGGCGCGGCGGTGGTAGCCGGCAATGTAGAAACCAGCCAGATCGTCGTTGATGCACTCTACGGCGCGCTTGGCGTGCTTGCGGCAAGCCAAGGCACAATGAACAACCTCACCTTCGGTGACGACCGGCGGCAATATTACGAAACCATCTGCGGCGGCGCAGGCGCAGGCGCTTCTTTCGATGGGGCCTCGGCTGTGCAAACGCACATGACCAACTCGCGGATGACAGACCCCGAGGTTCTGGAAACTCGCTTCCCGGTTCTGGTCGAGCAGTTCGCCATGCGCCGCGGTTCAGGCGGCGCGGGCATCCATCGCGGCGGCGACGGCACAATACGCCGCGTTCGCTTCCGCGAGCCCATGAACGCCGCCATTCTCTCCAACCGACGCGACACCCGGCCGTTCGGCTTGCGGGGCGGATCCGGCGGCGCGGCAGGCGCAAATCGCGTTGAGCGAAGCGACGGCGGGATCGAAGTTCTGAGCGCCACGGCGCAGGCGGAGCTTGCACCGGGCGACGTCTTCGTGATCGAAACGCCAGGCGGCGGCGGTTACGGCAAGCAATAGGGGCGGCGGCATGCTGGTGCTTTTGGGGATTGCCGTTGTCGTCTTCGGATTTGTCGTCCGCGCCAATCCGCTTCTGGTGGTGATGGCGGCGGCGCTAACGACTGGGCTCGCTGCAGCATGGACGCCAGGCGTTTCGCCAGAACTGATGTGGGCAGCGGCGCTTCACACGCTCGCGCAATTCGGCAAGGCCTTTAACGACAGCCGCTTCATTTCCATCGTCTGGCTCGTGCTCGCCGCCATTGGCTTGCTGGAGCGCGGCGGGCTCCAGGAACGCGCGCGCATCGTCATCGGCCGCATCAAGGCCGCGACCGCGGGCCGCCTGCTGTGGGTGTATCTCATCATCCGGCAACTCACGGCCATGCTGGGGCTTACCTCGCTGGGTGGACAAGCGCAGATGGTGCGCCCGCTCGTTGCGCCCATGGCTGAAAGTGCGGTGGAAGCGCGCTACGGCGCCCTGCCCGATAAAGAGCGCTATCTCGTGCGCTCGCACGCCGCCGCCGTCGACAATATCGGCGTCTTCTTCGGCGAGGACGTATTCATCGCCATGTCGTCGGTGCTTTTGATCCAGGGTTTCATGGCCAGCAATGGCGTCCCCGCCGCGCCCCTCGATATTTCACGCTGGGCGATCCCGACGGCGATCGCCGCGCTCGCCATCCATTCGGTGCGGCTTTGGCTGCTCGACCGGCGCCTGAAACGCGCGCTGAGGAAAACTGCGCCATGATCACGCGCGAACACGCCTATCTCGTCGTTGGACTTTTCTTTGCGGCGGTTTCGCTGCTGTCCATCTTCGATCGCGTCAATCGGCGCCGAATTATCAATTTCCTGTTTTGGGGTTTGCTGGCGGCAAGCTTCCTCGCAGGCTCGCACATCGGCGACCTTGGCAACGGCGTGCTGGTGTTGGGCCTCGTCATTGTTGGCTCGATTGGCCTCGGCCAGGGCAAGCCAGCGACAACCACGCCGGATGAGCGGCGCGAAAGCGCGGTGCGGCGTGGCGACATGCTCTTTCTTCCCGCGCTTGTCATTCCCGCCGTCGCGCTCGCGGGCACGCTGGTTGTGAACTACACCAGTTGGGGGCCGCAGCTGATCGAAAAAAGTCCGGCGAGCACCACACTCATTGCGCTCGCCATCGGCGCCATCGTCGCCGTCATCATTCTGATGCTCTGGCTCAAGCCGCCGGCGCTCGCATCCTTGCAGGAAGGCCGACGGTTGCTTGATTCGGTAGGCTGGGCGACGATCCTTCCGCAGATGTTGGCGGCGCTCGGCGCTGTGTTTCTTGCCAACGGCGTCGGTGATCAGGTCGGCCATCTTGTGAGCCAGTACATCCCGCTGAACACGCCCATGCTGGCGGTGACAGCTTATTGCGTCGGCATGGCGCTCTTCACCATTATCATGGGCAACGCATTCGCCGCCTTCCCGGTTATGACAGCCGGCGTCGGCTTGCCGATCCTGGTGCATCATTTCGGCGGCAACGCAGTCGTCATCTGCGCCATCGGCATGGTGGCTGGTTATTGCGGCACGCTGATGACTCCGATGGCCGCGAACTTTAACGTCGTGCCCGCCAACCTACTCGAACTGCCCGATCGAAAAGCCGCGCTTAATGGCGTCATCCGCGCCCAAATTCCGACGGCGATCCCGCTGCTGATCGCCAACATCATCTTGATGCGCATATTGGCGTTTCCGTCATGACCGCTCTCACACTCGATCTCGCCGAGAAATTTGCCTCGCTCGCGCTCGCGCACGTGGGCCGCGAATATCCCAACATTCTGCAGCACGCCATGGCTGGCCCTGAAGATATTGTGGGCCCGCGCGAAGCACACCCCATCTTCTTCGGTAGCTACGATTGGCACTCATGTGTGCATGGCTACTGGTTACTCGCGCGATTGCTCCGGCGTCATCCAGATTTGAGGGCTGCAAACGCCATCAACGCCTTGTTCAACGAAAACATCACCGAGACCAATGTCGCTGGAGAACTGACCTACCTCGCCCGCCCAACGGCACGCGGATTTGAGCGGCCCTACGGTTGGGCATGGTTACTTGCGTTGCAGGGTGAGCTGAACGAGCACAAGACCAGCGCCGGCAAGGACGCCGCCAAGACGATGCGGCCGCTGGCTGACGCTTTCGCCAAACGGTTCATGAGCTATCTGCCGCTCGCTGATTATCCGACGCGCACCGGCGCTCACCCGTCCACTGCGTTCGCTTTGCGCCTAGCCGCGGAGTACGCCGAGCCGCACGACCCCGAACTGTTCACTCTCATGCGTGATAAGGCGCTCGCCTGGTACACTGCCGATGCACGTGCGCAGGCCTGGGAACCGAGCCAGGATGATTTCCTTTCTCCAACGTTGATGGAGGCAGAATGCATGCGCCGCTTTTTGACACCGGAGCAATTCCGCGCATGGTTCGCGCTTTTCTTGCCAGACGCGGCGCAACAGCAACCCGCGACGTTGTTTGCCCCGCCCCGCGTCAGTGATCGAACCGACGGCAAGATCGCCCATCTCGATGGACTGAACTTTTCACGCGCCTGGTGCTGGCGCTCAATCGCCCGAGCACTCGGTGAGGACGATCCGCTCGCCCCGATCGCCCGCGAAGCGGCGGAACGGCACTTAGCGGCGAGCCTTCCCTACGTTACTGGCGACTATATGGGCGAACATTGGCTCGCGACCTTTGCCGTGCTGGCGCTTGAGACCTAGGGGGCGATGCTGAAGGTCAGAGGCGCTAATCCGCCGATCTCGGCGCGGATGGCGTCGCCCTTCTGAAGCGCACTGACGCCGGACGGAGTGCCGGTGAAAATCAGATCGCCCGCTTCAAGCGTCCACGTGCGCGAGAGCGCTGCTATGATTTCCGGGACGCTCCAAATCATATCAATCAATGGCGCGTCCTGCTTGGCAATACCATTCACACTCAGACGGATGCGCGCTGTCGCAATATTGCACACGTGCGCCGGCATGAGTGCGCCAACAGGCGCCGAATGATCAAACCCCTTCGCCGCATCCCAGGGCTGCCCGGATTTCTTCGCGTCGTTTTGGAGGTGAGAGTGGGGTACGGAATTACAGCGCCGCTCTCAACCAACGCGTCCGCCGGTTTGGTAAAGAAGATCGGCGGTTCGCTCTTGGGATCGTTGCCCATCTCGCGCACGTGATCGGCGTAGTTGCGCCCCACACAAAAGATACGCCGGACAGGGAAACGCGCACGTTCTCCTGCGACTGCGACACTGGGCTGGCTCGGCGGCTCGATGACGAAAGGCATGGTTGTGCTTTGAGCATGGCTTGGAAAGTTGCGCAAACTCTCCCGGGTGGGGAAGCAGGCGCCCCGCTCAGGCATGCAAAGCCTTGCAACGGCGCGCGTCCTGCTCGAATTTCTCGACGTTTTCGCCGAGGGGCAACCTGATCATGGAATGGGTGATCATTCTCATCCTGTTGCTGGCTGGCTGGATATGGCGGCAGTCGGTGCGCATTGGCGCGCTGGAGCGTCAAATTGCGGCGCTAGAGGCGCACACGAAGACCGAGCATCACGAGGCGAAACCCACACTGCCCCAAACTCAGCCTGCAAGAGCGAGCAAGCCGCAGCCACAAGATACACGCGAACCGCTCTTGCTCGACACGCCCCTGCCCCCGCTCTACTTCGCGCAGCGCGAGCAGCAAGCAGCAGGCGATCGCGAACCGCTGCTGCTCGACACACCGCTTCCCGACCCATCAAACGACCACGGCAACGCAGCGCCCTCCGCAGCGCGCGCCACGGATCCGAAGATCGTCGCGCAATTGGCCTCACCGGCTGGGCCCGCCGACATCCAGCGCCCACCAGGCTTCGCGCAATGGCTTTCAGAAAATGGTCTCGCCTGGCTCGGTGGCGGCGCGCTGGCGCTCGGGATCATCTTCTTTCTGTCGTTCGCGGCGGCGCAGGATTGGTTTACGCCAACCGTGCAACTCATTTGCGCGCTCCTGGGTGGCGCCGCGCTTCTAGGCGTCAGCGAAGTCATACGCCGTCGAGACAACAATTTGGTTGCAGCACTGCTTGCCGGCAGCGGCGTGCTTGCTTTCTACGCCACAGCATGGGCGGCATACGGCGGCTACCACTTCATCACTTGGCCGATGGCCGCCTTTGCTCTCACCATCTGCGCAGCAATTCTATTGGGCCTTGCCTTTCTCCACGGTGAGGCGCTCGGCGTGCTGGCGATCATCGCCGCGCTGCTGACGCCCGCGATTGCCGACGCGCGCGCGTGGCCCGACGCAGCGCTCACCCTTTACACCGCGGGGGTCGCGGCGGCGGGATTAGCGGTGTCGTGGTTTAGACGCTGGAGTTGGACAGTCACTGTCACGCTGACGGGTTTGTATTTCTGGTTTGCCGGCGCCATTGCCGTCGATGATCTTAACCGCGCAATGGCGCTGGTGAGCATCTCCAGCCTTGGCGCCGTCGGCCTCGCCGCCAGCCCCTCTGGGCTTCTGAGCGAAGACGCGGTGCTGCCCTGGTCGCGCACCGTTGCACTTGGCCCCACCATCGCAGTCTGTATCAGCAGCGTCTTGCTCCTATGGGTGTGGGCGTCGATCGCGCTGTGGCCTTCGGGTGCAATCCTTGGCCCGACAATGATTGGCGTCCTGCACGTCATGCTCGCGAGTTATGCCGTGCGCTTGCGGACGCTTTCACCAGCCGCTTTCGCTGTCGCGGTCGGCGCCTTGGTTGGCGGTGTTGCGCTTTATCTTGCAACGCGCGTCTCGCGGGCGCCGCTCGGCGCAGATGCCTACGCGTCGATGCTCAGCGCTTCTGTGGCGATAGCTTCGCTCGCACTTGCTGCGCGCGCGCGCGGCGTGGCACGGAGGTGGGTCTCCGGCGCCGGCGCGGCGGGCGCCGCCCTCCTGACCTTGCTTGCGGCAACTACGCGCGAGAGTTGGCACAGCGTCGCGGCATGGGCGCCGCTGTTCATCGGCGCCGCCATACTGTTTGCATGCGCGTTGCACGCCGCGCGCCGCGTGGCTCAGGAGATACCCGATTTTGGAGTGGACGCGTGGACTGCGGGCAGCGCCGCGCTGCTGTTGATTGGAGTGGAGTCGGCTTGGGCCAGTGAAGTGCGCGCTATTGGCGATGGCGCCGCCGCGCTGCTCATCGCGACAGTCTTCTGGTGGCGTGGCTGGCGCATGACGCGCTTCGCCGCGCTATCCGCGGCTGCGTTGTCCGTGGCGCACGCCCTTTCGCCGGACCTGATAGCCGCTTCGCTTGCCGGCGCGATCCCGCTCAGTGAAGCGCTGCTCACTCTCAGCGCCGCAGCGGCCGCTTTGTTCGCCGCGTCGTTGATCTCGCGAAAGCGAGAGCGGTACGGTGCTGTGCAAGAGGCGCTGAGTTCGGCCGGCGTCATCGTCGTGGTGTCCGCCGTTTTGTTGGCGCTACGGTGGCTGGCAAGTCAAGGACCGGGCGCGTCTCTCGACACGCTGTCGGAAGAATCCCTGCGCGCACTGACACTCATTGCCGCTGGCTATCTGGTGTTGCCGCAGCCCAGCGCGCAGGCAGGCTTCATCGCACGCTGGCGCGGTCATGTGTTGATAGGACTGGGCCTCCTCTATGCGCTGATCCAACCCGGCCTCTATGCGAACCCATGGTGGGGCATGTCGCCGACCATGGTCGTTGGTCCACCCATTCTTGACACTCTGCTCATCGCCTTCGCCGCACCTGCGGCCTTGGCCTTCGGTGCGGCCGAGCGGCTCTACAACCACCAGGACAACGCCGCTCGCATCTATACCGCCGCGGGCGGATTGCTTGTCATGATCTGGGCGGCGCTGTCATTGCGTCGCGCCTTTCATGCTGCATTGATGGCCACCAGCGAAGTTGGCCTGTTTGAGGGCGCTTGCTACGGGCTGCTCTTCATAACATTTGCGCTGCTCGTGGCGCTCGTCGCTCGTTTGCGCGAAGGCCCTCAGCGTCCGTTCACCGCGGATTTGCGGCGAAGCACCAATGCTCTGACCTGGGCATGTCTTGGAGTCGCGGTTTGGATCATAGTGGTGGTCCGTCACCCATTGTGGGGAGAGAATGCGCCGAGTAGTTCGCTCTCACGCCTATTTGCGGTGATCGCACAAGCGTGGGCGGCAACGCTTTCGATTGGACTGGGACGCGCCTTATCGCGTACGCGTGATGTCGACCCGACGCGGTTCGCGGCAGCAGCCGCAGCCGCATTGTTCGCCTGGAGTTTCGGCCACGCGGCCCTTCATGTGGCGCGGTTCGACGGGCTCAGCGCATATGCGCACGCGCTCTGGCCGCTGAGTTTCACAATCGGCGCCTCCGCGATCACCACGCGCGTTCCAGGCCGCAACACGGTGCGTGCTTATCTGAACGACTTGGAGGCGATTTGGGCGACGGCTGTTTGGCCGGCGTTAGCGTTCGCGGCGCTGGGCCTGTGGATTCTCTTCAATCCATGGTGGGGATTGTTGCCGCCGCACCCTGACACTCCAGCAACCATGCTGCTCGGGCTCACTTCTTACGGTATCGCAGCGTGGCTAAGCCTGTTGGCGCCAAGAGTACGCGCTACGCGATGGAAGGTCGCGTTGGAGCAAGCGGGAATTGTCTCCTGCTTGCTGCACGTCCTCGTCGCGATGACGTTGCTCGCGCGCTTCGCCTATCACGGCGTGGCGATGGCAAAGGCGAGCGCTGAACCGCTTGAGCTTTGGACCTATTCCGCCCTGTGGGCTATCTACGGCGGCGCGCTGGTAGCCGCCGGCACGTTCGCGCGCCGGCAGACGCTCGTGTGGAGCGGGCTCGCACTCCTCGCGATTGCCGCCGGCAAGGTCTTTGTCGTCGACACTGCACAACTCTCAGGTCTCATCCGCGCTGGATCAGCGATAGGCCTGGGCATCGTCGCGCTCACTGTTGCGTGGGCCACGCAACGCATAAACCGGGGCCCGCAACCCAAGTGAGTCCGCTCACGGTCCCGCCGCGCCTCCAAGGTGCGTGCGCGGACCGCTAGCTGCCTCCGGCAGTGCAAGCACGGCTGCACAGCTCTCGTCTGTTACCTGAGTGGGACGGTCAATAAACCACGACGCTACGGATGCTTTCGCCGGCATGCATGAGATCGAACGCCTCGTTGATGCGTTCCAGCGGGAGCTTGTGAGTGATCATCGGGTCGATTTGAATTTTTTTGTCCATGTACCAATCGACGATTCTAGGCACGTCTGTGCGCCCACGCGCGCCGCCGAACGCGGTGCCCTTCCAAACGCGCCCGGTGACCAGTTGGAACGGCCGTGTGGCAATCTCCGTGCCGGCTTCGGCGACGCCGATGATGATGCTTTCGCCCCAGCCACGATGGCAGGCTTCAAGCGCCGTGCGCATGACTTGCGTGTTACCGGTGCAGTCGAATGTGTAGTCAGCACCGCCGACGGTAAGTTCAACCAAATGAGCAACCAGATCGCCCTTCACGTCCTTCGGGTTTACGAAATGCGTCATGCCGAACTTGCGACCCCAGTCTTGGCGCTTAGGATTGATGTCGACCCCGACGATCTGATTGGCGCCGACAAGCCTGGCGCCCTGGATCACATTCAAGCCGATCCCACCGAGGCCGAACACGATCACATTCGCGCCAGGCTCGACCTTTGCGGTATTGACGACCGCGCCAACACCCGTGGTCACGCCACAGCCAATATAGCAGCTTGCTTCAAACGGCGCGTCCTTACGGATTTTCGCGACCGCGATTTCCGGCAGCACCGTAAAGTTCGAAAACGTCGAACAACCCATATAGTGCGCGACAGGTTTGCCTTTGTAGGAAAACCGAGACGTGCCATCCGGCATTAGGCCCTTGCCTTGCGTGGCGCGGATCGCCGTACAGAGATTGGTTTTCCGCGAGAGGCAGCTTTTGCACTGACGACATTCAGGCGTGTAAAGCGGTATAACGTGATCGTCCGCTGCGACGCTCGTCACGCCGACGCCGACTTCGCGCACAATCCCTGCTCCTTCATGGCCGAGCACCGAAGGAAAGATGCCTTCGCTATCCAATCCATCGAGCGTGTAGGCGTCGGTATGACAGATGCCGGTGGCCTTGATCTCGACCAAGACCTCGCCCGCCTTCGGGCCATCGAGGTCAAGTTCAACAACTTCCAGAGGCTGCTTGGCCGCAAACGCCACCGCCGCTTTGGTCTTCATGATGCGCTGCTCCTCAGAGCGGCGCTTATAGCGCGGCAATAGCCGCGCTCAAATTTTCCGTGAAATCTTGCGCGGCCGCTTCCCGCGCGCCGCCTTGGCGCTCTTCTTCTTGTCGCGCTTGTCCTTTCGTCGCTTGCGCCCGGTCCTTGCCGCCGCAAACGTCGCGCGCTCTTCTTTCGCGGCAGACGGATGTCGCATCGTCGCCTGCGCGGTCAAGAATATGCGCGACATTCGCTCAATTTTGCCGCGAACCGCGGGCTCGACTTCCTCGCCGCGTCCAGCCAGCATGCGCACGGCGTCAATCGGCACCAGAGCAGCCACCAGTTTCCCATAGCGATCGAAGCCAATCACCGTGCTTTCTTCCTGAGCCAGGTCCAGCGCCTCAGCGAAATTGGCGCGCGCCTCGGACGTCGAAATCGTCTGCTTCTTGGCGGCGTTCTTCTTGAGCGCTGTACCGGATGTCATGAGACGCACTGGACTTCTGAGAAGGGTTCGCCAAACAGCGAGCGGCCGTCGCGCACAAACATCGACTCGATCGGTGCGATGGTGTCGAGCCACATCGGCAGAAAGTCTCCACAGAACAATCGACGCTCCCGTTGTGCGCCGCGCGGCAGTGGATCGTGCTTCCACGCTGCGATGTTGGCGGTCCTGCAATCTTCCGCGGACGGCACGATCCAACGCGAAAGCTGTTGACGAACAGTCAATGGGCGGGCGCCGGTCACAGATCCAATTTGATCGCTAAATGCAACGAGTTTGCGGCGGACCTGCGCAAGGTTCTCACGAAATGCCACCACAATGTTGTACAACATTGATATCATTGGCTGAAGCGACAACGCAAAGACTGCGGTAACCCGCGAGGCGGTGTCTTCACCCCCTCCCTTCTTGTCCTTTTTCTTCTTGGTCGCTGCCTTGGCGGCCTTCCCAAGCTTCCTCGTCCTTTTCGCTTCGACCTTTGCGGCGCGTCCGGCGGCTCTGGCTTCTGCGCGCGCACGACGTTGGGCGGCGCGTTCGGCCGCTTGCTTAGCGTGCTCAGCCGCCGCGTCGCGCCGATGCTGCTCGCGCTGTTCCCGACGCTCGCGGATTCGACGGGCGTGGCGAATGCGCTCCCCTGGTGCGGCATGTGGCGGATATTGCGCGATTTCCAAGGTCCAGAGGTCTCCGTTCAACACCAGAACAAGGCCGTAATTGTACATCTCGAACGGAATGATCGACGCGCGAATCTGCGCTGCCGCTTCGAGATCATCGTCGTGTGGGCGCCGCCGAAACAACCGGGCAGCATGCTTGCGAATGCGCGTGATCTGCGCTGGCCAAAACTCATTGAAGCTAGCGAGAAAGGATTCGCCCCAACAAAAGAAGTAATGCATCAGCCCGGACTCCTCGCGACTTTGCGTTGCGCACTTAAGCGTCAGATTGTCGGGCTAACCTAGCGAAGCATGCTTTTGACAAACGCGTCAACGCTGCCAACGTCGAATGCAAAAACAAGCGCGGCTCAGCTGCGAGAACGTGACGTTTCAGACACTGCCCCGACCCAATGTCCGGGTACGGACGATGCGAACTTGACCCTGCCGCAGCGTGGCGTCTTGTGGCGCGCGTCGGCGGGGGCCGGATGATGTCGGGGTTTGCTGGCGCGGCGCTGGAGGGAGATCGGGCCTTCCTCCAGCGCCAAATCCGGCACCACTCGCTCGTTGCGAACAGATACGCCGGCGAATCGATGCTTTTGGGACGGCAGTCGCCAAAGGCGGCTTCTCACAAGCCCATGAAGTGGCTGGCGAAGCCGCCGTTCTTTGTCCAAACGTGCAGCATCCAACCCGGTTCTTCGGCGGTCTTCGGCGCGATCTGCTGGCCTTGGTGCGCGGCCAAACCATAAACCCACGATGTCGATGGCGCCACGATAACCGGCGCGTGCGCGACTTGGCCGATCACAACGCGATGATGGTGCCCGCAAATGATCCGCTGCACCTGTTTGTGTCGCTTAATCACCGACGCGAAGCGCTCGCCGTGATGCAGACCGATCTTGTCGAAGAGCAAGTCATGGGTCGCAAATGGGGGGTGATGCAACGCCACAATGGTCGGCTTGCGGCGCACCTTCCTCAGCGTGTGATCGAGCCAACGCGCCGCGTCCTGAGTGAATTCGCCATACGTCTGGCCTGGCACGATCTGGTCGAGGCAAACCACGCGGACCGGAAACTGCTCGATCGCATAAGAAAGCGCCCCTTCGAGCGGCAAGTAGGTGTGGCGCGGAAAAGCGACGCGCAAACTCATGCGATCGTCGTGATTCCCGGGCATTAGAAACAGTGGTGCCGGTGGATTGGCAATGATTTCGGCGATCGCTTGATATTCTTCGCGACGTTCGTCGTTAGCCAGATCGCCCGTCAAGAGGATGGCATCAGCGTGGTACTCGCGGGCTTGGGCCAACGCGCGCGACAATTGTGCGGCGGCGGCGCCGGCGTCGTCAGCTCTGACATGCGTGTCGGATATTTGCGCAAGAACGAAGCGTCCGTTCACGCGATGCCCCCTGCCGAACCCCGCGCGCACCGTGACCACCGGCACAAGCTTTGTCTGTGCCCTAGGTCACACCATTTTTCGCAGAAGCGTGTGGACGAATGGCAAATATTCAGAAATGCGCGCCGAGCGTGACGAGGCACATGGCCAAGCAAATCGCGATCCCTAAGGCAAAACTAGCAGGAACGATGTGGGTCATTGTGGTGCCTTTGCCAAACTCCGGTGATCAGTTGGCGTGCAAACGCTATGCCCGCGTCACTCGTTCGACGCAGAAGGTCCTCGGCAGCAAGTAGTGTTAATTGCTCAGTTGACGCGCAACGCGGAAGCCGACACCCGGCAGCCGCGCAGCTGGCGCCGCCGAACGCCGCGCGGTAGCGCGCAACCCTGCCACTTGGTCGGAATAGCTGCCGCCCCGGTAAGACCGGCGTGCGCACCGCGCCGCTTCAACCGGCGCGCCATCGACCGGCGCCAGATTGTAGCTTGCCGAGTAACAATCTTCGACCCACTCGCCGACGTTTCCGTACATGTCGAAGAGGCCATAGGTGTTGGCGCCGTGCGAGCCGACTTCCGTCGTACGTTGCATGAGGAACGTCGCCTGGTGCGTCGTCAGTCTGCCGTTAAAGGCGTAGACGCCAGCCGTGCCCGCACGCGCGGCGTATTCCCACTCGGCTTCGCTCGCGAGCCTATAATGCGTGTTTGGGTTCTGCGCGTTGAGCCAATCCAGATACGCCTTAGCGTCGTTGTACGATACGCCGGTCACTGGATGAGACCCGCGGCCCCAGCCGTGATCTGGCGGTGAAAAGCCGTTGCAGCCGCCGCCCGCCAGGCACGCATCCCACTGTTGGAAGGTCACTTCGTACTTGCCGATCGCGAACGGCGAAATCGACACTTCACGTTGCGGACCTTCATCGCGGCCACGCCCCGTCTCGTTGCTGGGCGATCCCATCATGAACAAGCCGCCGGGAACGACGACCAATTCTGGACAATTTTGGCAGTCGTGCAGCGCCTGGCCCGGCGTCAAGGTCGGCGCTGCCGGCGCTGTCACAACGGCGGAGGCGAGTGAGGTTTCCGGCAGCGCCGAAGCTGGCGCGGGCGTGGCTGGTGCGTGGGTTGCGTTGGCTTCGACTTGCGGATGCTCGGCCGTGTATTGCTGGTAGAAGCGATAACCCGCCGGTGCGAAGTAAGCCACGGCGCCAAGCACAGCGGCCGTCATCGCCCAGCCGCCGATGCGGCGCGAACTACGCGCGAAGCGCTGGCGCTTCGACAGAATCTCGAACGTTTGGACGCGTTGCTCGATGTTTTCGAGCGGCTGACGTCCTTTGGCTTGGAAGGCCGCCGTCGGGCTCGAGCGCGCCATGGAGCGGAATTCGGCCGAAACCAGAGCAGTCCCCGGCGCAGCCAACGCTTGCAACCGCGCGGCGACATTGACGCCGTGGCCGAGGAGATCGTTGGTCGCGGTAACGACCACGTCGCCCACATGCGCACCGACGCGGATCGGCGGCTCACCCTTGGCGCGACGATCGAGAATGTCCTGAATAGCGCCGAGCGCCGCGCCAGCCGACGCGAACTCAAGCATGAACCCATCGCCCGCGGTGTTGAACAATCGGCCGCCATTGACGCGCGCCGCATCTTCGATGCGCGTGCGCAGCGCTTCGATCTTGCGCGCCGAATTGCGCTGATCGCGCTCCGTCATGGTTGAAAAGCCGACAACGTCGATCGCCACGATTGAGGCCAATCGAATGGTTCTATCGTCGGTCTGACCCGGGTCGCTCACAGCTCAACATCCCCACGTAAGCCGGCGGCACGTTAGAAGTGTCACCGCTGTAATGCCACTCTCCCCTCTTGCCTCCGATCCGGCAATCAGCAGAAGCGCGCGCAGCTAATTGACGAACGCCGCGTTGAAAGTCGCGTGGCGGAGGTCACCGTTCACCATCTTGAATCGCGGACGGGACGAACCAGTGCTTGCAAATGACTGACCAGTCAGTTATATAAGGTGACATGGGACGAAAGCCTTCTGCCGTAGGGGAAATTTCCGAGCCAGTTGCCCGGTGGAAGCGGCGCGCCGAGGCGCGACCGGAGGAAATCTTGGATGCGGCCCTGGCTGAGTTCACGGAACGCGGCTTCGAGGCGGCGCGGATGGAGGACATCGCCAAGCGCGCCGGCATCTCCAAAGGCGGCGTCTATCTCTACTTCCCTAGCAAAACAGCGCTGCTCGAAGCACTGATCGAGGCAAAGGTCACGCCGCTGGCGCGGCTGGCGCAAACAATTGCCGCGAACGGCGCCAACGATCCAATGGCGGCGCTGCGCATGATCGCCGCCGCCGCCGCTCACCGCCTTGGCGATGGCAAAGTTTTCGCGGTGCCGCGTCTGGTGATCTCTGTGTCCGGCCGCTTTCCTGAGATCGCTGAATACTATCGTGTGCATGTCGTTGAGCTGGCGCGCGGCGCCCTTGAAAGTCTGATCCAAGCAGCAATGGCAAAAGGCGCGCTCCGTCGCGTCGATCCGCAGGCGGCCGCGCGCGCCTTCATCGGCCCCATTCTTTTTGAAGCGCTATGGACGCACGTGCTGCGAGGCAAAAGCGTTCTCAGCGATCCGGAAAAATTAGTTCAACACCATTTCGATGTCTGGCTGAACGGGGTGGAGCACCGCGCATGAGGCGCCTTTTGGTTCTTTGCCTAGCGATGTTCACCGTAGCTTGCACGCAGCACCCAAGTGAAACGCTGCAAGGCTACGGCGAAGCCGACTACGTTTATCTTTCCAGCCAAGACCCCGGCATTATCGGTGAACTCTTCGTGCGCGAAGGCGACACCGTCGCCGCCGGCGCGCCAGTATTTCGCCTGGACCCACAACGCCTCGGCTACGAAGCGCACAGCGCAGCCTCGCAACAAGCCGCCTCCGACAACGCTATTCACACCGCACAAGCCAATGCCGTGTTGGCGGAGCGCAATTACGCGCGCGGCACGGAACTTGCGGCGCAGGGTTTCTACCCGCGTGCGCGCCTCGATGCCGATCGCGCCGCCCGCGATGTCGCCAATGCTCAACTCGCGCAAGCGCGCCGCCAAGCCGCCGCCGCCGGCGCGCAGACCGGCCTCGCGCGCGAGCGCGTTCACGATACCAGTACGCGCGCGCCCGCGGCGGGCACGATCGAGCAGATCTTCCATCGGCCCGGCGAAGTGGTCGCCGCCGGCGCCCCAATTGTAGCGCTGCTGCCGCCGCAAAATATGAAAGTTCGATTCTTCGCGCCGCAAGCGATGCTGGCGCGCCTGCCGGTCGGTACGCACGTCGCCGTTTCCTGCGACGGCTGCGCGCATCCCTTCGCCGGCCGCGTCAGCTTCGTCGCGCAAGAACCTCAATTCACGCCGCCGGTGATCTACTCGCTCGATCAGCGCGAGAAACTAGTGTTTCTCATCGAAGCACGCTTCGACGCACCGACCACTATCCGTCCGGGTGTGCCGGTTGATGTGCGGCTGGCGCAATGAGCGATGACATTGTCATCGACGTGAATGGGCTCACCAAGAGCTATGGCGGGCGCATGGTGGTCGACCATTTCGACCTGCAAGTGCCGCGCGGAGCGATCTATGGGTTTCTCGGTCCGAACGGCTCCGGCAAGACCACCACCATCCGCATGGTGTGCGGCCTGCTGAAGCCGGAAAGCGGTGAAGGCCGCGTGCTCGGTTTCGATGTCTTGAACGACAGCCTCAGCATCAAAGAACGCGTCGGGTATATGACGCAGAAGTTTTCGCTCTACGAAGATCTGTCGATCCGCGAAAATCTGGACTTCATCGCGCGTCTCTATGGCCTCGATAACCGCCACGCGCGCGTCGACAAGGCGTTGGAGGACCTGGGCCTCGTCGAACGCCAAAGCCAAGTCGCCGGCAAACTATCAGGCGGCTGGAAACAGCGCCTCGCCCTCGCCGCGTGCATGATCCACGAACCACAATTGCTGCTGCTCGACGAACCTACGGCCGGCGTCGATCCCAAGGCACGGCGCGACTTCTGGGATCAGATCCGGCGCTATTCTGCGCAAGGCGTCACGACGCTGGTCTCCACCCACTACATGGATGAAGCCGTGCAGTGCGATTCCATCGCCTATATTGCGTACGGCAAGAAGCTCCTCGACGCGCCCACCGCCGACATCCCCAAGCAGATCAATCTTGCCTGTTGGAGGCTGGAAGGCCGACCACTGCAGCAAGCGCAAGACATGCTCGAAGGAGCAGCGGGCGTCGATCTCGTCGCGCGCTTCGGCGCCGCCATCCATGTCTGCGGCCGTGATCCAGCGCTGTTGGAGAGAACCGTTCTCAACGTGAGGGAGGCACAGCCGCACATCAACATCCAGCGCATCGATGCGGGCTTCGAGGAAATCTTCATCTACCTCATGGCCGAGAGCCGCGACAATTTCCAATGAACGCCGCCTCTCCCCGAGCCCTCCGGCTGCCGAAGCTGTTCGACATTTCGTGGGCGCGCGTCTTCGCAGTGTTCCTCAAAGAACTCGTGCAGATGCGCCGCGACCGGCCGACGTTCGCGATCATGATCGCCATGCCGGTGATGCAATTGGTGCTGTTCGGCTACGCCATCAACAATGATCCGCGCCATCTCCCTGCTGTCGTCGAAATGCGCGAAGACGGCCCGCTCACGCGTGCCTTCCTCGCCAGCCTGCGCGCGTCCTCCTTCGTCGACATCGTCGCCGTCACGCCGCGCGCCGATGCAGCGGACGCGATGCTGCGTTCCGGCCGCGCGACCTTTCTGATCTCTATCCCTGAAGGCTTCGAGCGGCGCATGGTGCGCGGCGAACGTCCGCAAATCTTGGTGGCCGCCGACGCAAGCGACCCAGTCGCGGCCGGCGGGGCGCTCGGCGCCATTCAGTCAATCGCCGATCAGGCCTTCGCGCCAGAATTACAAGGCTCACTCCGGTTTATGGCGCGTGCGCCCCCGCCCTACGAGCTTGTGATTCATCGCCGCTACAATCCCGCCGGCGTCACCGCCTTTAACATCGTCCCCGCATTGCTCGGCGTCATTCTCACCATGACCATGGTGATGATCACGTCGATTGCGCTCACGCGTGAAACCGAGCGCGGCACGATGGAAAATCTGCTGGCGACGCCGGTGCGGCCTGTCGAAGTGATGATCGGCAAAACCACGCCGTATATCGGCGTCGGCGCCGTACAGGTCGTTATCGTGCTGATGGTGGCGACCTTCCTGTTCCAGATTCCGTTCACCGGATCATTCCCAGCCTTCCTCGTCGCGGTCACACTCTTCATCTTCGCAAACCTGATGCTCGGCTATCTCATCTCCACCCTCGCGCGCACACAGATGCAGGCGATGCAGATGACGTTCTTCGTGTTTCTGCCCTCGATCCTGTTGTCCGGCTTCATGTTTCCGTTCCGCGCCATGCCGGGCTGGGCGCAGGCCATCGGCGAAAGCATTCCGATCACGCACTTCCTGCGCATTGTCCGCGAGATCGTGCTAAAAGGCGCGGGCTTCTCTGATATCGCCACTGACCTCTGGCAGCTGGCGCTCATCTTGGTTGTCCTCGCCGCACTCGCACTGATGCGCTTCCGCCGCACGCTGGATTAGTCTGGGAGCGCCACCGCGCCATTGCCAGCCGCCACCTCAAGGGGCTGGTCAAGGCCGCCTTGGATCGAGAACTGGCCGCCTGCCGCTTTCACCAGCGCACAACCGGCCGCTACGTCCCAAATCATTGAACCGGACTCGCGGTAGGCTTCGGCGCGACCCGCCGCGACATAGGCCAGCGCACTGGCGGCCGATCCGATCATCCGAATTTTGCGCCACGCCCGAAGCCGCGTCTCGAACAGCCTCATTGACTCGGCGCTCGCGCGAGACGGCACACCCGTTTGCAAGATACCGCCGGCCGGATCGGCGATCGCTGAGACCCGCATCGGAACGCCATTCAGCCACGCGCCCTCGCCCGCTGCGCCGACGAAGCGTTCGCCCAGCGCGAAGCAATCGACCACGCCGAGCACCGGCAAGCCACGATCCAGGAGCGCAATCGAAACCGCGCAATGTGGGTAGTCCCGAAGGTAGTTGACGCTGCCATCAAGCGGATCGACCGCCCACACGTATCCGTCGCGCCCGGCGCCCGCGCGCACCCAACCGGCCTCTTCCGAGATCACCGGATAAGGCGCTTCCCTTTCCAGCGCCGCCAAGATCAAAGCCTCCGCGCGCTTGTCGGCATCGATCTTGACCTCGCGCCCCTCTTCCGCAGCGATCACGCTCCATTCCGCGCGATGCGCCATCAGCGCCACGCCCGCATCCTTTGCGACGCGTTCGGCAATCGCCAGCAAGTCCTTGAGTTCGCTCACGTGTGCGTCTTAGCGCTCCACTTTCGCTTGGAGAAGAGACGCTTTCGCGCTTTAAGGTTTCCACAGGAGCTGAGGGATGGACGGGGGGCAACGCCAAGCACCCACATTTCGGGCGTCGGTCAAACCGCCGCCGGGTCTTGGCGCATCCGCTCTCGACAAGATATTGAACCTCCGCAAACGTGCGCGCGAGGACGCCGCGCGTAACATGCCGCGCCAAGACGCCGCCGATCTTTCCGCGGCGGAGGTTTCAGTGATTGAGCTTGTCGCCGCCGAACGCACCCGCGTCGACCAGATGCGAAACTTGGCGAAGGCAGAAGCAGAACGTCGCTTGCGCGCGTTGGCGCCCACACCTCAAGATTTCGCGGGTCCCGCGCTCGATGCGGGCTTGGCGCTCAAGCAAGGCGCGGGCCGCATGGCGCAGGATTGGACCGAGATGGCGCGCGCCGCGGCGCAAACGCGCGCTGAGCTCGTCGCTTTCAAGGACGCCAATCGCCTGCGGCGCGCCGCCCACTATCCGCGTTCGACCGTCTTGCAAGCGGGATTGCTGCTTGTCGCCGCGGTTTTCGAATCTCTGTTCAGCGCCGCCCTCTTCGCGGAGGATGACGCGCGCGGTTTGCTCGGCGGCGCCATCACCGCGATCGGTCTATCCGGCGCCAACGTGACTCTCGGCTTTCTCGCGGGCTTCTTGGGCCTGCGCTATCTGCAGCACACGCGCTTCGCGCCTAAAGCGCTGGGTGCGCTGGCGTTTGCGTTCATCACCTTTCTCGGCTTGATGCTGAACCTGTTCGCCGCCGACTGGCGCGATCAGCTGGCCGCGCTCTCCGGGCAACAGATCCGCGGCGGCGATGATGCAAGCTTTCACCTCTGGTCGCTGCTGCAGCTCTCGTCGCCGCAAGCCATCATTCTGTTGATGCTTGGCGCCGGTGTTTGGGTGTTCGCCGCACTCAAAGGCTATTCCGGGTTCGACGACCCCTATCCCGACTTTGGCAAGATGGATCGCGCCGCTGGAACCACCAGCGCTGCTCTTTCCGATTTCCGCGCCGAAGCGCGGGAAGACTTGGAGAAGCCGATCGACGCAGCCAAGAAGGCGCTCGCTATTCGCCTTGAAAAAATGCGCGCTGAATTCGCGGCTATGAACAAGGCCTTCGACGAAGCATCGGTGAAAATGGAAGCGCTCGACGCGCAGGCGCGCGCGCTCGATGATGCGGCGGCGGCTGGCGTGCATCTCTACCGGCAGGAAAACGTCTTGACGCGCACGACGCCGGCCCCGGCCTATTTCAGCGCCGCCCCGCCCGCCGCTGGACCGGCCCTCGACCCCATGCAGGGATGCGCGCAGATGATCGACGAGGCCCGCGCACGGCTCGACGATGCGCAAGCACAGTCGGCCCAAGCGTTGGTTGATCTGGTGGCGGAACTCGAAGCAGCGACGGCGCGGCTCGATGCGGCAGATCACGCATGAGACGCGGCCGCGGCGCGGCGGGCCGCAACGTGCTCGGTTTTGTGCTGATCGTCGTCGCGCTCGCCGTTTTGGGCGGCTTGGCATCGGCGGCGTTCCTGCTCCGCCCACCGCCGACCGATCCCCAGACGCTCTGCCGCACCGATCAGCCGCTGAGCGCACACACCATTGTCCTGGTGGACTCCACTGATCGCCTCGAGCCGCGGCATCGTCGCAAGCTGCGCGCGGTGTTGGCTCAGGAACGCCAGCATCTTTCCGAATATGACCGGCTCACCGTGATGCGTCTCAACGCGCGCCGCCCACAAGAACCATCCGTGCTGTTCTCGAAGTGCCTACCGCTGCCGCCCGAGCGCACCAATCCGTTCTTCCAAAACGCACGCATGACACAGCAGCAATGGGACGAAGAGTTTCAGCACGCGCTCGACACCGCTTTGCGCAGCGCTCAAGCTGGCGGACGCGGCAATGCATCCCCCATTCTCGCGGCGCTGCGTGACGTCGCCGCCGATCCCGACTATGACGCCTCAATCGCCCATCGCCGCCTCGTGCTCGTTTCCGACATGCTCGAGCACGATCCCAACGGCTTCTCCCTTTATGTCTCGGGCGCGACCTATGCGGCTTGGCGCCAACAGGCGCAGGCACAGCCCGCCGAACTTAGCGGTGTCGACTTACGCATCGTTCCGCTCGACCGGCCCGACGATGCGCAGCACCAAGCAGAGGCGCTCGCCAATTTCTGGCCGGCTTATTTCGATGCCGCAAACGTCGCCAGTGTGAGCATTGATCCGCAGCCTTGAAAGCCAGACTCCGACTCAGCTTAGAATCGCGCCGGGCTGAGATGGAGCGGGCTGGTGAGCAGCAACACCTACAATTGGCAAAGCGCGTGCGGACGCTGGCTAGAGTTTGAAGTCGTGCGCGCGCAGCGCGACTGGGAACCAGTCGGTGGCATCTATATGTTCGTTAAGCCACATGATCCCCAAGCCGGCCCGTACGGCGGGCCAATTTGCCTGTTCATCGGCAAGACCGAAGATTTCTCGCAAGCCCTGGCGCGCCACGACATGTGGCAGGCTGCGGAAAATCTGGGCGCACGCGAGATCCACTTGATCACCATCAAGCATGAGGAGACGCGCGCGCGCGTCATGAGGGAACTCATCGAGGCGCAGTGCCCGATCCTCAACAAGTCAATGTTGCGCCGCGTCGCCTAGGCGCGGGCCGCAACCGCGATCGCCGGGAAATCCGAAAACACGCCGTCGACGCCAAGTGCGTAGAATTCACGCAACTCGGCCTTGAGGTCGCCATGCTGCCCTCTGTGGTCGGGAGCGCTCGGATCGCCGCGCCGCAGACGCGGCGGCAAGAAGAGGTTTTCGGCGCGAAAGGTCCATACAATGACTTGCAACCCCGCCGCATGCGCACGCCCGACGAGATCGGTCGGCGGCAGCACATTGTTTTGATTATCGCGCGGAAAAATCATCGCCTTCTCAACTCCAATGCCGACAGCGTATTCGCGAACTGCGCGCAGGCCATCGTCTGTAATCATCTGCTCATAGCTGAACCCCGGCTGATCGATCGGACCGTGGCCCGGCGCCATGAGCTGCACACACTGCCATCGGATCGACGGCATCGATGCAAGCTGCACCAACGGCGCCTTCTCGAAACACTCGACGATGGAAATGTCCGCCGCACGCTGCCCGCCAGCGGCGCGCACCGCCTCCACGAACGCTGGAATCGGATCGAGGCCAATGCTCTTTAGGTACGAGACATGCTTCAGTTCCGGCACAAGTTTGAGCCCGTGTTGCTGCACCAAGTCGTAGGCCTCAGCGAGCGTCAGGATTGGCTCTTGTCCGTTGAACGCGGTGTTCGCGGGCCGCAGCGCCGGCAAGCGTTCCTTGCAGCGCAATGTCTTCAACTCCGCCAGTGTGAAATCTTCCACCCACCAGCCTGTGGCCGTAGTCCCGTCGACTGTTCTTTCCGCGCGCCGATCCGTGAATTCAGGATGCTCGGCAACGTCCGTGGTGCCGGAGATTTCGTTCTCGTGGCGGCACACCAGCACGCCGTCCCGCGTGATCACCAAGTCCGGCTCAATCGCATCGGCGCCCTGCTCGATGGCTCGCAGATAGGCTGACATCGTGTGCTCAGGCCGCTCGCCGGAGCAGCCGCGGTGTCCGATCACCAGCGGGCGTGGATTACTCGATCCGCTCATGCTCACACAACCTGCCAGCGTCGCCGCACCCAAGAGCACATCACGCCGCCTCAGATACGCTCGTCCTGGGGCGCCAGCTTTGTCATCGACAGACCCATGAACAGGATCGACGCGGCAAACAACAAGCACCAAGCGCCGAAGGTGGCGTCGAGCGTTGGATCGATGTTCGGAAATGCGCGCGGAAATTCATGCGTGAGGAAACCATTCAACAACAAGCCCGGCAGTGCAACGCCGATCGCCGCTTCGCCTTCGTCGCCGCGCGCCTCCTTCAGCAGCTTCAGGCAGATGAAAGCAGCGGCCACACCCACCACCGGCGCGGAGAGGAAGGTCCAGAGCCGCATCGATTCATCCGGCAGGAAGAAATAGCCTCCCGCGAAGCGAAAGAGCGCAGCTACGACCAGCCAGAGCACAAACCCCAAGCCCATGGCGCGCAAGATCATGTTGTTCCCCTAAGCTGGTTATTGCTTCAGCATTTCGCGCGAAACGATAACGCGCATGATTTCGTTGGTGCCTTCAAGAATGCGGTGCACGCGCAGATCGCGGACGATGCGCTCCACTTCGTAGTCCGCCAGATAGCCGTAGCCGCCGTGCAGCTGTAGCGCCTGGTCAGCGACCTTGAATGCGGTATCGGTCACAAAGCGCTTGGCCATCGCACAATACTTCGTCGCATCCGGCGCCTTGGCGTCGAGCTTGCGCGCGGCCGCATGCAGCAATGCACGTGACGCGGCAAGATCTGTCTCCATGTCCGCCAACACAAATTGCGTATTCTGAAAATCGACGATGCGTTTGCCGAATTGTTTGCGCTCTTGAACATACGCAAGCGCCCGGTCCAACGCATCTTGCGCGCCACCAAGCGCGCAGGCGGCTATGTTCAGCCGCCCGCCATCCAAGCCGCGCATCGCATACTTGAAGCCCTCGCCTTCCGGCCCAATGCGGTTTTCGGCGGGCACCCGGCAATTGTCGAAACTGACAATCGCCGTCGGCTGCGCGCGCCAGCCCATCTTGTCTTCGGCTTTGCCGAACGACAGCCCGGGCGTCTTGTTCTCGACCATCACTGTGGACACGCCTTTCGGCCCATCCTCGCCGGTGCGGCACATCACGACATAAAGGTCGGAGAATCCCGCGCCGGAGATGAAGGCTTTTGAGCCGTTCAGCACGTAATGCGAATTGCCGTCCGGCTTTGCTGTCGTGCGCAGCGCGCCGGCGTCCGAGCCCGATCCCGGTTCGGTCAAACAATAAGAAGCAATGGTTTCCATCGTCGTCAGCTTCGGCAGCAGCTTCTGGCGCTGCTCTTCATCACCGAACGAGTCGATCATCCAGGCGCACATGTTGTGGATCGACAGAAACGCCGCCGTCGACACGCAGCCACGCGACAATTCTTCAAAGATCAAAGCTGCATCGAACCGGGACAAAGCCGAGCCGCCGACGTCCTCGCGCACATAGATCCCGCCAAACCCCAGACCGGCCAACTCCTGCAACACGCCGCGATCCAGCCCCTCCTCTTCCCAGCGGGCCGCATTGGGGCGGAGCTTCTCGCGCGCGAAGCCGCGCGCCGTGTCGACGATGAGCTGTCGGTCTTCGTTCAAGTCGGCAGACATATGTTCCTCTTGTTCCCGCTTATAGCCTGCTGTCCGTCGTCGACCAGGGGTGCGCGGGGCGCCCGGCGCAATTGCACAAACCTGAACGGGAACCGGGTGGTTGCGGCGACGTTGTGGCGAGAGCGGTAATCATGCCGCATCCGGTGCGCCGACTATCCTCAGGGCGCTCTCTCAGGAGAAACGCATGTTGAAATCGATCCTGGCCGCGTCAGCCGTGGCCTGTTTCGTTGGGCTCGCTGCTTGCGGCCAAAGCACGACGACGACGGAAACGACAACAGAAGCAACGACGTCCGACACCGGCATGGCGCCGTCGACCGATACAGCCACGACGACCTCGACTGACACGAGCACGTCAACGAGCACCGGCACGTCAAGCGCGACCACCTCGCCATAGGCCGATTTGGACGCGCGCGAAGGCCCCTCGAGGCCTCGCCTCGAGGGGTCTTGCTTTGCCTAGTGCCGCGTCGTGGTGAGGTTCGGACCGCCGCCAAAGGCGCGATAGGTCGCGATTGCGGCGCTGGCCTGCGCCTGCTCGGCGCCAATCCTCGCAAGCCGCGCATCGATCAGCTGCTGGTCGGCGGTCAAGCGGTCGGCCAAGCTTTGCAGACCGGCGCTATAAGCGGCGCGCGCGCCACCGTCGCTCGTTGTGGCGGCGCGCTCAGCAGCGCGCGACGCGTCAAGACGCATGCGGCCTTGATCAAGCGAAACCAGCGCGTTCGAAGCCTCTCCGACGGCCTGCGTCACGGTTTGCCGATACTGGATCAACGATTCCTGAAATTGCGCACTGCGCTGGCGCGATTGCGCGCGCACTGCTCCCCAATCGAACAGCGGAAGCGTTATTAGAGGCTGCGCCGTGGCCACGGTTGAAGTGCCCACAAGAGGCGAGCCAATGACGTTTTGCGACGTGGTGATCGCCCCAATCAGATTGATCTGAGGCAGCATATTGGCCCGCGCATCCGCCAGCGCGGCCGCAGCAAGCAAAGTCTGCGCCTCGGCGCGCGCTACATCCGGGCGCAGACGGATGAGATCCGCTGGCGCCGCTGGCGCGCCGGCCAACGGCAGTGTTGGCGTGTCGTGCTGCGCTTCGAGCGCGGACCGGACCGCATCGTTCTCCGCGCCCGGCGTCACACCGCGCAGCACCGCCAGCCTATTCTCGGCCACGCGCTGAGCGATCACCGCGTCCGCGATGCGGGCATGTGTGCTTTCGGCCAGGCGATGCGCATTCGCAGCATCAGCTGGCGACGCAATGCCGGCATTGGCGCTGGTGTCGAGAATGCCGGCGAGCTGGTTTGCGGATTGATAGAGTTCTTCAAGCGCCGCGCGTGTGTTCTGCGCCGCACGCAGATCGACATAGGCCTGCGCCACATCGGCCACGAGCGCGACTTGCGCGCCCCTTTCGTCAGCCCGTGCGCTGAGCGAGTTGGCGCGCGCGCCCGCGATCGCCGCCGCGAAACGCCCGAACAGCGGAACCTCCCACGAAACCCGCGGGCCATAGCTGCCGATCATCTCTTCATTGTGCGAGGGCGAGTCGACGTTACGCGAATAGGCGCCCGAGGCTACCGCTGAAAGGCTCGGCAACGTGGTTCCGATCGTCGCCTGATTTTGCGCTCGCGCCTCCCGCACGCGCAGCGCCGCCAGCTGAACCGTGGGACCGTTTTGGAGCGCTTCCGAAACTAATTGATTCAGGGTGGGGTCGTTGAACTGGGTCCACC
>JACQAC010000042.1 GCA_016195245.1 Pseudomonadota bacterium
ACAGGCGGCGCGATGATCATTTGCTTGCTGATCCCGCTGGCGACGGCACTGCGGCGCATCTAGTCGTCGAGCAAGCGTTCCATCGGCGCAGGCAAGACGCGAGTCCTGCCGAGCACCAGCGCTGTCACGCCATTGGGAAACAGCGGCGCGAACTCCTCGTGGCAAACATTGAGGCCACCCGTGTAAGCGCCGAATGCCGGCATAACAAGACGCCGGCCGTCGACGGCAAAACAACGACGACGCACCACGCGCCCACGTCCGGTGACTTTCGCGCACGGATGCAGATGGCCCGCGATCTCGCCGGGTGCTGCGCGCCTTGTCGGCTTGTGCACCAAGTTCAGCGCGCCGAGCTGCAGGCTTTCGCGGACGACCCCGCCAATCGTCTCGGCGCTGCGCCCATCATGATTGCCTTCAACCCAAATCCAATCACAGCGCCCAATCAGCGAGCGCAACAAATGCCGGTCGCGTTCGTGCATGCGCGCTGGGCCGCCGCCATCGTGAAAGGAATCGCCGAGCGAAACCACGATCTCCGGTTCATGCGCCTCCATGAGCGCCGCCACCCGCGAAAGCGTCGCGTGCGTATCGTATGGCGGCAACATCTGCCCATCGCGCGCGAAAGAAGAGCCCTTCTCTAAGTGCAAATCGGAGACGATCAGCGTCTTGGCGGCGCCGATCCACAGCGCGCCCTGGGGGGTCGCCGTCACCGTCGCGTCACCCAGCTTCGCCTCAACCTGATTGCCAACAATCGCGACAACCAGCGGCGGCATCGGCACGCGCTTGGTTGACGCGCCCTTGGCGCGCGGCGCTTTGGGCTGGGAAAGCAGCGGCATCTGATGCGACACTAACTGAGATTCTTGTCCAGGAAAGCCACCAGGTGTCTGCAATTGGCCCAAATGAACATCCGCAGGACCGTCGTTGCGAGGCGTCAAAACGCGGATAAATTGCATTGGATGGAAGACAACTTCGGCACCGCAATAGCGACGCTGACTGGGCTCACTTCAGTCGAAGAGTCCACAGTCGCCAAAATCGAAAAGAGTTACCCGAAAGCACCATCGGATTACCTTCGATTTTTGAGAGAAGCGGGTTACGGCGATGTTGGCCCCTACATGATCTATAGCGGCCTCGTTGAGCCTGAAGAGATTTACGGTCCCGATAGCGACACCCTAAGAGGCAAAGTCATTCTGTTCGGCGACGACCGCGCGCTGGTGTCTGTGGGCTTCGACCTCCATTCCTGGCAAGTCGTTGAAATCGACCACGCCACGAAAGCCATCGGCTTTGTCGCGGCCACTTTTGCCGACTTTTTGTTTGGCATCCTATTGGCTGAGGGGCCACGTCAGCGGCACTGATGACGGTCCGCTTCCGTTCTCTAACTCATCGCCTCCGCAATCAAGCTCGCCGCATCCTCCAGCACCGCCTCTTCCCCCGCGCCTTCAATGCCAACGCGGCCCATTTCCAGCATCACCGGCGCGGCGAAGGGTGAGACGTGGGGCAGATTCTTGTGCACGATCCGCCCCTTCACGCGCCGCAAGAGCGCGCCGAGGCGCTTTAGATCGAGGTAGCCCTCGCCCGCATCCTGAAACGCCGCCTGCATCAAGATATGATCCGGTTCATACTCGCGCAGCACGTTGAAAATCAGATCGGAGGAAAACGTCACCTGCCGCCCCGTCTTCTTCGCCGCGCCTGGCATCTTGCGTTCGATCATCCCGGAAATCACCGCGCACTTGGCGAACATCGCCTTCATCAGCGTGCTTTCGCCGAGCCAGCTCTCAAGGTCGTCGCCGAGCATGTCCTCATCGAACAGCGCGTCGAGATCGACATCGCCCATTGGCTCCAGACCCCAGACACACATCGCGTACTCAGACGCCAAAAATCCCAAAGGATGCTTGCCCGCGCGCTCCAGCCGACGCGTCATCAGCATGCCAAGCGTCTGCTGCGCCAGGCGCCCATCGAACGGATACGCGACAAGGTAATGCTTGTTGCCGCGCGGAAACGTCTCGATCAGCATCTGATCCGGCGCCGGCACCATCGAGCGCGCGCGTTGCATCGTGATCCAGTCGCGCACCTGCTGCGGCAATTGCTTCTGCCGCTTCGGCTCGTGCAGCATCATCCGCACGCGCTCCGCCAAGAACGTCGACAGCGGAAACTTGCCGCCCGCATAGGACGGGATTTTCGGATTTTCCTCACCGGCCGCGCGCACCACCAACGCGTCAGTTTCGCGCGTGCCGATAAAGCGCAGCATCTGTCCCGCAAAAATGAAGGTGTCGCCGGGCGTCAGCCCCTCGATGAAATATTCCTCGATGCGTCCAAGAATGCGCCCCGGCGTCAACGGCGCGGGCGCCGCCGGTTGCGGCACCCCCGGCCGCCCCTGCTCGCGCGCGCGATGTGCGAGGCGCACATCCATCATCTCCGCTTCGACGATGGCCCCGACGTTCATCCGATGCTGTTGCGCCACCCCCGGATTGCGCGCGCGCCACTTGCCGGTCTGGGGATCCTGAATAATCCGCCGATAGCGATCGTAGGTGCGCAGCGCATAGCCACCGGTCGCCACCAGATCCATCGCACGATCGAACTGCAACCGCGTCAACGCCTCGTAGGGTTGCGTTGAAACCACTTCCTCAAACAACTCGTCAGCATCAGTCGGTTCGCCGCAACAGCAGCCCATAATGTGCTGCGCCAGGCAATCGAGCGTGCCGAGGCGCGCGTCGGCGCCATCCAACGCGCCTTCCGCGACCGCCTCCTGCGCGGCGCGACACTCCAAAACCTCAAAGCGATTGCTCGGCGCCAACAAAGCGCGCGACGGCTCATCGAGCCGGTGATTGGCGCGCCCGATCCGCTGCACCAGCCGCGCGCACCCTTTCGGCGCGCCGATCTGGATCACCAGGTCCACGTCGCCCCAATCGATGCCAAGATCCAGTGTCGACGTGCACACCACCGCGCTCAGGGCGCCAGCCGCCATAGCCGCTTCCACCTTGCGCCGCTGCGAGACGTCAAGGGACCCGTGGTGCAGCGCGATGGGCAGCCCATCCTCATTCACGCGCCACAATTCCTGAAACGTCATCTCCGCTTGCGCGCGTGTGTTCACAAACACCAGCGCCAGCTTCGCGCGCAGAATCGCCTCATAAACCTCCGCCATCGCATGCCGCGCCGTATGCCCCGCCCACGGAATCCGTGCGTTGGAGTCAAGCACGTCGATGATGGGCGCAGCTCCGGGCGGGGCTTGCACGACAATGCCATCCCCCCTGGTGGGGGAGGGTTGGGAGGGGGGGCGGTCAGAATTGAGTGCGATCGAAGACATGCGCAGCGCTGCAGCTTCATCACCGGCGCTCAATTCTGACCGCCCCCCACCCTCTGCCCCCGCCCCACAAGGGGGCGGAGGTCGCGCTCCCACCAACCACTTCGCCAAACTCTCCGGATCGGCCACCGTCGCGCTCAGCCCAATGCGCCGATGCCTCGGCGACCAGCGCGCGATCCGCGCCAGCGCCAGCGTCAACAAATCCCCACGCTTCGTCGGCGCCAATGCATGCGCCTCATCGACGATCACCGCCTGTAAATCTTCGAAGAACACGCGCGCGTGCTCGCTCGCAATCAGCAGGCACAATTGCTCCGGGGTCGTCAGCAACATGTCCGGCGGATACGCGCGCTGACGCGTGCGCTTGTGCGCGGGCGTATCGCCGGTGCGCGTCTCGACGCGCACGCCAAGCTTCATCTCGCGCACCGGGGTTTCCAGATTGCGCGCCACGTCCGTGGTCAACGCCTTCAGCGGCGAGACGTACAAAGTGTGAAGCTTATGAGGCCGCCCGGGCTCCTCCGCGACCAAAGGCGCAAGCTCGACCAAGCTCGGCAAAAACCCCGCCAGCGTTTTTCCCGCACCGGTCGGCGCAATCAGCAGCGTCGACAGCCCCTCTTGCGCGCGCCGCACCAATTCGACCTGATGCGCACGCGGACGCCAGCCGCGGCTGGCGAACCAAGCCTCGAACGACTGCGGCAATGCGGGCGCACTGGCATCCATCGCCCCTATGTAGCGCGCCTTGTTTCCGGCGCCGACGCCATGGCATGGTCGCCCCATGCTCAAGACGACCGCCGCGCTCGCCGCCTTCCTTGTGGGACTACTGGGCGTTGCCGCCGCCGTGGCGCCCCAACCGGCCCCGCCCTCTGCACTTGGCGCTGCGATAGCCGCGACTAGCGCCGCCCGAACCGCTTACGCCTTCGACATGGACGTGCAGTCCGCGAAGCTCAACTGGCGGACGCATTTCGATCCGCGCTCAACGCCGCACCTGCAACTCGTGCAGCCGACGCTTGCGTCCCTGAACAATGATCAGCGCCGCGCCTTCGACGACGCGGCCCGCCGCCTGACCGGCGTCTCTTGGTGCGCGAGCACGGAGATGGGGCACATCACCAATGTCCGCCCACTGCGCGAAGATTCTGACACCATCACCTACGCCTTTCAGCCCACGCGCGACAGCATCCGCAGCGAACAAGCCCGCGCCTTCGCCGATCGCCTACGTGGCGAATTCACACTCACCAGGTCCAATCCCGACATCGCGCGCGTCCACATTTATGCTCCGGCGCCCTTCAGCCCGGCGCTACTCGTCAATCTCACGCGCATGGACGTCGCCATCACGTGCGTGGTTGCGCCAAACAATCGCCGCTACGCGTCCGAGACAATCACCGAGATCGCCGGTTCGGCGCTTGGTCAAGCCTTTGCCGAGCGCACCGTCCAGCGCACGCACGATCTAGCGCCGACCTTGTGAGCACACACGGCAAATACGAGGGCCTACGCGCCGATCGCATCATTGCAACGCTGGAGAAGCTGCAAGCGCGCATCAGTGAACGCTTTCCCGACTCCGGCCTTTCGCAAGTTTGCGCCGAACTCATCGCCACCGGCCGCTGGTCGGCGCGCGACGCCGCGCGCGTGGCGCAACCCAACCTGCTCTGGCGTTTCGTCCTTTTCGCCCTGCTCGCCGCTGGCGTCGCCGCGCAAATCTACGCCGCGCGCCTCATTCACCTGAACGGCTTCGGCGCCAGCGCGCCTGAACTGGTGCAAGGCCTCGAAGCCGCGGTTAACTTGCTCATCCTCTTCGGTGGCGCCATTTGGTTCCTGCTGACGCTGGAGGAACGTTTCAAGCGCCGCCGCGTGCTCGACGGCCTGCACCGCCTGCGCTCGCTCGCGCATGTTGTCGACATGCACCAGCTCACCAAAGACCCGACCATCCTCTTGAGCCCTCATCCGCAAACCAACGCCTCGCCGCAGCGCGCAATGACCCGCTTCGAACTCTCGCGCTACCTCGATTACTCGGCTGAAATGCTCGCGCTGATCGGCAAGCTCGCCGCCCTCTATGGCGACCGCATGCGCGACGCCGTGGTGGTCGACGCCGTCACCGATGTAGAGAACCTGACCGCCGGCTTGGGACGGAAAATTTGGCAAAAAATCACCATCATCAGCGCCCTCGAAGAGCCAGGCGCGTGATCCGCCGTAGAAACGCCTGCTTGCCGCTGTGCTAAACCCGCCGCGATGGGTTGGAGCCGCATCCGTCTCTATTCGCGCCTCGCCGCGCTCGCGCTTGCCGCACTGGTGTTCGCCGGCGTTGGGCTGCTGCGGGTGCGCCGCGTTCATGAACACTTCAACTCACTGACCATCACTTCCTACATCGTCTCCGAGCCCGCACCACAGTACCAAACGCCCCCTCGCAAGCCGCCGCCGATCATTGTCCCTAACCACGCTTTTGCTACTAGACTTCTGGGTCCGCGATCCTCCGACACTCCGCCGCGCTTATGGAGTTACGACGCGCTCGGCCAAATCGTCTTCGATCGGGCCGAGCAATATCGGCGCTGCCTTAACGCCCGCGCCGCCCATCACAACGAAGCCGACTGCCCTGAGCCGCATGACCCGCATCCGCTTGCTCTGCGCCCGGACTCGCTCGGATTTTAACATTTCAGCAACCGTCCGCTTCAGCACTTCCTAAGCAATCGCTCATAGCTTGATCGCCCGCCTGGGGAGGCAGCGCGCGCATTATGATCGATAATCCGTTCGATCCCAGCGACCTGATCGCGCTCGTCTATGACGAGAACAATTACGAGCGCGGCATCTCCCTCAATCAACTGCGCGCGATGGGATTTGGCAGAGCCATTGGCGTATCGTTCGCGAGCGAGGCCTGGGAAGCCCTTCGCAAATCGCGGCCACACATCATGTTCGTCGAATGGACCGAAGGCCGCGACGTGCTCGACTTTGTCCGCCGCGTGCGCCTGAGTGAAGATCTGCCCAACCGAGCTCTGTCAATCTTCATGCTGACACGCAACGGCGCCAAGACTGAGGTGGAAGCGGCGCGGCGCGCTGGCGTCGACGCCTACTTGCGCAAGCCGATTTCGGCACGCGCTCTTCAGCAGCGGGTGAAGGCGGTCATCGCGCACCCTCAACCCTTTGTCGTCACCGCCAGTTATGTGGGCCCATGTCGCCGTCGTAAGCGTGCGGACTTCAACTATCGCGGTCCGCTTCGTCGGCTTGACGACGAGGCGCCCGCACCGCAGGTCACCGGCGATGATGAGGAACTGGAGGTCAAAGGCGAACTGGCGCGCGCCCGCGTTGCAGCGCTGGAGGCCGCCGCCGAAGCACTGACAGCCGGCGATACACTGGCCGCACGCGCGGTTTTCCATGCGGTGCAAAATCTGGCCGATGTCGCAGAGTTCATTGGCGACCCGGCGCTGGCGCTCGGCGCCCACGAAATGGGCCGTTATCTGCAAGCGCAAGGCGCCACCGAACGGCTTGACCCGCAAGTCGTGCGGACACACGTCGCCGCACTCCACCAGCTTGTGCATTTGCCCCACGCGCTTTGCGAGCAGCGCCAACGCGTCGCTGAAAGCCTGAAGCGCATGGTCGATAAGAAACTCGGGGGCGCGCGCGCCGCTTGACAAAGTACGCTCTGCTGCGCGCTTAGGCGCATGGGACTGATCATTCTTGCCGTCGCGGTTGTCGCTCTGCTCGCCGCGCCGTGGCTCACCGGCGCCAGCGAGCCTGTGTATCGCATCGTCAGGGGCGCGGCTTGGTTCGTCGCCGTCCGCGGGGCGAAGCCTCCCGCCTTAGCCTCTGGCGTGAGCATCACTTGGTCGGCGCGCGCGGACTTCCCCTTCATTGGAAACGGCGAGCCCTACTGGTCGCGTTTCTACGTCCTCGCCGGCAACCCCGCGTCGACCATGCCCATCGACCTTGTCGGCGTCGAAGACGCGTTCGTCGCGCGCGTCGCTTTTGGCGCGCCACCGAAGTTGGCGTTGGGCATTCTCAAGTTGCTCGTGACATTCGGCGTTCTGGGCAAACCCGCCGGGGCGGTCAGCCACGACGTGCAAACCAAGGGTTACCGCGCCGAACTGATGCCGGGTCAGGCCGCGATCGCGCGTCTGCTCGCGCAGCCGTCAGGCTATGCGCCCAACGTGGTCAACTTCCTGAGTTACTTTCCGAGCGCGCGCTATGCCGACGGTCGCGCTAGTTCTGGCCGCGCCGCCTACGCGCGCTACGGCCTGGTCGCCCTGCGCACTGTGTACCGCACCGGCGGCCATCTTCTTTTCTACGGCCGCATCACCGAAGTGCTGCGCGAGGCTACAGGCGGGCCGACCACTGGCGCCTGGAGCGATGTCGCGGCGATGCTTTACCCCACCCCCTCAGCGATCCTCACGATGGAAAACGTCGCCGCCTATCGCGCCGCACTGCACCACCGCGACGCCGGCCTGGAGCGCACGATCGTGATCGCCTCAACTGATCAGCGCTTGACGCCGTAAAACGGCGTCGTACGCCTGAGGGCGCAGGGGACCTGGTAGTATCGGAGTTCACGTGAGGCACGTGCATGCCGTCGCCGCGCCGCAACCACGCCGTTTCGCCGCGCTCGGCCTCGATCTGATCGAGCGCATCATTCTCATCGCACTTTTCTACGGCCTCGCTCAGCGGCTCGTCGCCAACTACGCCGCCACTCACAACATCGCCAACCTGCTGGCGCTCATATCGGAAGCACTGGTGGTCGTGCTGGCGCTCATCCGGAGGATGCCGCAAACCATCACTTTCCGGATCGACGACTGGGCGCTGGCGTTCGGCGGCGCCTGCGCCACTCTCTTTGTTAGACCCGTCGCGATGCCGCCGCTCGGCCCGCAGGAAATCGGCTGGACGTTGCAGGGCGTCGGTTTTCTCGGCGCGCTTTGGTGCAAGGCCGCGCTCTTCCGCAATTTCGGCGTCGCGCCCGCGATCCGCGGCGTGGAGGAGCGCGGGCCATACGCGCTCCTGCGCCACCCTATGTATGCAAGCTATTTCATCGGCCAGCTCGGCTTCGTTTACGCCTTCCCGACGCCTTGGAATGCGGCGATCGTCGCTATTTGGACGCTGATCCAAATTCTCCGCATCAATGCCGAAGAGCGCATCTTGAAGACCGAGCCGCGCTACCAGGCTTACGCCGCGCGCGTGCGATGGCGTCTCGTACCACGCCTGTATTGAGCTAGAGCCGCAGTCCGTCCGCTAACCTGCCCGTATGGCCGACTGCAAATGCGAAATGCTATCGCCTCCGACAGCAAGATCCATGAGTCGTTGAGGATTCAGATTCAGCAGCGCCCGCCGCAAGTCGACATAGCGGGACACAAGGCGGGTGACCTCGCAAAGCAAATTGATATGAACTGGCGACCACTCGCGCGGCTTGGTGTCGATCAGGCAAACCGCACCAATACGAGCTCCACTTTCCACGACAATCGGAGCACCCGCGTACGCCATGACGCGCGGCTCGCCGGTAACCAGGGCGCTATCGAAAAATCTCTCATCGTCTCGCGCATTGGCGACAATCAACGGCTCATCACCCAAGATCGTGTACGAGCAAAAGGCGCAGTCGCGCGGCGTTTCGCTGACGCCAAGGCCGCGGCTGGTCTTGAACCATTGCCGTCCCTCATCCACGAGCGAAACGGCGGCCATCGGCACGCCTGAGATGGCCAAGACTGCCTCAACGGCCTCTTCGAAGAAGAATTCCGGGCCGGTGTCCAAGAGCGCAGCCGCGCACAAAACATCTATGCGATGCTTCTCATTCTGCGGGGTTGGCGTGGCAGGCAATGGAGACTCCCGGCACAGTTGAGGGTTACACACCCAAGCAGTTGCATCGCAATGGTAACCACCATCTTAAATTGTGTGAAAATAGGCGGCATATTTCCAAGACGCGAGCCGTGGATGCGCCAGTCTTCAGTGAATCCGATCGGCTTTGGCGCGCCATTTCGGTGCGGTTACCACTCTCCTAAAATTGAATGCCGCTCACGCGCCAAAGAGGAGGAGGCCAGCCAGCACCACCTCGATGCCAAAATAGAAGAGCGGCGCGCGGCCAATCTTCCGATCGATCAAGAACGAGAAAAGGCGTCCGCCCGCCATGCCTGCCAGCGCCGCTGCCAAGGTCAGACAGACGCCAGTGCGAAGAGGCGCCGCCAGCAAGGCCGCCGCAAGCATGATCGCCATCGTAATGCCGAAGCCGCCATACACAGCGCGCACTTCGTTGCGCCCCGCTGGCGTGAGGTCTTGGATGCCAAACTGACGGGTGACGCTTGTGGGCGCCGCGAGCGCCCCGACCCCCATCAGCGCAAACCCGGCAAGCGCTATGAGGATGGGCAGGTCGTGAAGAGAAAGTCTGATCATCACATGTGCCTCACCGGAGGTAGCCCCTAGGGCCGCAGGCCGGAATAATCGGAAATTGGGTGGATCCGCAATTTCGCGACTGAAACTGCAAACGATGAAACGCGTCCCCCTCTCCTCGAGGAGAGGGGGCAAGGGGGGGTGGTGAAACACCAGCCATCCGACACGCGCTCAATGCTGGAAACTGCGGAGCTTCACCCCGCCCCTTAATCCCCTCCCCTCAAGGGGAGGGGAGATTTCGCTCAAGCCGACGGCCGTGCTAGCCAAGCTCTCGGAGACTTGGCCCATGACCACCTGCTTCGACGTCAAGATCGAAAACAAGATCGCCCACATCGTGTTGAATCGCCCCGAGGCGTTCAATTCCATGCCGCGCGCGTTCTGGAACGAACTCCCTGAAATCGTCCGTGACATCGATGAAAACGCCAAAGCCCGCGTGATCGTCGTCTCCTCCACCGGCAAGCATTTCACCGCCGGCATGGATCTCTCCGTGTTCACCGCCGGCGAAAGCATCACCGCCAGCGGCGGCGATCCCTATTCGCGGGCCGAGAGCTTCCGCCAATTCGTGCTGACGCTACAGGGCAGCTTCAATTGCTTCGACAACGCCCGCATCCCCGTTATCGCCGCCATCCAAGGCGGCTGCATCGGCGCCGGCGTCGACATGACCAGCGCCTGCGACATCCGCTACGCCACCGAAGACGCATTCTTCCAAATTGCCGAGATCAATATCGGCATGACCGCCGACGTCGGCACCTTTCCGCGCCTCTGCAAACTCATTCCCGAAGGATGGGTGCGTGAACTCGCCTACGGCGGCCGGCGTTTGCCTGCCGCGAAAGCCAAGGAGATCGGCCTGATCAACGACGTGTTTCCCACGCAAGAAGCCATGCTCGCGCACATCATGGAATTGGCCGCCGAAATCACCTCGAAGGCGCCAGTCGCCGTCGCCGGCTCAAAGCGCATGATCAACCACGCGCGCGATCATTCCATCGCCGATGGCCTCGACTACATCGCCACCTGGCAAGCCGGCATGTTCTCGCCGCCGCATATGGCCGAAGCCTTCGCCGCCAAAGCGCAAAAGCGCGCGCCGGAATTTCCGGATCTGGCCCCGCTCAGGAAAAAGATGTGACCTGAAATGTTGTCTGTCGCAGTCTTGGCGGTGGGACCGTTCCGCCGCCACTTGATTGAGCACTATGAGTATCCCGCCGATCGGTATGCTCGGACGCGAGACGGTGCACCAATTGTGACGATCCTGTTTGGCATCACCGAAGGGACCCGCGCGGGAACGGAGGTTGCAAGCGCCCTGGGGATCTCCGACGTCTGGGACTTTAATCAACACAAGATCGACGTGCGGAAAGTTGATTTTCCAAAACTCGAATCGACGCTGCTGTCGTTGCACGATCACGCCGAGTACGAGTTCGATTTGGCCGCACTTCGCGCGTTTGTGGCTGAAGGATACGAATTGTACTTCATTCCAAACGGGTAACCTCTATGAGCAAAATCCGCGACTTTCTCGATTTGCCCGACAAGATTCAGTTCGCCGCGAAAATCGCCATTGCGTCACAAGCCGTGATTATCGTGCTGCAAGGCATCATCATCATCTTGCTGCTGTCGCGGCCGCCGCACTAAGACGCCACTATGGACATCCGCAAAATCCCGCCCGGCCGCAATCCGCCCCAGGAGGTCAACGCCTTCATCGAGATTCCACAGGGCGGATTGCCGGTGAAGTACGAGCTCAACGAAGAAGCCGGCGCCCTATTCGTCGACCGCTTCCTGCACACCTCGATGATCTATCCGTTCAACTACGGTTTCATCCCCAACACGCTCGCCGAAGACGGCGATCCGCTCGATATCCTGGTGGTGACGCCGATGCCGGTGATCGCAGGATGCTTGATCCGCGCGCGGCCGGTCGGCGTATTGCTGATGAGTGACGAAAAAGGCGTCGACGAGAAGATTCTCGCCGTGCCGGTCGATGCGCTCAATCCATTCTACAGCGATGTAAAAACCGCCGACGATCTCCCACCGTTGATGATCGCTCAGATCAAACATTTCTTTCAGCACTACAAGGACCTGGAGCCCGGCAAGAGCGCCAGTGTCGGCGAATGGGCGAGCCTCGACAAAGCCCACGAGCGCATCATGCTGGCGATTGGACGGCACACGTGACCGACAGCGCCATCGCCGTCCGCATCATCAACACGCTCGAATCTGCCGCCGACCGCGAAGCCGGCGCCGAGACTGCACTTGTCTCCGTCAGCATCGAAATGCTGGCGCGCGCCGATGCAGGTTCGGTGGAGGTCAGCACCACGCGCAAGACGCGCACGCTGCTGTTCATACGCGCCGACTTCAGGAACGACGCTGGCGCACTGATCGCCAGCGCCAACTCGGTTCACAAACTGGCCGGAGCTAGCTGAACACCTCGAACAAGCCCGCAGCACCCATGCCGCCGCCGATGCACATGGTGACGACAGCGGTCTTGGCTTTGCGGCGGCGCCCTTCCATCAGCACGTGCCCAACCAGGCGCGCACCCGTCATGCCGAACGGGTGGCCGATGGCAATTGAACCGCCATTCACGTTGTACTTCTCGGGATCGATCTCGAGCTTGTCGCGGCAATACAAACACTGCGACGCGAACGCTTCGTTGAGCTCCCAAAGGTCGATGTCGCTGACCTTGAGCCCTTGGCGCTTCAGCAGGCGCGGCACCGCGAACACCGGGCCGATGCCCATCTCATCGGGATTGCAGCCGGCGACCGCGAAACCCTTGAACAAGCCAAGCGGCTCAAGCCCGCGCTTCTCGGCTTCTTTCTCCTCCATCAGCACAAGCGCAGCCGAGCCATCCGAGAGTTGGCTCGCGTTGCCAGCGGTGACGAAATTGCCCGGCCCACGCACTGGCTCAAGCTTCGCCAAGCCCTCCAACGTCGTGTCCGGCCGATTGCAGTCGTCGCGGTCAACCGTGACCTCGACTTTGCTCTCCGCCTTGGTCTCCTTGTTGACGACCATCATCGTCGTCTTCATCGGGACGATTTCGTCCTTGAAAATCCCGTTCTTCTGCGCCGCCGCGATGCGCTGCTGCGAACGCAGCGAGTATTCGTCCTGATATTCGCGGGAGACATTGTAGCGCTTGGCGACAATGTCCGCCGTCTCGATCATCGGCATCCACATTTCCGGATGATCCTTGAGCAACCGCTCCTCGAACACCGGCTTGGTGTTGGCCAAACGCGTGCCGGAGATCGACTCGACACCCCCGGAAATGCCGACGTTGGCGCCCTCGTTGATGATGTAGCTGGCGATTTGCGCTGTCGATTGCAGACCAGACGAGCAAAAGCGATTGATGGTCGCGGCCGCGACTTTGAAGTCGAGCCCCGCCCATACCGAGGCAAGGCGCGCTACGTTGTGCCCGGTGGCTGCTTCCGGCGAACCACAGCCCAGCACCACATCCTCCGCCGCGTCCGGTTCAAGCTTGGCGCGCGCCGCCGCATGCTTGATCGAATGCCCGGCCAGCGCCGCGCCATGCGTAATATTGAAACCCCCGCGGCCCGACTTGGCCAAGCCGGTACGAGCATAGGAAACGATGACAGCGCGACGCATGAGCGAACTCCTTTGCCACGCACCCTAAGCGCGGCTCGTCGTTCGCGAAAGCCTAACGCGCCGTCAGGCCGCGCCTCATGGCGCGTTCGGGCCGCCGTGCGGGTTGACCATCGATCCGGAATCCTGCGGCGCCGGCTGCGCGGCTGCTGGCGCGCCACTCTGTGTGAAAATCCCGCGTCCACGGTCCTGGATCCACTTGGCGATGTCCTCGGAGAGCACGCCGGCGATGATCCCGATCAGCGACACCGTGAACGGATTCAGCAGGCTAGACGTGGAAGCTTGGGCAGCGTTTTGCGTCAGCGAAATGCCAGCGACTGCCGCGTTCAAGAGCACGTAGAGAGCCAGAGCCGCACACATGCCGAAGATCAGACGCACCGCGATCTCCGCCATGGTGACCGGCTGAGGCCGATTCAAATAAGCGGGAAAGAGATACAGAAGCGATCCAAGCGCCCCCATCAGCACTACGAGCAGCGGCGACAACAAAGACGGACTGCCCTGCGCCAGCAGCGTGGTGATGCCAAGCGGGCTCATGCCTTGCAGCGCATACGCCTCGTTCCGTACGCGCGTATATTGCTGGTAATCGGGCAGCACTTGCTGCTGCAGCGCATAGATTTGCCGGTCGGATTCCGCCACCTGGCCGTCGACCAGGCGTTGCCGCGACACCAGCGCCGTGCGTTCGGCGCTGGTGTCGTCATGGCTCGCTTCTTGTTCGGCCATGCGCTGCACCTGCGCACGCAACGTCGTTACGCTGCGCTGATCGCCGGACGACAAGCCTCCCCGGCCAGCCAGCGCATTGATGCGCTGGCTCAGCGCCTGCGAACTCACGTCCGCGGCCACGCTTTGCGAGTTCTGCACGTTCGCGCGCGCTTCGATGTCGGCGATATTGCCGACAATGCTGGCGCGCGCATCGTTGACGCTGGCCTGCGCCGCTTGCGACTGCGCATCGAGCGCTGCGATGCGTTGTTGAACCTGCAATTGTTCACCACGCGGCCCCGCCGACTGTTGCTGCAATTGCTGAATTTGCCGATCGGCGTCCGCGAGCCGCGCAAAATCGCGCAAACGGAGTCTGGATTCGCTTCAGCCCATGCCCAAAGCGGGACCGCCAACCCTGACCCCAAGGGGTGATTGCCCCCTTTGGAAGCCACCAACCGCTTCGCAACCCTTGATCACTCTCAAGTGAATATTTGTCATTTCGTTCAATTTTCTCTTGTCAGCGATCAGCGATCCCTTCATGGTCTATTTCGGCGCTCCTCCCCCAGCAGCGCGATCGGTTTTCGGAGGGTTCAAATGACCAATTTCAGATCCATCATTGTCGCCGCCGTCCTCAGCACGACGTTTGCCAGCGCCGCCTACGCCCAGGGTTCGACGTTCACGGCCCGCGTCGACGGCCAAGCCCCGCAGGCCCGTCTCATCGTCACCAGCACGATGTGGAACTGCAGCGGCGACACCTGCATCGCGCACCCAAACCATACGGTCAGCGTCCGCGCCTGCCGTCAGTTCGCGCACCAGGCCGGGCTTCGCTGGCGCGATCGAACCGTCTTGGCGGCGCGTCAGCTCCACCACGCCGCGCGCGCCTGCGACGTGCGCCCCACCTGGCAGCTGCGGCAAATCATAGATGATCCGCACACGAAACGGCCCGCGGCCGCGCAATTCGTATTGCGGATGGGCAAACAGCGTTTCGGTGCGTGTGTCGTAAACTGCCTCGATTGCATCGGCTTTAAAACGAATGCCGACTCCAGCGGCGCACGCCATTTGGCTTGAACTCCACAGCCCGTTCAGCTCAGGCGGCGGCGCGCTTCCGCAAGCGGACGCCGCGAAGCAAAGCCCGATTAGCGCAAAGACCGTGCGCGCACGCATAATCTCGCGATAAGCCGCGCCGGTTGATGAGGTCTGAACGCGGCGATGTCAGCAGGAACGGCGGATCAGCCAGCCTAACGGCGCGCCATCGTGGCCCGTAGCGGGCGCGATGGTGCGGCAGCGCTCGGCGCGGGGCTGATTGCCGCCGCGCTGGAATTCCGGATCACCTTCGCCGCCACGGCGGTCGAGATCGGAAATGGGATCGTAGGCGCTCACTTGGCCGCTGCCGTCGACGATGCATTCGCGCCGCGTGCCATCGCCTTCGCGCAGACGCACATTGGTCTGGCCTTCATCGATGGCGCCGGCAAAGGTGATGCGCGCCGGCCGTGTGGTGACCCGCGCTACGCAAGCATCGATCGCCGGAATGAGATCCGGCAACACCGACGCCCAGGTCGGCCGTTCGCCCTGCTGCGCGCCGCGCCGCGCACACCCATCATAGGCCACGCCTTCAAACAGAACGTGCGCAACATAGGGCTGCTGCGTCGTGCCCGCCTGACACGGCTGCTCCATGATGGTGATGGTCAGCGGCCCCGCAACCACGCGCATGCCATGTTGATGGAATTGTCGATCGCCAGGTATGCCGCCGTCGTCACCGAGGCCGGGGCGCGTGAACTGGGCGTAGTCGCTCAGGAGGCTCAGCTCCCAAGCCCCTTCGTCAGAGTCCGCGTCGAGCCCTCCGGAGGCTTGGAAGTCGCCAGTGTAATTGGCCTGCGTCGCCGCGTCGGCGGCCCCGCCGAGAGCTGCCAGCTGCTGTGCGGCGATCGCTGCTTCGCGCTGTTCGTTGCTCGGCGGCGTCGATGACGACTCATCGTTCCGCTGCGCGGGCGGCGAGCAGGCAAACAATGCCAGGGCCAGAACCACCCCACCGAAACCAAGTCCGCGGATCGTTGTCCGCATGGGTCACCCCTTTTTGGCACCAGAGTGCACGCCATCGCCCCCGCCGGGGTTAGTATAGACGCATGACCCGTGATTCCGGCGCCCCATTTTATGAGTTTTTCGCCGGGGGCGGTTTCGCGCGATTGGGGTTGGCCCCCGACTTCGGTTGCGTTTTCGCCAACGACATCGAACCCGCCAAGGCGCGCGCTTACATCGCGGCATTCGGCGCTGAAGCCATGCATGTCGGCGACATTTGGAAGCTGACGCCCTCTAACCTGCCAGGCCAGGCCGCCTTGGGTTGGGCGTCATTCCCGTGCCAGGACCTATCATTGGCCGGCGCCCGACGCGGATTGGCAGCGCCGCGGTCAGGCGCATTCTGGGGATTTCATCGGCTGATCGAGAAGTTGTCGGCCGAAAAGCGCGCGCCTGGCATCCTAGCTCTAGAGAATGTCTGCGGGCTCTTGAGCTCACACGGCGGCGCCGACTTTACCGCGCTGGTGCATGCGCTCGACGATCTGGGCTACCGCGTCGGCGCTTTGGAAATAGATGCGGCACACTTCGTGCCACAATCGCGTCCGCGCCTGTTCATCGTCGCCGCACGCAGCGCGCCGCCGTCGCTGACGAGCGCAGGCCCAAGCGAGCCATTTCACTCACAGGCGCTGCGCAACGTCGTCGCGCGCTTGCCGGATACGCTGCGCAAACACTTTGTCTGGTGGCGCCTGCCGGCGCCACCTAAGCGTAACACGCAACTCGCCGACTTGCTCGATGACGATGGAAACGTTGCATGGAATAGCAACGCGCAAACGGAACGGCTACTTTCACAAATGAGCGCACTGCAACGCGCGCGCGTCGACGCCCTGAGGGAAAGCGGCAAGCACGAAGTGGGCGCGGTCTTCCGGCGTATTCGCGTTGAGCACGGCGAGCGCGTGCAGCGTGCGGAAGCGCGCTTTGACGGCCTCGCCGGGTGTCTGCGTACGCCAACCGGGGGATCAAGCCGACAACTCTTGCTCTTCATCGAAGGCAAGCAGACGCGCTCGCGCCTGCTGTCGCAGCGCGAAGCAGCGCGACTGATGGGCGCGCCGGATCATTATCCGCTGCCGGACAATCAAACAGCAGCGCTGCATTTGGTTGGCGACGCAGTTTCGCCTTCAGCGGTGCGCTGGCTCTCGCAGCATTTGCTCGCGCCGCTCGCAGGCGTGAGCGCGGCGCGCAAGAGAGCATGACGCCGCGCGCTGATGTTTTCGACTCAGAAAAGCGTTCGGCCGTCATGCGCGCCGTCAGGTCATTTGACACCGCGCCTGAGCGCGTGGTTCGTGCTGCGGTGCGCGCGCTTGGGTATGGTCGCCGCTATCGTCTGAGCAGCAAGCTCCCCGGAAAACCGGACCTAGTGTTCGGCAGCCTGCATAAAGCCGTCTTCGTGCATGGTTGCTTTTGGCATGGCCATGATTGCGCACGAGGAGCGCGCCAACCAAAGGACAACGCCGCATACTGGCGCGCCAAGATTGAACGCAATCGCACCCGCGATGCGCGCGTGCTGAAAGAGCTCAAGGCGGGGCGCTGGAAAACTCTGATCGTGTGGGAATGCGAAACCCGTAATCTCGTAGCGCTTTCGCGCAAGCTTGCGCGCTTCCTCGCTTAAGCCGCGCTGCGGCGCACGCAAATCGGCGCCTCCAACACGAATGAGAGCGCCGAGCCCTGCCCCAATTCGCTGCGCGCCGCGAGCTGACCGCCCATCAACTTCACAAGCCGCATGGAGATCGCCAGCCCCAATCCCGGGCCTTCGCCGTCGGGCTTGATCCCGCCCTGCCCGACAATCAACGCCAATTGGGAGCGCGACATGCCGGCGCCGCCGGAGCGCCAAGGCTTGATTAAGCAAGAGACATTTCTTGGCGCTCAACCCCCTGGCGAAAACCGGTGGCAATGATCTGGCGTTCATGTACGGCTCAGTTCGCAGGCGACAGAAATCATTACGAAAACGGGTAAAAGCGCCCGTGTGAATCGGAGGGACTGAATGATCCGCAGAATTTTGATCGGCCTCGCAGCCATGATGTTTGTCGCAAGTTGTACGACAACCGACCAAGTCACTGGTGAGCGCAGTCCGAACCGCACAGCCAACGGCGCTATCATCGGCGCAATCCTCGGCGCCGGCGCAGGCACCTTGGCCGGCGGCGACGATCGCCGCAACGCGCTGATCGGCGCAGGCATCGGCGCGCTCGCGGGCGCCGGCATCGGCCACTACATGGACCAGCAGGAGCAGAATCTGCGCCAACGCCTGCGCGGCACTGGCGTCGGCGTCACGCGCGTCAACGAAGGCCAGATCCTGCTGAACTTCCCGGCCGACCTCACCTTCGATTTCAATCGTGACTCGGTGAAAGGCCAATTCGTGCCAGTGCTGATGAACACGGCCAACGTGCTGCACGACTATCCACAAACCACGGTCGACGTTTACGGCCATGCCGACTCAGTCGGTCCGGAATCCTACAACCAAGACCTCTCCGAACGCCGGGCTATGAACGTAGCCTCTGTCCTGATGCAAGGCGGCGTGATGCGCCAGCGCATCGCGGCGCAAGGTTTCGGCGAAACCCGTCCGATCGCTTCGAACGCCACCGACGAAGGACGTGCGCGCAATCGCCGTGTCGAAGTCTATATCAGCGCCTTCCAGGGCTGAACTTATTCAGATCGAAACGGAAGCGCCGCCAGGCAACTGGCGGCGTTTTTCGTTTTGCGTTCCATGCGCTATTTACAGCGCCCGATAAATCACCGTCTTATCAGCAGCCACCATCCTGCGGGAGAAACGATGGACGACAGCCTTTCCGCCAACTTGAAGCGGTGGGCCGCGCGGGCGCGGTACGCTTTCGATCTCAGCATGGCGTCCGGACCGCTGTCGATGATCGGCTGGTTGGCGCTGGTTTCGCTGATCGTTATCGTCATCGCCGCGATAGTCCTGACCACCACGCACATCGCTCCACCGGACAATCATGACGGCCTGAGCTTCATCGAAGCCTTCTGGGAAGCCACCATGCGCACCATCGACGCCGGCAATGTCGGCGGAGATAGCGGCTGGGCCTTCCGCGTCATCATGCTGGCGGTGACCATCTGGGGCATCTTCGTTGTATCAAGCTTGATCGGTCTGATGAGCGCGGGCGTGCAGTCGCAACTGGACATTCTGCGCAAGGGCCGATCCTTCGTCCTCGAGCGTCGCCATACAGTGATCCTCAACTGGTCGAACTCGATCTTCGACATCATCAAGGAATTGGCGATTGCGCACGAGAGAGACAGAACCTTTTCGATCGTCATTCTCGCCAACAAAGACAAAGTCGAAATGGAAGATGAGATTGCCGCGAAGGTCGGTACGCATCGCGCGCGTATCGTCTGCCGAAGTGGTGATCCAGGCGACCTTGCCGACTTGGAGATCGTCAACCTTGAAACCGCGCGCTCCATCATCGTGCTGTCGTCGGACTCCGATGACGCCGACGCCCAAAACATCAAGATCGTCTTGGCGCTGGTGCATGGTCCCGAGCGGCGAGCGGCGCGTTACCAAATCTCGGCCGAATTTCGCGCCGCAAAATGCGCGGAGATCGCCCGCGACATCGGCAATGGCGAAGTGCAGGCGGTGGTGCCGGACGATCTCATTTCGCGTGTTATCGTACACTCCAGCCGCCATGCGGGCCTGAGCGCGGTTTATTCAGAGCTGCTCGATTTCGAGGGTAACGAATTCTATGCCGTGCCTGAGCCGTCGCTTACCGGAAAGACCTTTGGCGAAGCGCTTTCGCTTGTGAATCCCGGCGCGCTGATCGGTTTGTGCGATGAAAGCAGCGCCGTGCGGCTTAATCCCGAAATGGACACGGTGATCGCCGACAAGACGCTTGCCGTTATCGTTGCGAACGACCGCGACAGCATCGCCATTGGCGCGGCGCAGCAACCACTGCTTGACGAGACCGCGCTGCGCGCCCGAAGCGACGCCAAAGAAATCGTTGAGCGCGCGCTCATCCTTGGTTGGAACCGGCGTGGACCCGCTATTACGCAGGAGCTTTCCTTCTATATGGCGGCGGGATCAGAAATTTCGATCGCAGCTGCCACGCCAAACTTCGAACAGGAGGTGTCGCAACTGCAATCGCTCAAGCCAGGCGTGTCTCTCAAACACACCTCTACTGACACCCGCGACCGCCACGCGCTCGAAGCACTGGGCGCCGCCAACTACGACCGGATCATCGTGCTGGCTTGCAGCGACAATCTCGCGTCGCAGGCCGCAGACACACAGACCTTGGTGACGCTGCTTCACTTGCGTGAAATCGCCGCTGCAAGCGGCAAGCGCGGCATACTGGTCAGCGAAATGACCGACATCCGCAACCGCCAGCTCGCGGCGATCACGCGAGCCGACGATTTTGTGGTCAGCGATCGCCTCGTCAGTTTGATGCTGGCGCAAGCATCAGAGAGCGAATTCACATCGGCGATCTTCAAAGATCTGCTCGATGAGGAAGGCTCGGAAATCTACATGCGCCCAATCGACGGCGTGGTCTCGACCGAGCGCCCCGTCGATTTCTACACCATCATAGAAGCTTGCCGGCGGCGCGGCGAAACGGCGTTCGGCTATTGCCGTCCGCGCGGCGACAAGGCCAATCCGTCCGGCGTCAAGCTCAACCCCGACAAGAGCGAGACGTTGAGCTACAAGACCGGCGACTACATCGTCGTGCTGGCGCGCGGCTAACTAGCCGCGCGTCGTACGCTGACGGCGTCCGCGCTGCGGCTGGCGCGGGCCGTTTGACCACACCTCCTGCCCTTTGCGGTCGCGGCGATCGCCTTCATCGCGCGCATGCGAGTGCGCGTGACCTTGCTGGGCGTGCGCTTTGCCGTGCGTTTCCGAACCGTGATGGCGCTTCGGCGCATGCTTGCGCTGTTGCTGACCACCACCGCCGCCACGACCACCGCGGCTCGGGCCCTTCGGCCGTTGTACGCGCTCATCGTCAGCCGGCGTACGCAGTGACAGGTCGGTTTCCATCACCGGCACCTTCTGCTTCGTCAGCTTCTCGATGTCGCGCAGGTAAGCGCGCTCATCCGGCGCGCAGAACGAGATCGCCATGCCGCCGGCGCCCGCACGCGCCGTGCGGCCGATGCGGTGGACGTATTGTTCCGGCACGTTGGGCAGGTCGAAATTGATCACGTGGCTGACGTCGTCGACGTCGATGCCGCGCGCTGCGATCTCGGTCGCCACCAGAAGGCGCGCGTGCCCCTTTTTGAAGGCGTCGAGCGCGCGCGTGCGCTGACCTTGGCTCTTATTGCCATGGATCGCTTCCGCTTCGAAGCCGGCGCTTGCCAGCTTTTCGACAACGCGGTCGGCGCCATGCTTGGTGCGCGTGAAAACCAGTGCACGCTTGATGGTCTTGTCCTTCAACAGCGCATGCAGCAGATCCTGCTTCTTCTTGGTGTCGATGTGGATCACCGCCTGCTCGACGCGCTCCGCCGTTGTCGAAGGCGGCGTCACCGCCACCTGCTCCGGATTGTAGAGGAATTGCGCCGCCAACTCGGCGATCGGCGCCGGCATGGTGGCCGAGAAGAACAGGCTCTGCCGCTCTTTCGGCAGCAGTGTCGAAATCTTTCGCAGATCGTGGATGAAGCCCATGTCGAGCATATGGTCGGCTTCGTCGAGCACCAGCATCTCGACGCGGTCGAGACGGACGGTGCGTTGCGACACGTGGTCAAGCAAACGGCCCGGCGTGGCGACCAGAATGTCGACACCGCGATAGAGCGCTTGCTTCTGCTTGAACATCGAAGCGCCGCCGAACACGACGGCGGTGGAAAGGCCGAGATACTTGCCGTAGGCGCGGAAGCTGTCGCCGATTTGCGCGGCGAGTTCGCGTGTTGGTGCGAGCACCAACACGCGGCACGCACGGTCGCCGGCGTGCTTACGATCAGCCGCCAAGCGCGTCAGGATCGGCAGCGCGAACGCCGCGGTCTTGCCGGTGCCGGTTTGCGCCAAACCAACCAGGTCAACGCCCTTCAGCACGATCGGAATGGCCTTGGCCTGGATCGGCGTGGGCGTGGAATAGCCTTCGGCCTCCAGCGCTTTGAGGATCGGCGCGCTGATGCCGAGATCTTTGAATTGACTCACAGAAGTACTTTCGAGCCAGACACGCGCTCTCGCGTGGGCTCACAATCGAGGAACGATGCGACGGCGAAGAAAGGCGGCGAGCTAATCTTGAAGCTCAAAGCCGAACGTCGATGGTGGCGTTCCGAAGGACCGCGTTCACTAGGCCCAAAGACGTATTCTCTGGCCGCGAACGGTCGCTGAGCGCGGATGTGGCGGTAAAAGCTTGAGAAGTCAATAACGCGGCGCCGGACGGCTGCGATCCAGAGCTCGTTATTAACCCCTCGAACCACACCGCGCCCTTTGCTATGCCAACGCCAGCGCGGGCGTAGTTCAGAGGTAGAACGTCAGCTTCCCAAGCTGAATGTCAGGGGTTCAATTCCCCTCGCCCGCTCCAATTTTCGGCGCTCGAAACTAGCTCCCCAGAAGCGCGGCAATCGTTTTCCCAAGCGCATCGCCAAGCAACGGCTTTTCAACAATGGAAACGCCCGTTGCGCCTGCGCGGCGGCGTTCGGCTTGACTGGGATTGGTTGTGATCAAGATCGCTGGGGCGGCAACACCAAGCCTTCGCAGCTGCGCGATGGTGTCGAGTCCCGAGGTGCCGGGCAGACGCGCATCCACAACCAGGCACGTGTGGGGATCGCGCGGCGGCGCCTTGAGCGCTTCTTCACCACTTGCGAAAGTCGTCACCAAATAGCCTTCTGCCTCAAAGGCAAAACGCATCGATTGGAGCAAATGATCGTCGTCATCGATCACCACCAGGCGGCGGGGAAAGGCGTCCATGAGGCACGCCTGACACATTCTGGGCAAGCCGTTTTGATCAGGATCAAGTTGTGGGCTTTAGTAGCAGCGCCATTCGAACCAAATCAGATAGCGACCGCGCACGCATCTTTTCCATGACGTTGGCCCGATAGATTTCAACCGTCCTCGGGCTGATGCCGAGCTTCAACGCCGCGGACTTGTTGGACTCTCCCTCGACGATCGCCTCGAATACCTCCTTCTCACGCGCCGTCAGTAGCGCAATACGGCCAGCGATGTCGTTCCGCTCAGCTTGGCGCCCAGCGTCGCCTTGCAGCCGCTGCCGAGCGGCATCGATAGCCGTGAGCAGCGCAGCGTCATCGAAGGGCTTTTCAAGAAAGTCGGCAACGCCGGCCTTCATCGCCTCCACCGCCATCGCCACGTCGGCGTGACCAGTCAGCACAATGATCGGCAGCGACACACCAAGTTGCTTTAGCCGCGCCACCAGCTCAAGGCCCGTCATACCGGGCATGCGGACGTCCGTGATGACAAGTCCGTTTGTCAAACTTGACACGTGCTCGAGCAGATCAAACGCCGACGCGTGTGCGACTACGTCGATATCGGAAGCGTTGAGAGTAAACGTCAGCGACTCGCGCACCGCTTCGTCGTCGTCGACAACATGAACGACAAAATTATCGCTCATGATGCCTCCTCCTCTCGCGCAAGAGGGACCGTGAAGCGGAATATCGCGCCGCCGCCTGGGTTGTCATCGCTCCAAATACGCCCGCCATGCGCCTCTATAATGGTGCGGCAGATCGAAAGCCCAACACCCATGCCGTTGGCCTTGGTGGTCACGAACGGTTGGAACAGGCGCGCAGCGGCCTGCGGATCAATCCCGGGACCGGTGTCCGAGATGCTAACCATGGCCATGCCGTCATCGATCTTAGTGGCGACATCAAGGTGACCGCCTTGACCCTCCATGGCGTCAAGCGCGTTGCGCACCAGATTGACAATGACCTGTTGGATCTGAACGCGATCGACGATGACGCGATCAAGATGCGGGTCCATCCGATAAGCCACCTGGACATTGCTCTCCTTGGCGCCCACGAGCGCCAGCCCGCAGGCCTCATGCACCAGTTTCGCCAGCGATTCGAGGCTATGCTCCCCTTCGCCGCGCGCCAGGAAGTCGCGCAAGCGGCGAATAATGTCGCCGGCCCGAACCGCCTGCTCGGAGGCTTTCTCCATCGCAGCGCTGACCTTGGCGTCGCTCTCGGGCCCACGGCCCATAAGCTTCTTTGCTCCGTTCAAATAGTTGGCAATCGCGCTTAGAGGTTGATTGAGCTCGTGTGCGAGCGCGGACGCCATTTCACCCATGGCAGAAAGGCGCGAAATATGAACCACCTCGGCCTGCAATTCCTGCAGGCGCGCTTCACTTTCCCGACGCTCCGTAAGGTCGCGGATAAAGCCTGTAAACACACGCGCGCCGCCTGACCCGACCTCACCGACCGCGAGTTCCATAGGGAACGTCGAGCCATCCTTGCGCTGCCCAACGACAATCCGGCCGATACCGATGATGCGTCGTTCGCCCGTGCTGAGATAGCGCCGCACGAAATCATCGTGCTGACTGCGGAAGGGTTCGGGCATCAGCAAATTGATATTGCGGCCGACGGCTTCGTTAGGCCTCCAACCGAACATTCGCTCGGCCGAAAGACTGTAAGATTGCACCACGCCATCCGTATTTATGACAATCATCGCCTCCGGCACGGTGTCGAAGATCGAGCGCAGATGGGCATCGCGCTCTTCGAGAACACGCGC
>JACQAC010000043.1 GCA_016195245.1 Pseudomonadota bacterium
AGCAGAAAACTCATCTTCCAGACGCCGCGACACCGCTGCTTCGAAATCGTCGTCATTGGGCAAGAACTCGCCCGGTTGGCTGACCGCCGCGGCGTTCAATTCGCGATGGATTTCACCGGCGGTAATCACGGGCGCCGGACTGAGCGCGGCGGCTCGACGCAGCAGGTTTTCGAGCTCGCGCACATTGCCCGGATACGAATGCGCTTTCAGCTTTTCGATCGCGGCATTGTCGAGCGCCTTCTCTGGTAATCCTTCGCGGCGGACGCGCACAAGAAACGCGCGCGCGATGTCGTCCACATCCTCCAGCCGTTCACGCAACGGTGGTAAACGGATCGACACGACGTTCAGACGATAGAATAGATCTTGGCGAAACAATCCCTGCCGCACCAGCGATGCGAGGTTTCGCTGCGAAGAAACGATGAGCCGCACATCGCTAGCGCGTCGGCTATGATCATGTAAAGCGCGCGCAACGCGCTCCTTTCCGGTGCCGCTTTCGCCTTCGATCAGCACCGTCAAATTAGTGCCGGAGACACGCGCCATCGTGCGATAGACATCCTGCATCGCTGTCGACCGGCCAATCAGCGGCAGTTTTTCTTCCTTTTGCGCCTTGCTCGACTGCGCGCGCGTTTTTGCATCGGGTCCGCCATCGAGCGCGCGCCGAACGGTGGCCAACAGCTCATCGAGATCAAACGGTTTGGGAATGTATTCGTAGGCGCCCGCAGTTGTTGCGGAAAGCGCGGTGGCGACTGTCGACTGGGCGCTCATTACGATAATCGGCAAATCCGGCCGCACCGCGCGCATGCGGGGCAGCGCTTCGAAGATATTGTCATCGCCGATGTAAACATCACTAAGAACCAGACTTCCTTCACCGTCGCGCACCCATTTACTCAGCGCTGATGCGCTCGCAGTGGCGCGTACGGTGTAGCCTTCCTTGCTCAACGCCTGTGAGAGAACGAAGCGCAGCGAAGCATCGTCTTCCGCGAGGAGGATGGTGGCGTTCACGGGAGCTCCTCGTCAGCAATCGGCAACAAGATTTTGAACGCCGTTCGCCCCGGCGCGCTGTCGACTTCGATGCGCCCTTCGTGACGTGCAATGATGTCGGCAGCCACCGTCAGCCCAAGCCCCATGCCGCCAGGCTTGGTCGACGCGAACAATTCGAACAATCGATCGGCGACATCGGGATGCAAGCCCGGCCCATTGTCGATGATCTGCACTTCCAGCTGCGCATGCACGGCGCCGGTCGCCGCGGACCTCACCTTCACTCCGGGACGATATGACGTGTTGAAGGCAATTTCGCCGTCCGCCCGCTGCGACACCGCCTCAGCGGCGTTTTTCGCGATGTTCAGAAAGGCCTGGATCAACTGATCTTTGTCGCCACGCACCGAGGGTAGGCTAGGGTCATAACGCTCGCGGATCATCATGTTTGGGGCGCTCGATCCGATCAGCTGACGCACGCGATTGAGCGCTTCGTGGATGTTGAAAGACTCAAAAACGGGCGAATCAAGCGCCGCGAGCGGATCGATGCGGTCTGTCAAACGGCGGACGCGATCCGCCTCATCGCAAATCAACTGTGCCAACGCAGCCGTGTCCGGATCGTCGACGCGCGAGATGAGCTGCGCCGCCGCCCGAATGCCGGCGAGTGGGTTGCGCACCTCGTGCGCCAAGGTGCGCGCCGCAGTGTTGCCACCGCTTGCGGCAGGCGCCGAGCGCGGACGCGTCGCGCGCATCAGCACCAGCGCAATGTAGCCGTCATCGCCGATCGGACCCGCGGTCACGGTGGCGCGCCCAAGCGAAAAGCCTGGACCGACGAGCGCGATATCGGATTCCGCCACGCCAGAAGCGCTGGCAAGCGCGCGCCGCGCCAAGTTCACCAGTGGCGCCTCGTGTCCAAAGATTTCATCAAGCCGCCGTCCCAACAGGCCTCGCCCGACGCCAGCCAACAGATCCGCCGCTCCCGCATTCACGAAGCGAATGCGCTCGCCCGCATCGATGCCAATCACCGGCGCCGGCAGCGCTTCGAGCCAACGCTCTGCGTCAGGCGTGGTCGCCCGCGCAGGAAAAGGACGCAGCGCCGGGTCGTTCATGCCGCCACTCGTTCTGGAGCTCCGTCAAACAGTGCGAACAGCGCTTCACGGACGCCGCGAGGGTCCTCAAGTGTACAGATGGCCTTGCGCGCCTCGCGCATCGGTGCGCCGAATTCTGCATTGATCATCCAGGCGATATGCTTACGCGCGATGCGCGTGCCGAGCGGCCTGCCGTAGAAGTCCAAAGTATCTTCGTAGAGCGTCAACAGGCTTTGCAACTGCTGCGCGCGTGATGGCGCGGTAATCTCGCCACCATTGCGCAGCGCGCGCTCGATCGCGGCCGGAAGCCAGGGTCGACCTTGCGTGGCGCGGCCAATCATCACGCCCGCCGCACCTGACGCCTTCAACGCCCGACGCGCGTCTTCGGCGTTCGCAATGTCGCCGTTGGCGATCACCGGAATGTTCACCGCGCGGACGACATTGCCAATCGCGTCCCAGTTCGCTTCGCCGCGATAGAACTGGCAGCGCGTGCGTCCATGAACCGTAAGCATGCGCACGCCCGCACCTTCCGCGCGCTTGCCAATTTCGGGAGCATTGAGGCTCGTACCTTCCCAGCCGAGGCGCATCTTCAGCGTCACAGGCAACCGAGTTGCGTTCACCGTCGCTTCGATAAGGCGTATTGCTTGATCCGGATCGCGCATCAGCGCCGAACCGCAGAGGCCGCTCGTCACGCTCTTCGCGGGGCACCCCATGTTGATGTCTATGACGTCGGCGCCAGACGCTTCCGCCAGCCGCGCGCCCTCCGCCATCCAATGTGCTTCGCGGCCCGCGAGCTGAATGACCAGTGGCCTGATCGCGTCAGCGCCCGCGGCCCGGCGGACCATGTCCACGCGCTCCAGCGCCAGCTGCTCCGAAGCCACCATTTCCGAGACGCAGTAGCGGCCGCCGAAAGCCTTCACTTGGCGCCGGAATGGGATGTCGGTCACGCCAGCCATGGGCGCGAGCGAGACAAGCGGCGGGATTTCGTTCAAACCGGCCATCGACGACCAACTCTAAGGCGCCTAAAAAGCAGGCGCCAAGGAATTCATGCTGCGATGCAACAAAAATGCAGGAACTTTGTCGGGAAATGAGCGTCGGCGCCCTGATTGTCGCCGCTGGAACAGGCGAACGCGCCGGCGGGGGATGCCCCAAGCAGTATCAACCCTTGGCGGGCCAGCCGGTGCTGGCTTGGTCGGTGGAGGCCTTCGCCGTGGCGGGCGCCGAGCGGATTGTCGTCGCCATTGCTCCCGGCAGCGCCGAGATGGCGCGCGAGGCCGCCGGTCGGACCGATGTCATGTTTGTCGAAGGCGGCGCAACCCGCACCGCGTCAGTCCGAACGGGCCTCGCCGCTTTAGGCGACGTCGATGTTGTGCTCATTCACGATGCCGCGCGCCCAGGACTAACACCCGCGATGGTCGCTGCGCTGGTCCAAGCCGTCAACGCCGGTTCTGACGGCGCCGCACCCGCGCTGCAAATTTCAGATTCGCTGCGCCGCGTAGATGCCGCCAATCACATGGTCGGCGAAGTCGAACGCAGCGGCTTGGTTCGGGTTCAAACACCGCAAGCGTTCCGCGGCGCCGTTATTCGTGATGCTTACGCGGCGCTCTCGCCGGACACCACGGTCAGTGACGATCTGGCCGTCGCACGTGCGGCAGGCGCAAACATTCAGCTAATCCCAGGCCACGAGCGCCTGATGAAACTCACCTACGCGGAGGACTTCGCGGTGTTGGAGCGATTGATGGACGCCGTGAACGTCACATGCGTTGGATCTGGCTTCGACGCACATCGCTTCGGCGCCGGCAATCACGTGACGCTGTGTGGCGTTCGCATTCCACACGATAGAGGTCTGCTCGGTCACTCCGACGCTGACGCCGCCTGGCACGCACTTGTGGACGCCATCCTCGGCGCGCTCGGCGAAGGCGACATTGGCGCGCACTTCCCGCCAAGCGATCCGCAATGGAAGGGCGCAGACTCCGAGACATTCCTCCGTCACGCCGCGCAGCTTGCACGCAATGCCGGCGCAACACTGCAGCACGTCGACATAACGTTGATCTGTGAGCGTCCCAAGATTGGGCCCCATCGCGAGGCGATGCGCGCGCGCACCGCCGAAGTGCTCGGCCTCCCCCTCCCCCGCGTCAGCGTCAAAGCCACGACGACGGAGCAGATGGGCTTTACGGGGCGGGGCGAGGGGCTCGCAGCGCAGGCGACGGCGACACTGTCGCGGCCGGCCTAGCCGCACGCTGTTCTTCCGGCGTCAGGAAGCGATCGCAACCCTCGATATAAGGCGAGATGCGGCAGTTCTCGGCGCCATCAAGGCCCTCCAACAGCGCGCGCGACATGTTGATATAGTCATCGCTCCACCCCGCGCCAGGCGGCGCCGGAACGACGCGCCAATCGCTGCTCTGCAATCTGAGCCAAGACAGCGTCTGCGGCGATCGCGCCACGATCATCACGCTCGCTGGCAAGCCGCCGAACATACCGGTGTAGGGCATGTTTACGCGATCACTGAGCCGGTAGAGCGTCGGTACGTGCAGATCGCGCGCGACGCGCGCGGCTTCCGACACCAGAGCCAAGTTGCGGTTCGATAAGTGCAAAATGACAATGCCGTCCGGTGTCGCCTTGCGCAGATAGAGCGCTACTGCTTCACGCGTCAGCAAGTGGGCCGGGATAGCGTCGGACGTAAACGCGTCGACGACGATGACATTGTAGGAATCGTCTGGCTCGTTGGCGATCTGCAGACGCGCATCGCCGAGGCGAATGTCCGCGCGCGGCTGGCACTGCGTTACATAGGTGAAATCGCCGCCTGGCATGGCGGAGAGACGCACAACTGCAGGGTCGATTTCAAAAATCGTCAGATGATCGTGCGGCGTCATCAAACATGCCGTCGATCCCGACCCGAGGCCAATCAGCGCCAAGTGCGCGTTGTCGCTCGCCGCCAATCCGGCGACGATCGCTTCGCCCAACGCCGTATGCGGATTGTAGTAAGTCAGCGGCTGGCGCGAGAATAACGGCGCCGCGAGCTGCGCGCCGTGAATGGTGGTTCCGTGCATAAGGATGCGCAGTGGCGGCGCGTGTGGATCGGCGGGGTCTTCAATGACGCGCGTTCGCAGCACGCCAAAAAAACTGCGCTCCTGAGTGATCACCCGCGATCCCATAGCCTCATCGAGGAAGATGATGAAGAACGAGATCAAGATCGCCGCCGCCATCATGATCGGCCGGCCGAAATTGAGCAAAATCGCGGCGCAGCAGAAGAACAGCCCCGCGATGATCATCTTTGTCGCGTCGAGGCTCGAGCCGATCAGAGCGAGCAGCACTAGAAAGATCAGGGATGGGATCGCCGCACCGTAAGCGAAGTCGCCCACACGATTGTTGTTGAGACGACGCTGAACAGTACCGTGCACCGCGAACGTCAGGACCAAGAAGCTCGACGCGAGCAAGAGCAACGTCCACGGCTGCAGCAATTCCAGCCGCTGCACGCCGTCGGCTGCCGTTCGCGTCACGAAGTAAGTCTCAATGTGGAAGGCGACCCAGATCACCAACAGCGCGTGAACCGCAGCAACGCCAAGGAACGCGTAACGCGCGAAGGGTGGACGGTTGTCATCGCCCCAGCCAGCTGCAATCACCACCGCGACCGCACCTAGCGCGCCCATGATCAACGCCCCCGTCACCGGCGGCCGAACGTTAAGCACAATCGCCAACACCGCCGCCATGGCGGCGGCAGCGACCGACGCGTCTGACAAGCGCGGCATCGAAAAAGACACCCGCGGGCGGAAGAGACACGCCGCAGCCAGCGCCAGCGGATATTCATAGACGTTGTTAAAGATGACGGGCGCGAGGAAGGCCGCAAACGCGCCGCCCACGACACCGCCGAGCGACGTGAACAGGTAGAATTCCGTCAACCGGTCCGCGCTCGGCCGCGAACGCGACAATGCCAAGTGGCACACGAGCGCGCTGAAGAAGAAACCAGCCATGATGCCGCTGATCGAGCCCACCCAATTGCGCGTCGAGTAGTAAGACGTCACCAACAGCGCCATGGCGATCGGATGCACGAACAGCGTCGCCTTCTCGAGGCGTTCGTTGTTGCGCAGGAAGGCGAGGATGAACGTCACCAAGTAGAGCGCCAGCGGGATCACCCAGATCATTGGCGCTGAGGCGACATCCGTCAGAATGTGCAGCGTAACGCCGAGCACCAACGCCGAGGGAATGGCGTCAGCGGCCATCCAATAGAGACGCTTCTTCCAACTCGGCGCCTCGCCGGTGTGTGTCTCAGCTTTAGGCGCATCGCCGTGCGCGGCAATCGCCGTCGCGCCGGAGAGCAGAATCATCCCGGCAACCAATACATAGCCGCTCGCCCAGGCGAGACTCTGCGCGTGCGCGCCGAGCAGCGGTTCAATCAAAATTGGATAGCCAAGCAGACCGACGAAGCTGCCGAGATTGCTGGCGGCGTAGAGGTAGTACGGATCGTGCGCGTCGGCGCGGCCGGTGCGCGCGTACCAGGATTGCAACAAGGGCGCGGTTGCCGAGGCGGCCGCGAACGGCGCACCAGCCGAGAGCGTCAACACGCCGAGCAGCCACAACGCCGGGTGGAACGAATTCGGCGGTCCCATGGCGTTGGTCACGTGTAGCGGCAGCACTGTCCACGCGAGCACGAGGACGCCAGCATGGATCGCCGCCTGAACGCGGATATCTTTCAACCGCGCCAGCAGGTGCGCGTAGACGTAGCCGACCAGTAGTGCGGCTTGGAAAAACGCCATCGACGTATTCCAAACCGCCGGCGAACCGCCGAGCAACGGCGTGACCATGCGTGCGAATAGCGGCTGCAACACGAAGATGAGTGCGGCGCTGGAGAACATGGCGAGCGCAAACACCGGCGCTGCGGCGCGTCGTGCGAGAGCTTGCATATTTCCTCCGAAACGATTGCGCGCTTGTGCCATCGGCGCCGATTCCAGGGAATGGACATTCGCGGCCGCGCGGGACTATCCCAAGCGCGATGGATATGGCCGCCCTCAACGCCAGCGCTCGCGCGCTCCTGGAGCGCTGCAAGACCGAGCGGCTCACCATCGCTACCGCTGAAAGTTGCACAGGCGGTTTGATCGCCGCGGCCTTGACTGCGATCCCAGGCTCTTCAGCTGTCGTTGATCGCGGCTTCATTACTTATTCGAACGAGGCCAAGACCGAGATGCTCGGCGTGCCGGCCGATCTCATCGCGCAGCGCGGCGCCGTGAGTGCGGACGTTGCGCGCGCCATGGCCGAAGGCGCGCTGAAGCACAGCAAGGCCGATCTGGCGGTTGCAGTCACGGGGATTGCAGGCCCGGACGGAGGCAGCGCCGAAAAACCAGTTGGCCTCGTGCAGATCGCAGCGGCTCGCCGTGGTGGTGCGCGGCTGCATGAAGAGATGCGCTATGGCGACATTGGCCGCGACAATGTCCGCTACGAGACTGTGGCCTCGGCGATGGCGCTGCTAGCGCGTTTGCTTGCTTAGCCGCCTGATCGCCTCGCGCTCGAACGCGGCCATGATGCGGCTCGCGAGTTTGTCCTTATTGGCGGAGATCGCCGCCTGCAATACCGGGTTCTTGAACTCGTAGGCGATCCAATAGCGAACCGACGCGCCCTTCTCGTGCGGCGCAAAACGCCAGCGATTTTCCAGCGCGTGCAGCGGACCTTTCACCAGCGCTACATCGACTTCGCCCTTTGCAGGCTCGCACCGAACGCTGGTTGAGAACGTCACCTTGATAGCCTGCCAACCAACATCCGCTTCCGCAATACCGGCCCAGCCTCCTTCAGGCCGCGGCTCTTCTTTCATCACGCGCAACGTTTTCAGAAACGGCACGAACTCCGGATAGACGCGTACGTCGCCGACGAGGCGGCAGAGATCGGCCGGCGCGTATGGCAGAACGCGTTCGGCTTCGATGACAGTCCGGCTCACTTCCCCCTCTCCCTTGTGGAGAGGGGGTGAGGGGGTGAGGGGCGATCAGGATGAGTCTCCGTATGCGAAGCTGACGCGGTGGCTGTTTCTTGGGTTGCGCTCGATTCTGAACGCCCCCCCTCACCCTGTCCTCTCCCCCACAAGGGGGGAGAGGATGCGCGCGTCCCACACGACCTACGCAATGTCACGCGTTCGCCGCCATGCGCGCGGCGCGGAGCCTCTTGAAATCGTCTCCCGCATGGTGCGAGGAACGCGTCAGCGGTGAGGCCGACACCACCAGGAATCCCTTGGCATAAGCGATGGTCTCGAGCGCCTTGAACTCTTCCGGCGTCCAGAAGCGATCGACGCCAGCGTGCTTCTTGGTGGGCTGCAGATATTGGCCGATGGTGAGGAAATCGACGCCCGCCACTCGTAGATCGTCCATCACCTGCAGGACTTCGTCCTTGGCCTCGCCCAGGCCCACCATCAGGCCGGATTTCGTGAATTGCGATGGGTCACGCTGCTTCACCGAGTCGAGCAGGCGCAGGGATTGGTAATAGCGCGCACCGGGCCGGATCGAATGATAGAGCCGCGGCACGGTTTCGAGGTTGTGGTTGAACACGTCAGGCTTGGCGTCGATGACGCACTCTGCGGCGCCCGGCTTGCGGAGGAAGTCTGGCGTCAGGATTTCGATGGTCGTCGCTGGCGCGGCTTCGCGGATGGCGCGGATGGTCTGCACGAAGTGCTCGGCGCCGCCGTCTTCCAGATCGTCGCGGTCGACGGACGTCACCACGACGTGGTGCAATCCCATCGTCGCAGTCGCATGTGCGACATTGGCAGGCTCATTCGGATCAAGCGGCAACGGCTTGCCGGTCGAGACGTTGCAGAACGAGCACGCCCGCGTGCAGATGCCGCCGAGGATCATGAAGGTGGCGTGTTTGACGCTCCAGCATTCGCCGATGTTGGGGCAACTGGCCTCTTCGCAGACCGTGTGCAATTTCAGGTCGCGCACCAGCGACTTGGTGGCGTGGTAGCCGGCGCTGGTGGGCGCTCTCACGCGGATCCAGTCGGGCTTGCGCGGACTCGGCGCATCCGGCCTGCCCTCCTTTTCAGGATGGCGCGGGGGCTTGTCTTCGCCCCCTTCTTCCCTTTCTGCGCGCAAATCAATCAGCGTCGGCATGGCGTCAATGTGAGCCTCCAGGCCTTGTCCCGCAACGTCAGGCGCGGATAGCGCCCCTGCATGGGGCGCCTGGTGAAGCGAGCGTGGCTTGACCCTCGCCACTGCCCCTCGCTACCCTTGTTACAACCGTGAAACAATAATCACGGGCGGCAAGTGGTAAGCCACGCCTGCGCGGTTGCGGGGCGGGCATGGAGGCAGCCAGTTCATGGGCATCCGTCCTTTCGATATCGCGCGCACGCGCGTCACCCTCTTCCAAGCGCTGCTGCGGGCCCGCGACGAGCGCGGCGGCAAGTACAAGATCCTCGAGGACCACGAGCGCAAGCCGCTCACGTATGACGACATCGTCGTGCGCGTCTTCGCGCTGGGGGGCAAACTTGACTCGTTGATCCGGAGAAGCGAAACGGTGGGGCTGATGTTGCCCACCGGCGCAGGCTGCGTCGTGACCTTCTTTGCGCTGCACGCCATTGGCCGCACGCCGGCGATGTTGAACTTCACCGCTGGCGTCATGAATTTGCGCTCGGCCATTGAGCAGGCGAACGTCAAAAAGATTCTGACGTCGCACAAATTCATCAAGCTGGCGAAGCTTGAGGGCCTGGAGGCGGAACTCTCCAAGCACGCAAAACTGATCTATCTCGAAGATGTCGGCAAATCGATCGATCTGGGCGACAAAGTCATCGCCCTCTTCAAATCCAAAATGCCGAAGGCCTTCGCCGCCAAGGGCTCGCCGGACGATACGGCGGTCATTCTGTTTACATCTGGCTCCTACGGCACACCGAAGGGTGCGGTGCTGAGCCATGCCAATCTCGTGTCGAACGTCGAGCAGGGCTACGCCCACGTGCCGTTTGAGCCGGATTGGAGCTTCTTCTCGCCACTGCCGATGTTCCATTGCTTCGGTCTGTTGGGCGGCGTGCTGCTCCCGTTGTTCACCGGCCACAAGACGTTCCTGTTCCCTTCGCCGCTCGCGGTGAAGGAAATTCCAAAACTTATCCACGACACCGGCGCCAACGTCTTCTTCGCCACCGACACCTTCGCGCAGCAATATGCGCGCAACGCCGATGACGACGACATGAAGTGCATCCGCCTCATGGTGCTGGGCGCCGAGCGGGTGAAGCCCGAGACGCGCGAATTGTATATGAAGCGCTTTGGCGTCGAGCTGCTTGAGGGCTACGGCGCCACCGAGGCCTCGCCGCTGATTTCCGTCAATCAGCCGCTCGCCAACCGCTACGGCACGGTCGGCCAATTCGTACCGGGCATCGAATGGCGTCTTGAAGCAGTGCCCGGCATCGAGGGCGGCAAGCGGCTTTATGTGCGCGGGCCGAACGTCATGCGCGGCTATCTCGATCCGACCAAGCCGTTTGGCATCGATCTCTTGCCGCAAGGCTGGCACGACACCGGCGACGTCGTCGATGTCGACGAGGATGGCTACATCCGCATCCTCGGCCGCGTGAAGCGTTTCGCCAAGGTCGGCGGCGAGATGGTGTCGCTGAATGCTGTCGAGGGCTACGCGCTGCAAGTGTGGCCGCACAACACGCACGCCGCCGTGGCGCTGCCGGATTCACGCAAGGGCGAACGCATCATCCTGTTCACCGACATGGCCAACGCCAAAACCGAGGATATGCTCGCCTGGGCGAAGAACAACGGCGCCAGCGAGTTGGCGCTGCCGAAGCGCATCGTGGTGATCGACGATATCCCCGTGCTCGGCACCGGCAAGACGGACTACGTCGCGCTGCAACGCATGGCGGCCGAGCAATTCGCGGAAGCGCGGGCGGCTTAGTTTAGATGAGCACACTGAAAACGATCCTCCAGATCGTGTTCGTGCTCGCTCTTTATGGAGCAGCGTACCTTGCAGGTCTTCTTGGGTTCGGCGCCGCTATGAGCGAGCCAACGAGTGATCCTGCGACTGGCGCTCTAATAAAGCCGCTCACCCCAATTTTCGGTCTGTGGGGAATAGCACTCTCACTGAGCACGCTAGCCGGTATCATCTGGTTGGCGCCCCTGTTGAAACGGACGCCGGTTGCGGTGATTTTCGGCTTTGGTGCTGTCGTGTTGTCCGCAACTCTATGGGCCTGGGCGAACATCGCTACGTTCGAGCCGGAAATCGAGCGCGCACAACCGTTCCACTTTTCCTGGGCATGACATTTGGCCCGCCCTTGATTTTTGTGAGCGCGCTGCGGCTGGTGCGGAATGAGCGGCGCGTCTAACTACCGTTGCGGTCCTAGATATGAAGCACTCTTCCGTACGCATCGAGCACAGCCTCGTGCATCATTTCTGACAGCGTTGGGTGCGGGAACACCGTGTCCATCAGTTCGTGCTCGGTGACTTCGGCTTGCATCGCTACGGCGTAGCCTTGGATCAGCTCCGTCACTTCCGCGCCGATCATGTGGGCGCCGAGCAGTTCGCCAGTTTTGGCGTCGAACACGACTTTGACCATGCCTTGATCTTCGCCGAGCGCAATGGCTTTGCCGTTGCCAACGAAAGGAAAGCGGCCAACGCGGATGTCGCGGCCTGAGGCTTTAGCTCTTGCTTCAGTGAGGCCGACGCTCGCGACTTGCGGATGCGAATAGGTGCAGCCGGGAATGCGCTCCTTGATCATGGCGTGCGGCTTCTGCCCGGCGATGGCTTCGACGCAGATGATGCCTTCGTGACTGGCTTTGTGCGCCAACCACGGTGCGCCGGTGACGTCGCCGATGGCGTAGAGGCCGGCGATGTTGGTCTTGCCGTAGCCATCGGTGACGATGTGGCCCTTCTCGACTTTGCAACCGAGCGCTTCGAGCCCGAGATTTTCGACATTGCCGGCAATGCCGACAGCAACGATGGCGTGCGAGGCCGTCAGCGTTTCAGTTTTGCCGCCGGAGACGATCTGCGCTTCGACGCCGCTATCGGTCGCCTTCAGCGCTTTCGCCTCGGTCGAAGTGAGGATGTTCATCCCCTCTTTCTCGAAGCGCTTCTTGGCGAAAGCGGAAATCTCTTCGTCTTCGACTGGCAAGATGCGGTCGAGCAATTCGACCACCGTCACCTTCACGCCGAACGCAGCGTAGAAGGAGGCAAACTCAATGCCGATGGCGCCAGAGCCGAACACGAGAAGTGATTCCGGCCACTCAGGCGGCGTCATCGCTTCGCGATAAGTCCAGATGCGCTTGCCGTCACTCTTCAGGCCTGCTGCTGGGATTTCGCGCGCGCGCGCGCCGGTCGCGAGAATAACGTGCGTGGCTTCGTACGGCGCCTCGTTGCCATCCTTGCCTTTGACGATGACCTTCGGCGTGGCGCCTTTCTCAAGCCGCGCGTCACCTTCGATCACGGTAATCTTGTGCTTCTTCATCAGAAAGCCGACGCCCTTCGAGAGGCGATCGGCGACGCCGCGCGAGCGCTTCACGACCGCAGCGCTATCGAACTTCACACCCTCCGCGCTGAGGCCGAAATCCTTGGCGTGTTGAAAGTTGCGATACACTTCCGCCGAACGCAGCAATGCCTTGGTGGGGATGCAGCCCCAATTGAGGCAGATGCCGCCGAGCTTGTCGCGTTCGACTGTGGCGGTCCTCAAACCCAGTTGCGCGGCGCGGATGGCGGTCACGTAGCCGCCGGGGCCCGAACCGATCACGATGACGTCGAAGGTATTGCTCATGAGACTGTACTTAGCAGTCTAGCACGGCTCGTGAAGGCGTGGATTTGGCGCCCTGCTCTGCTCAATGAATGCCGAAGGCGTTGCGCACGCCGTCCACGACGAACTGTGCGGCCAGCGCCGCGAGCAGGATGCCGAAAATGCGGGTGAGCATGTTGGCGACGGTCTGGCCCATGAGCTTGGCGAGCGGCTCGGCAACCAGGAATGCGAACAAGCAGAGGATCAGGTTCAGCGCCATGCCGGAGAGGATGACGGCGCGCTCCATAAGGTCGCTGTGCTGGGCGAAGAACAGCATGATCGAGGCTATGGCGCCGGGCCCGGAGATGAGCGGGATGGCGAGCGGGAAGACAGAGATGTCGTCTTGATGAGTGGGATGCTGCGCTTGAAGCGCGGCGACCTCTTCCGCCCTCTCTTCGCGCCGTTCGCTGCGTTTTTCGAACAGCATGTCGACGGCGATTAAGAACAACAGCAGGCCACCGGCGATGCGGAAAGCGTCGATGCTGACGCCCAAATGCTCCAATAACCATGCGCCACCGAATGCGAACGCCAACAGGATGCCGGTGGCGATGGCGATTGACTTCCACGCCATGTAGCGCCGCCACGCAGGATGCATCTGCGCGGTCATGGTCGTGAACATCGGCGCCATTGCCACCGGATCGATGGCCACGAAGAAGGTCACGAACGATGCAAGCAACAGTGAAAACATTGATCCCGCTTAACCGATTCACTGGTTCTTTACGCTGATTTCGAGTGCTTGGTGCGACAAATCTTAAGCGTACTTGCGTAGTGCTGGAGCGCGAGCGGGTGAAATATGCACGACGACGCGGCCATTCTCCGAGTTCTTGTAGCGGATCATCGGGTGTTCCAGCGCAGGCTGGTCGCCGAGGCTTTGCGCGGGTGGGGACGTGTCGATGTTGGTTACGCCGAGACCGGCGATCAATGTTTGGTGGCCCTTTCCTATTTTCAACCCGATGCCCTCGTCGTGGACTGGGACCTTGATGGCGGCCACGGTTTGGGGCTGGTGAACCGTTTGCGCATCGGCGAAGCCGGCGACGCCTGCCGCAAGCTCGCGGTCATCGTGGTGTCGACGCAGCACTCGCTCGGCGACGTCGAACGCGCCCGCAATGCGGGAGCCGACGAATTTGTCCTGCGGCCGTTCTCGACCTTCACCTTGGTCAAGCGTGTGCAAGAACTGCAGATACGCAAGCGGGAATTTGTCGAGTGCTCGAACTATGTCGGCCCCTGCCGGCGCAGGCGCGTCGACGTCAACTATGACGGCCCGCGTCGCCGGCTCTTCGATAGCGTCGACAAGTCGGGTGACAGTCCTGACGTGCAGATTCGCAAAGGCTTGGTGCGAATGTATATCGAGCGCATCGGCGCTCTGCTGCGTGATGCGGAGGGCGATGCCGTTGGCCTTCGCGACGTGTGCCTTGCCTGCGCTCAGCTCAGCACGCTTGCGGGCGACATGAAGGATCGGCTGTTGATGTCGGCCACATCCTCGCTGTTCAGCTATGTGAAAGGCGTGGGCGACAAGGCTCAGCTGAACGCCGACGTCGTCAAGGCTCACTTGGACGCCATTGTCCAGCTCGCCGAATTGCCCAATTCGCTCGCAGACTTGCGCCAAACGGTGACGCAGCAATTGAGCGTCATGGTCACCAAGAAGCTGCGCCAGGCAGCCGAACAAGCCGCTTAGCGCATGTGGCTGAGCACGTAGAGGTTCAGCACGAAGAACGCGTTGCGATAGGTCACATAGACCGTAAACACGAAAACCAGGAGTGCGAGCACTGGTGCGGCACGTTGCAATAGGCCCGCCAAGGTCGGTGACCCTTGGGCGATCACCCACCCGATGATGCCGGGCGCCACGACGAACAAGATCGCGCCGGCGATGAGCGCGAGGATGATGCCGCCGTCGCGCTCGCTGACCTGCCCCGCTTGTTGATGTGCGAGTATGAAAGCGCCGAAGGCGTGTAGGAAGAGCAGGAAGGGCACGGCGAGGCTGGCGATTATCGCGACACGCTGAAGAGCGCTGGCGCGCGGTTCGTCCTGACCTTCGACTGGGTGGGGCTTGGCGGATTCAAAGATCATCACAACGAAGGCGGCGCAGACCGCGACCACCCAGTTCTGGCCGACGAGCGCCACGAGATCCTCGATCCCGGTGATGAACGTATTCATGTCCCCCTCCTCCAACGGGAGGTGAACCAGAGCCTGAGCTCAAGACAAGCGTCATTGCGTTCAACGGCCAACACCGTTGCAGAAAGGATGCTCTTGAAAGTGGGAGAGCGAGGCGCGCATCAAACAATGCGCATGGAAGTTGATGGTGTGAGGAGTGCTTGGTGCGCGCCTCGCGCGGGTTGTTGTGCTGCCGGCGGAAACTCAGGGGCGTTTCTACAGAACCACGAGGGGCCATGCGTTGAGGCAGACAGGCCTTCGCTGCTTCGCAGCTTCGGCCTGCTGACGCGGGCCTGAGCTGAAAAACAACGTCGGTTACGACTGGCGCTGACTCTTCGCCAAGCGGGATCGCCTCCCGACCAGTCCCCGCGACGCTGGGGTTCTCGCGCGCTCTTGGCGCCTAATTCCCGTTCCCGGCTGACGTGCTCGGAGCGACCCATTTCGCTCCAGGACCTTCGGCTTCCTTTGTTCTCACCGAAGCAGCGGCGCCCGATCTCACGACCTTCTTCCGCATCACGTTCAATCCGCATCTTCTGAATCCGCATCTTCTGACTGTTCGACTTTGGGCCTCGAAAGCCTCCCGACAGAAGACGCACGCATCATAACGCGACCTCAAACCGGTCGAATTGGCGGCGGCGCTTTTGTTGATGCGTAAGGGATTTTGGGGCGAAAAGTGTAGGATTGGCATGGCGCCAATCCCCCTATTTTGTCCCGAACGGACCTTCGGCGCTTGACCGCACGAGGCGCTTCCGATCTGGCTGTGGCCAACGCTGGGGGACTTCATGATTTTACGCCGCGTGCGCCAACACGCCACGACACACAACTGGTTTGCCGTATCGATTGATCTGCTGATTGTCGTTCTTGGCGTCTTCCTGGGCACACAAGTCAGCAACTGGAACGACGCGCGCGCCGATCGCGGCGTCGTCGTCGGGCACCTGTCGGAAATTGCTCAAGACCTCCGTTCGCATCTGAGAATACACGATGCGCTCTACGAATCGGCGGTCGGTCGCATCTCAGCCGTGGACTACATTTACGATCGAGCCTTCCACCGGCGATTGCCGCAGAGACTTGTGCTTTCGACAGAGACTTGGAACGCGCCGCCGGCGCCGCCGATCCCCGAGGCGCGCCTCAACCACCTTATGGGCTACGTCGACCTCGTGCGCGTTAATCTAGGTTCACGGCAAGCGTATGACTCACTGATCAGCTCGGGCCACATGGGCATGATCGCAAACAGAGAATTAGCGCGACATATCCAGGAATATTACGGGCGTTATGACGATGCCATCGAAGCGAGCCTGGTATTTCGGGAATTCCGAAATGATGGCGTTGTGAGCGAGCTCGGGTCAGGCGTATCGTTGTTCGACGAGCGGCCGGCTGGAAAAATCATCGAGCTGGCGCGTCGCGACCAAAGGTTCGCGGCGTACCTGCGAAGTCAGCGCGAATGGGCGATCCTCCATGCGAATTTGTTGGTGCGGCTAAAGACCGAGACTGAAACGCTGCTTCGTGAGATCGAGGCTGAAAGAGCGCGAATTTCGTGAGCTGCACTGCCAGATGATCTCCGACATCCCCGCCTTCATTCGTGAGAACACGCGCGTGTTGGCGCCGAGCCATGTGCCGGAGATCAAGCTCCATCTCGCCGACGATGCTATGGCGTTGTGGGAGATGACGGAAGAGCAGCTGGGCGAGTTGGATTTGCCGCCGCCGTTTTGGGCGTTTGCGTGGGCGGGCGGGCAAGCGTTGGCGCGCTATCTGCTCGATCATGCGGAGATCGTGCGCGGGCGAAGCGTGCTGGATGTGGCGTCGGGTTCAGGGTTGGTGGCGATTGCGGCGATGTTGGCGGGCGCGGCGTCGGCGGTTGCGGTGGATATTGATGGGTTCGCGGCGGATGCGGCGAAGTTGAACGCAGAGCTGAATGGCGTGGTGATCGCGACGAGCGATGTCGATCCTGTCGGCAAGCCGACGGCGGCGGACCTCATTCTGGTCGGCGATCTGTTCTACGACCGCGATCTGGCCCCGCGTGTGTTGGAGTGGCTGATCGCGTTGGAGCGCGAGGGCAAAGAGGTGCTGATCGGCGATCCGGGGCGCACGTATCTGCCGCGCGACAAGCTTGAGCAGATTGCGGCGTACGATATTCCGGTCACGCGCGCGCTGGAAGACGCGGACGTGAAACGCGCGGCGGTGTGGAAACTGCGGTAGTTACGCTTCCCGGCCGGAGCGGAGCGTCGAGCCGGGATCCAGAGCAACGAGTGGATCAGTGGTTCTGGGTCCCGGATCGCACCCCGGGCGTTCGCCGGGGATGCGTCCGGGAAGCGTTGCCCGCCTACTCGATCGCGCAGATCAGGCGCTGTTGTTGGTGATCTTGCGTGCGGCGGCGGGCGTCTGCGCAGATGGTGTTCCAGAACGGCTGGACGGTCTGGCTCACTTCTTGGCTGCGCGACTGCAGCTGCTCCGGCGTGGGGCGCGCATTCGGCGGCTCGGAAATCCACACTGGCTCGAAGGCAGGGCCGCAGGAGGTTTCAGTGAACAGATTGCGCGCGCAGAGTTGCGAGCGCTGGATGTTGTAGGTCCAGACGGCTTCGCGCAGGCCGCGCGCGAGCTCCTTGGCGTCCTCGGCGCTGGCGTCGGGGGCGCCGAGCTGCGTGGAGGTGAGCACGCCTGTCTGATGCAGCATCACGCCATAGCGGCCGATCTCGATCTGCAGGGCGTGGGGATCGATGTGCGCGCCGGGCGCGGGCTGGTTCTGGCCGGGAGGTTTGCAGGCGGCCAAGGCAAGGGCCGAAACAATCAGTGCCGCAAACACACGCATGCGCCGTCTCCAAACTGGAGACGGCATCTTAGCCGCCGCGGGCGGCGCGCCGTAAGTCTTGAATTTCCAGTAACCGTTTTAGTGATCGGTGACGGGCGCGAGAGCGTTGTAGCCGGCGTCCATTTCACCGAGTTCCGCTGTGCGTAGACTGCGGAAAAAGGCTATCGCGGCGGCCACTGCCCACATGGCTGCGGCCACCGCGAACATCGCCCCAGCGACGCCCCATAAACTAGCGTCTGCAAAACCACCCATAACCCTGCCTTCGAGGCATCTTGTTGAAGACACTTATGCCAGCGTTGGGTGAACGCGCCGTTTCTGAAACGAAAACAATTGATTGAAATGGGCTTGGACGTAACGCTAGCGTTGGCGCGGATTTCGGCGGGAGTGAGCTCGAATGCTGCGTTTGGAGATTGCCGCGCTCTATTGCGGCGTAAACATCCTGTTATTGCTGGTGCTCGGCTATCTGGTGACCGGCGCTCGCAGGAAACACAAGATACGGTTGGGCGACGGCGACAACCCCGACTTTTTTCGCCGGGTGCGCGCACACGCCAATGCCGCCGAGTACATTCCAGCGGGGCTGGTGGGGATTGTCACCCTCTCGCTTTTTGAGGGGCTACCGATTTGGGTTCTCCACGGCGCCGGAATTTCTTTGACGGCCGGCAGGCTGCTGCACGCCTTCGGCCTGCACGCTGGCGAACTGAATTTCGGCCGTGTCGGCGGGATGATCCTGACGTTTACTGCCTACCTGATCCTGGGCGCGGCGCTTATTTATGTGGGTTTGAGCCATCAGCTGGGTGGGTAGTGTTTTACCGCATAACGGTTGATTGCCGGGGGCGGGGCTTGGGGCCATGTAGGGGCCATGGCTTTTGATGCTGATTCCCACGCCGCGCTCGCGGCCCTGATCGACTATGCGAAAGCCGCCGGCGCCGATGCTTCCGAAGCCTCCCTCGCCTCCCGTGAAAGCATCTCCGCGGAGGTGCGGATGGGCGAGCTTGAAGGCATGGAGCGTGAGGAAGGCCGCTCGGTGGCGCTGCGGGCGTTCATTGGCAAGCGGCAGGCGTCTGCTTCTTCGACCGACCTCTCCGCTTCCGGGCTGAAGGCTTTGGCTGAGCGCACGGTTGCAATGGCGAAGGCGGCGCCGGAGGACAAATATTGCGGACTGCTCGAAGCAAAGTATCTGGCCCGCGATAAGCATCCGGATCTCGATCAATCCGACACCGCGCGGCCGAGCCCACAGCAATTGCTGGAGCTGGCGAAGATTTGCGAAGCGGCGGCGCTGCAGGTGCCGGGTGTGGCGAATTCCGGAGGCGGCGGCGCGTCGAGCGAAGTGTCGACGTTTGTGTATGCGACCTCGACGGGCTTTGAAGGCACGGAGACGGGCACGTCCTACAGCCTTGGCACGCAACCTATCGCCGAGCGCGATGACGACATGGAACGCGACTACGAATACCGCACCAAGCGCTTCTTCGCGGATTTGCCGTCAGCGGAAGAGATTGGCCGCATGGCGGGCGAACGCACGGCCCGGCGTTTGGGCTCGCGCAAACTCGAAAGCACCAAGGCGCCGGTGATTTTCGAGAACCGGCTGGCGGGCCGCATCATCTCGCCGGTGTTCGGCGCGATCTCGGGCGCTTCGGTGGCGCGCGGCGTTTCATTCTTGAAGGACAAGCTGGGTCAGCGCGTGTTCGCGGCGGGCTTTGAGGTTCGCGAAGACCCGTTCGTGAAGCGCGGACTGGCGAGCCGGCCGTTCGACGGCGAAGGTGGCGCAGTGAAGCCGATGACACTCATCGAGGACGGGGTGATCACCACATGGCTGCATAATGCGTCATCGGCGCGTCAGCTTGGCGAGGAGCCGAATGGGCACGCGACCTCCGGCCATGGCGGCCCGCCGGGCATCGGCACGTCGAACATGTTCGTGAAGCCGGGGGTGGATGATCTCGCGGCCTCGATGCGCAACGCCGGCAAGGGTTTGTTCGTGACGGACATGTTCTCGCCGTCGCTGAACATAAACACCGGCGATTGGTCGGTGGGCGTGGCCGGCTATTGGTTCGAGAACGGCGAGATCGGGTTTCCGGTCAGTGAAGTGACGGTGGCGGGCAATCTGATCGACATCTTCGCACGCATTCGCTGCAACGCCGACATCGATACCCGCGGCTCACTCGAAATCCCCAGCCTCATCGTGGACGATCTTGCAATCGGCGGCGTCTGATCTCTCGCTCCTGGAAGAGGCCGCGCGTGAAGCCGGCGCCCTTGCCCGCGATCTCCTGACCAAGCCGTTGGATATCCGCAACAAGGGCGAAGCGGGTCCAGTGACGAATGTCGACCTCGCGATCGAAGCGCTGCTGACAGAAAAGCTGCGCGCGGCGCGGCCGGATTATGGCTGGCTGTCGGAGGAAACACCGGACGATCCCGAAGCGCGGGTTCGCGCGAGCCGCGTGTTCATGCTCGATCCCATCGACGGCACCGCGGCGATGATCAAACGCAAGCCGCAATACACGATTTGCATCGGCGTCGCCGACGGCGCGAACGCCGTCGCGGGCGCAATCTATAATCCGGCGACGGATGAGATGTTCCTGGGCGCAATAGGCGCCGGCGCAACCATGAATGGCCGCGCCATGCGCGTCACCGCGCGCGATGCGCTGGAAGGCGCACACATTGTTGGATCGAAGGCGCAGCTAACCGACGGCCGCTGGCGCAAGCCATGGCCGCCGCTGGAGATCGAAAGACGGGAATCCATCGCTTATCGCATGGCAGCAGTGGCGGCAGGCCAGGCCGACGCCACGATGCTTTTTGGCTGGAAGCACTATTGGGACATCGCAGCGGGCGCGGCGATCATCGCGGCGGCGGGCGGAGTCATCACCGACACGTGGGGCGCGCCGCTGCAGTTCGATCTGCGTGAGCCGCGCGCGCCGGGGGTTGTGGCGTCTGGCGCCGAGCTCCACCCTTTGCTAATCGAACGCACGTCGCATTTCCCCGATCCGCGCACGAAAGCAAAGGCATGAGCGAGCACCGGCAACTCCTACATCTCGTCATCGGGGGCGAGCTGACGCGGCTCGATCGCCCGGAGTTCGAAGATTTGAAGGGCATCGATTTCGTCGGCGCCTACCCGAACTATCGCGCCGCCTACGATGCATGGAAGGGCGCCGCGCAACGCACTGTCGACAATGCGCGCATGCGCTATTTCATCATTCATGCGCACCGCCTGCTCGATCCGGGTGAAGACCCCGAGAACGAGATGTGATGGCTCGAACGCCGATGAAGACGGGTTCGATGTTCGCGCGGCTGTGGCGAGAGCACATCGCGCGCTATGGCAGTGAAATCGCACTGCTTGTGCCGGTGCTGGCAGCCGTCGCCCTCTCGGCGATTTCCTATGGCGGCATTCTAAAATTTGGCACCGACGACATCATCGCCGGCAACATGCCGAAAGTGGCCATGTGGGCAGGCGTGGCGCTTCTAGCGGCCGGCATCCGTTCGATCGCGATGTGGCTGCAGGCTGTCATGTCGCAAGGTCTAGCGCTCAAAGTGCTGCGCGACTTGCAAGGCGTCATGTTTGGAAAACTGATGCGGGTGGATTTCGCACGCTTTAGCCGCGAACCGGCTGGCACGCTGATCTCGCGCTTCACCAACGACATCAATGTGGTCAGCGAAGGATTGGTGCGCGGCGGCCAGACCGCGGTGCGCGATACGCTGACGCTCGCGGGCGCGCTCATCGCCATGTTCCTGGCCGACTGGGTGCTGACCCTAGTGATATTGGGCGTCTTTGCGCTGGCTGCTCTACCGATGCAGCAGATCGCGAAGAGCGCGCGCAAGCGCACGCATGCGGCGCAACTGCAAGTGAGCGCACTGACGGCGCTTCTGGCGGAGACGTTTGGCGCGGTTCGGTTCGTGAAAAGCTATGGGCTTGAGGCGCACGAAACCGAACGTGCCGCAGCTGGCTTCGAAGATCGCCGCAGGGCCCAGATGCGGCTGGCGCGCAATCGGGCCCACACGGTGCCGCTCTTGGAAATGATCGGCGGCGTCGCCTTCTGCGTGATCTTGCTCGTGGCCGGCTATCGCATCAGCCAGCACGCTATGACGTTCGGCGATCTGATGGGCATCGTGACCTATTTCGCGGTGGCGACGCCCGCCGCGCGTTCGATCGGCCAATTCAATACGCTGATGAATGAAGTGTCGGCGGCGCTGCAGCGCATCTATGGGCTGATTGACGAGCCGGTGACCATTACCGAGAAGCCCAACGCAAGAGCGCTCGCGATCAATCGCGGTGAAGTGTCGTTCGAGAATGTTTCGTTTGCCTACGAGGAAACGCCTGCGCTCGCCGGCGTGAGCTTTGCGGTGCAGCCAGGTGAGACGGTCGCGCTGGTGGGGCCCTCGGGCGCGGGTAAGTCAACGGTCTTCAATCTGCTGCCCCGCCTCTACGATGTGGGCGGCGGCGCTGTGCGCATTGACGGGCAGGATGTGCGCGACGTGACGCTGGCTTCACTGCGCGCCAGCATGGCGCTGGTGGCGCAGGAAGCGGCACTGTTCAACGACACCATCCGCGCCAATATCGCGCTCGGCCGCGAGGGCGCGACGCATGCGGATATCGAGGAAGCGGCGCGCGGCGCTGCGGCGCACGATTTCATTATTGCGCTGCCGCAAGGCTACGACACGGTGGTGGGCGATCGCGGCGGCAATCTTTCCGGAGGCGAACGCCAGCGCGTCGCGCTGGCGCGGGCTTTCCTCCGCAACGCGCCGATCCTGCTGCTGGACGAAGCGACCAGCGCGCTCGATGCGGAGAGCGAAGCCAAGGTGCAAGACGCGCTCGCACGCCTTGCCAAGGGCCGCACCGTGCTGGTAATCGCCCACCGGTTGGCGACGGTGCGCGACGCCGACCGGATATTGGTGTTCGACCAAGGCAAAATTGTCGAAATGGGCAAACACGAGGGCTTGATCGCGGAAAACGGTCTCTATGCGCGCCTCAGCCGGCTACAATTTCACGTGACCGAGGCGAAACCCGCTGGCTAAAGGGTCAGACCCATGGAAACGCTTGGGTCTCGCCATCCATGGAGTACATCCATGAACCGTTTAGCTCTTGCAGCCGTCGCCGCGCTCGGGGTGCTGGCATTTGGCTCCGCCGCCAGCGCCGATGAAGGCAGCGCAATGGAACAAGCGCGCATCAATCCCGAGCGTGCATTTGCTTTGCGTTTTCAGTTGAGCGCCGACGTGCGCGCGACCTGCGGCATCGATACGAACCAGAGCATGACGTCGATGCGCATTTGGCAGATCCAGCACGAATGCCTGCGCGACTATTTCAGCGGCGCTCAACGATAAGTCGGTTCGACTGGCCTCAGCGAGCTACGAGGGTCAAGCCCGCGCCCGGAACTCTATCCGGGCGCGCGCGTTTTGCGGCGACGGGCGGGGATTGTTGGAGATTTCCATGTCACGCATCGCCGTTGGCGTCATCGCAGCTTTGTCGTTGTGCGCCGCCACGCCCGCCTTCGCGCAACAAAGCGCCGCCAGCACCACGCAACTGAATGCGCGCGTGGTCCCGTATGGCGACCTGAATCTGGACAGCCGCTCCGGCGCCGACACCATGCTGCGCCGCATTGACAATGCGTCGCGCTACGTATGCGGCGATCGGACCGGCCCGCGTCCAATGCAAGAAAATGGGTCAGTGCATGCTTGCATGCACGAGTCGATGGAAACCGCAGTGAACGACTTGGGCCATCCGAATGTGAGCGATCGCTATTACGGCAATACGCCGGAAGTGATCGTCGGCGATGAAGACGGTGATTACGCCTATCCGGGAAAAGAACAGTAACCGACCTCAAATAAGCGGCGCTCCTCGGAGCGCCGCTCTTCATTCACGGCGTAGTATCCTGTCGACGAGCAGGTTCGCCCACCATTGGGAATGGAATGAGGCGACGACCTTATCGAAGTCGTAGTCCTCTTCGACCCATTGCAAGAATGGCTTTCCGCTCTCCCTGGTTTCGTCGAGGTAGGTCTGAAAGAAGAAGTCGATCATGCCGGTCTTGCCCTGCTTCACGTGCAGGTACTTGAGGGACAATTGCTCCACGGCCTCCGAAATCGGCTGGCCCATTCCGAAGTGCGCGTAAAGCACAGCCATGGCGCCAGCGCGGTCCGCGCCGGATTTACAGTGCATCACCGCTGGATACTCGATGGTCTCAAAGATGTGCTTGGCCACGCGCACCTGTTCGCGGCTAGGCGGCTGGCGTGAGTGCATGCGGTGGTCGACCAGGACAATGCCGTTCTGCCCACACGCCTCCTTCTCGAGAGCGTAATAGCCGGTGTCGGCCTTGCCGCGGAGGTTGAGGATGGTCTTGATGCCCATGCCCGCGTAGCGGCGGACATCCTGCGGCGAGGGCTGGTTGGCGCGGGCCATCTTGCCCGGCTCAATCCAGTGGAAGTTGGAGAAAGCCGCCCGCAGAAAGCCGTGATCGGACCAGATCAGGTCGTGCTGCGCGCGGCGGCGCCCGCCCTTTGTGGACAGGTCGAACGCGGACGAGGTGGAGGGATTAGTCTGAGCCATGCCTTGTGCGGACGGGTTCTAGCGTGGAAAGCCGCGCCCACCCTATAAAGGGGCTTCCGGCGCCGGGAAAAGCGGGCGCACCAGCGGACGAAGCGTGAAATCCCTCCTCGGTAACCCGGTTTTTCAGTACATCGTCGGGCGCGCGATCGGCTTTTACATGCTGTTCGTGGGGGTCACCACGCGTTGGCGCAGGGTCAATCCCGAGGCGATGGGGCACTTCTTCCACAGTGGGGATAAGCACCTCGCCTGCATCTGGCACGGCCGCTTCACACTGGTTCACAAGCTTTGGAAGTTCGGCCCTGGGACCAAGCCGGCCAAATTCCTGATCTCGCGCTCTCGCGAGGGCGGACTGGTGTCGTGGGTGTCGCGTACCGTGGGCGCGGAAGTGGTGCGCGGTTCGGCGGCCAAGCGCGGCCAGCAGAAAGGCGGCATGGAAGCGCTGCGGGAAATGGCGCGCCACCTGGATGGCGGCGGCGTTATGGGGATGACCCCGGACGGCCCGCGAGGTCCGCGCATGCGCGCCAAGCGCGGGCCGGTGCAGTTGGCGAAGATCGCGGGCGCGTCCCTGGTGCCGATCACCTGGTCCACGTCGAACCGCTACGTGTTCGACAGCTGGGATAAATTCATCCTGCCGCTTCCGTTCGGACGCGGCGCTTTGATCTGGGGCGACCCTATTCCGGTGCCTGAGGATGCGGACTCGGCGGCGATGGAAGTGATCCGGCTCAAGCTTGAAACGGAGATGAACCGGCTTTGTGCTGAGGCTGATCGCATCGCGGGCGTGGCGGTGATTGAACCCTCGCCGGCGCGCGATGAACCTTCCGCCGACGCTGAACCGCTGGCGACGGCTTTGTGACGTTTTCACCGGCATTGACTTTGTATCGCGCGACGACCGTCGCGCTTGGGCCGTTGGTGCGGCCATGGCTCAATGCACGGGCGCGCGCCGGCAAGGAAGATGCGGCGCGGCTGGGCGAACGGTTTGGAGACTACGCGCAAACACGGCCGGCCGGGCGGGTGATGTGGTTTCATGCGGCGAGCGTCGGTGAATCTGGCGTGGCGATTGCGCTGATCGAAGCGATGGCGGAGCGCGATGTCGGCTTGTCGTTTCTGCTGACGACGGGAACGCGCACATCCGCCGAGCTGGCGGCAAAGCGTGCGCCCCCGCGCACGGTGCATGCGTATGCACCGGTGGATCGGCGCGACGCGGTGCGGAAATTCTTGGCGTATTGGCGACCGGATGCGGGCGTGTTCGTCGAGAGCGAGCTTTGGCCAAACTTGATCCTGGAAGCCGCTTCGACGCATAGTGGGGAAGACGAAATTGCGCTGGCCGCACACGCCGAGCTGCGCAAGCAGACGCCCAACGCACTGCTTATTCTCGCGCCACGGCATCCGGAGCGCGGAGCAGCGGTCGCGGCGCTGGCGAACGCCGCGCCGCACCGAAGCGCGGGCCAGGCCATTGGCGATGCGCCGGTGTATGTCGCCGACACGATGGGAGAGCTTGGCCTGCTCTACGGCGCCGCGCCGGTTTCGTTGGTGGCGGGGAGTCTGTTGCCGACATTGAAGGGGCACAATCCGATTGAGCCGGCAAAGATTGGTTCGGCGATTTTGACGGGACCCTACGTTGAAAGCTTTCAAGATGTGTTCGATGCGCTCTTCGCGGCGGGCGGTGCGCGGCGCGTGGCCGACGCATCGGCGTTGGCGGCGGCGATTGCATTGCTGTGGCACGACACGGCGGCGCGTGAAACGCAAGTAGGCGCTGCGCGCGCATTCGCGACGCAGGGCGCGGAAGCGTTCGACATGACCGTGGCAAAACTGGCGGAGATGAGTGCAGCGCATGCGCCCGCCTGAGTTCTGGAAGGCTGAAGTCAGCGGACGCGACAGCGTGGTGCTGCTGCGAGCATTGCTGACGCCGGTATCGTGGGTTTACGCATGGGCGGCCGCACGGCGGATCCAGACGACAACACCACGCAACGCGCCAGTGCCGGTGATTTGCGTCGGCAATTTCACGGTGGGCGGCGCGGGCAAGACGCCGATCACCCGAGCACTGCGCGCTAAGCTTGGCGAGACCGCACACACTGTGTCGCGCGGCTATGGCGGCAATTTGCTGGGCCCGCTGCGGGTGACAACGGAGATGAGCGCGCAAGAAGTTGGTGACGAGCCATTGCTGCACGCAGCGGATGGAGCGGCGTGGATTTCGCGCGATCGGGTCGCTGGCGCGCTGGCGGCGGCGAACAATGGCGCGCACGCGATCATCATGGATGACGGATTTCAGAACCCGACGTTGGCGAAAGATTTGTCGATCATTGTAGTCGATCCAGTTTTTGGGATCGGCAACGGTAAGGTGTTTCCCGCGGGGCCATTGCGGGAGCAGTTGCGCGATGGGTTGGAGCGCGCGAACGCGATCGTGATACTGGACGCGCCGGGTGGCGATGAAGGCAGAGCCGAGAACTGCTGGCTGAAGGATTTTTCAAGGCCGATCTTGCGGGCGCGGCTTGAGGCGATTGCGCCGCCGCGGGGAAAGTATGTGGCGTTCGCAGGGCTAGCGCGGCCGGAGAAGTTTTTCGATACGCTGATCGCGCTAGGTGTGGAGCTTGAGGATATGGTTCCCTATCCGGACCATCATCCCTATTCCGACGACAATCTCGAATTTCTCACCCGTCTCGCAACGGAACGCGGCGCGACGTTGATCACCACGGAAAAAGACGCGGCCCGTTTGACGCCGGAATGGCGCGCGCGGGTGACGGTGTTGCCGGTGACCGCGCGTTTCGAGGACGAAGCGGCGCTTGACGCCTTGCTCGCGCCCATTCGAGCCCGCATGTAGGCGTCGCATGGCCAAGTCGAAGCCGGTCAATTTGTATTTCCGCCTGGAAGCGGCCGCTTGGTACGGCTTCGCGGGCGGCTTGCGGCTGCTTGGCGTGGAGAATGCCGCGAAACTGGGCGCGGCCGTGGTCCCCGTGCTCGGCGCACTTACCAGCGCGCACAAAACTTCGCTGCGCAACATCCGCATGTGCTTTCCGAACGAAAACGAGAAATGGCACCGCGACCTGCGAGCGGCGGCATGGCGGGAAGTCGGACGCATGTCGGGCGAGTTTCCGAACATGGATGCGTTCTTGCGCAAGTATCAGAACGGTGATGTCGAGTTCAAAGGCCGCGAGCGTGTTGAGGCGACGCTGGGCAAAGGCGCAGTGTTTATCGGCGGGCATTTCTCGAACTGGGAAATCACCTCGCTCTGCCTGGCGCAAACGGATCGCACTTGTCACTTCACCTATCGCCCCGCCAACAATCCGATCATCGACAACTACATTGTCGAAACGCGACGCAAGTTTGGGTTAGAGCTGCAAGCAGCGAAGGGTCAAGAAGGCGGCATGGGGCTGCTGCGCTCGCTGATGAAGCAGCGCAGCGTCGCGCTGATGAACGACCAGAAGTACAATGCGGGGCTTTCCATTCCGTTTTTCGGACATGAGTGCATGACCGCTGATGGGCCGGTGCGCTTGGCGCTGCGGTTCAAGGTGCCGCTGATCCCGATCACCGGGCGGCGCATCGATTCGAAGCGCTTCTTGGCGACAGCGTATGAGCCAATCCCGCTCGATTACGATCGGCCCGGTGATGCGGCGGTGCTGGAGGGCGTGACGCGCGTGAACCAGTTCATGGAAGCACGCGTGCTGGAGGCGCCGGAGCAATGGTTCTGGGCGCACCGCCGCTGGCCGAAGTCGGCGTGGCGTGAAGCGGGCGTGATGTAATGGATACCGACCGTCCAGCTGATCGGTGATCACGTGTCCAACTTCCACCGGCGCGCCGTTCAATCCGGAATAGAAGGTCCAATACTCGTGGGGATCGTCTGAGTCTCGCTTAAGAACGAATGCCAGAGGCCCTCGCTGCGTTGACATTGTCACCGTGAAGCCAGGGTCTTGTGGGTGTGAGTGGTGCGCCATGATGCTGTGCATTGCTCGTATCGAAGAGACGAGGCGATTTGGCCGCGTCACTTCGTGGCCGTCGACGGAGACATTGCCAATTGCACTCGCCAATCTTGGTGAGAACTGCGCAATTGACGCAGCCGTTACCAAAGCCATCTCGCCAAATCCAACGACGATCAAGGCAGCAAATGCCCCGGCAAGCGAGTAGAAGCGGTTTTGTAGCCGTTGCTTCTCCGCGAACCCGCTTGGCTGCGTGATAGCTCTCGCTCGCAGGAGAAACGTGGCTGCGGCGATCCACACCGCGAGCGCCAGGATCACAATGATGACAAACGCGATTGGATGGTGGATGGCGCGAGCAAGCGGGATGAGCCATGTCCACATCGCGCTTGATCAGCGCGAAGCCGCGAGTTGCGTGCGCGCCTCGTTCAGCGCTGTCAGAGCAACGCTCGGATCAAGCTGCCTGTCGCGCCATTTCATGCGCCAGCAGAGGTGTGGGCCGGTGGCGCGGCCGCGGGCGCCGACGGCGCCGATCACTTGGCCCTGGGTGACATGATCGCCGACATGCACGTCGAGGCGGCTCATGTGCAGGTACATGGTGATGAGGCCCTCGCCGTGATCGATAAAGATCAGCCCGCCTTCATAATGCATGTCGGGCTCGGCAAGCGTGACAACGCCGGATGCGGGCGCGCGGATCGGCGTGCCGACGGGCGCTGCGATGTCGTAACCGAAGTGCGGTGTTGAGGGCGTGCCGTTCAAAACGCGCTGATTGCCCCAATGGCCTGTGACCACGCCGCCTTCGACCGGAAGGATGAAACCTTCGAGCCAGCCTTCGAGCGGGGCGATGCTTTCGAAGCCATGCGCTTTCAAGGCGGCTTCACGGCGAATGCGTTCGAGCAATGCGGGGTCGGTTGGAGTGACGGTGTCTTGCGGCAAGCCGTTGACGCGCTGAATGTCGAACTGGCGCGGCGCGATGGTGTAGGTTTGGACCGCATTGACGCCGTTAAAGCGCGCCTCGACGTGAGCCTCGGCGCCATGTTCGCGATTGAAACCAATGACGGCCCAACCGCCTGCATCGGCTTCGCCGCTGGCGACGCCGTCCACAAAAATCTGCGCGTGGGGAATGGTGCGGCATAAGCCAACGCCGCCTTGCGTAAACGCGCCGGCGCAATCGATCGACAACATGCGTCGCGGCGGATAGGCGCTGGGAATGGGCGGCACGCTCTGGGATTGCGACGCTGGCGACGCCGGCGCTTCCGGTTGCGCGGGCGCTTCGCCGGCGGCGCAGGCGGCGAGCAGCAACGCGGCGAACAGCGCTCTCACGATTTTGGCTCGTTCAGTTCGCGCCAGCGCTTGGTCGCTTCTTCCGGCCCGCGATAGGCTTCCTGCAATTCGACATTCCAATAGCGGAGCTCGTCCAGCGGAATGCGCTCGCCGCTGACCGCGCAGCAGACGTAGAGGCCCTGCTTCAGGATGGTGACCTCATTGTCGCCGTAGTGGATTTTGGCTTCGGGGCCCCCGGGATCGTGCTTGTTCATGGCGACTCTCTTAGCGCCGGCGGCGCCATTGCTCCACAGCCGCGCGCGGTTGGGCGGCGAAATCTAGCCGCGCTTACGGCGAATTTCCTCAAGCGGCAGAACCTCGTGCGCTGGCGGCATTTCTGGCTTGGGTGCGTCGACGCCCGACGGTGAACTGGGCAAATCCGCGACCCAGCCGGCGAGATGGCCCTCTAGCGGCTGATCGGACGCGAGATCGTCGCGATTGGCGTTCACGCGGTAGTCGACCGCCATGAATAGCGGATCAAGCACTTCATCGTCCGAATCACCGGTCCAACGTGAGAGATCGAACGTCGGCGCATTGCCGACAACCCAGGCTGGCGGCGGCTGGCCCAAACTGGCGACTACCCCTTTGCCGGAATCCAGCACGCGTTGCGCGGTGGCGAGAAAGGACTTTGAGGCAATCGCGGCGCGAGACCACAGGACAATTGCGGCTCCGCACAATTCCAGCGCGGCATTGTCGATCGGGCCGTCGCCGACCTCATGGTCGGCGGCAGCGAACAGGGCTGCGAGCGCCTGCGCACGCGCGGCGTCTTCTCGAACAAAAACAAAGAGTACGTCCGCCATGACGTCCCCCAGCTCGCTTCCCGATGCCTCGACAGAGGGTGGTTAGAACGAGCCCAGCGACCGAAGTTAACACTCTAAAGGGGAAATTGGTTCCGAATTGTGAAGGCCACGGCGCCGCGCTGACCTCAGGTGATCCGACTCTACCCAACCAACTTTGCGGCGCCAAACGAAGCCGCGTGCTCAGAAAAGATCGCCCTGATTGGTTGTTGTTTTCGGTTTGCCGCGCGGTCTCACGGCGTCCGATGCCTGTTCGCGCGGCGCCTCGTCGTGCGGTTCGATCACCGCATGGCGGTCGCCGTCGCCGAAAGTGAGTTGCACGGCGTCGCCAGCGTTCAGATCTTTGGCGGCACGAACGAGGACGCCGTCGTCGCGGTGAACCATGACGAAGCCACGCGCCAGCACGCTCTTGTGCGACAACGATTCCAGCATGCGGGCGTTGGCGTCGAGGTGCTTGCGATGACCTTCCAGACTGCGAGCGATGGCGGGGCGCAGGCGCGCTGTCGTGCGCGCGAGCTGATCACGGCGGCGGGCGATGTCTTGACCGAGCGCTTCAGGCCGAAGGCGCGCGGCGACGCGGTCGAGCTTCGATTGCGCGGCGCGCGTGTTGGTGACGAGCGCGGCGTTGAGGCGTTCGGCGGCGCGGTCGAAGCGCTGTTGCGGAATTTGGACGAGCGTTTCAAGACGCGGCAGTTTCGCGGCGGCAGCGCGCAGTTCGACGCGGCGCTTCTCCAAGCCGCGTACCAGGCCCCCCTTCAAACGTCCTTCGAGTACACCCACGCGCTCGATGAGTTCGCCGCGCACAGGCACCGCCTTTTCTGCAGCGCCGGTGGGTGTGGGCGCACGGAGATCGGAGGCGAAGTCGATCAGCGTTGTGTCGGTCTCGTGCCCGACGGCGCTGATTAGCGGGATTTCGCTATCAGCGGCGGCACGGACCACGATCTCTTCGTTGAACGCCCAGAGATCCTCAATCGACCCGCCGCCGCGCGCGACGATGAGCACGTCGGGACGATTGGCGCCTTGGATAGCATTGAAGCCCTTGATGGCGCGCGCGACTTGGCCGGCGGCTTCCGGGCCCTGCACGAGAACCGGCCACAGGATCACCCGGCGCGGGAAGCGTTCGCGCAGCCGATGCAGAATATCGCGGATCACCGCGCCAGTTGGCGATGTCACTACACCGATGGTGCGCGGCAAGTACGGGATTGGCTTCTTGCGCGCGGGAGCAAACAGCCCCTCGGCTTGCAGCCGCGCTTTCAGTTTTTCGAGCTGCGCCAAGAGCGCGCCGACGCCGGCGGGCGCCATGCGGTCGCAGATGAGCTGATACTGCGAACGGCCGGGGAACGTGGAGAGTCGGCCCTCGGCGACGACTTCCAGCCCCTCTTCCGGCTTGAAGGTCAGCTTCTGCACCTCTGTGCGAAACATCACAGTGCTGATGCTGGCGTTGGCGTCTTTCAGGTCCACGTACAAGTGGCCGGATTTGGCGACCATGACGCGC
>JACQAC010000044.1 GCA_016195245.1 Pseudomonadota bacterium
CACCGTGATGGCCGAGATGGGCACCGCGATGATGGGCACGGGCGAGGGCGCCGGCTCCAACCGCGCGCTCGAGGCAGCGCACGGCGCGATGGCCAACCCGCTGCTCGATATTGTTTCGATGCGCGGCGCCAAGGGCGTGTTGATCAACATCACCGGCGGCTTCGACATGACGCTGTACGAAGTCGATCAAGCCGCCAATGAAATCCGCGCTGAAGTCGATCCCAACGCCAACATCATTCTTGGGTCGACTTTCGATGAGACGCTCGAAGGCTCGATCCGCGTGTCGGTGGTCGCTACCGGCATCGATGACGAAGCCATCGTCACCCAGCAAACGGTCGTTGAACCGGCGCGCCGCGCCGCCGAAACGCCGGTGCGCCGTCCGCTCGTGACGCGGCCGATAGAACAGCCGCACGAACCCGCGCCGCGTCCTGCGCCGCGCGAGAACTATGAAGAAGCGCGCCCCAGCTTCGCGAACGATGACGTTCCGGAGCGGCGTCCCGCGGGAGTTCGGTGATAGCGAAGATGGGCCATTGCCGAGCACGCGCGACGAACGCGTTCGCGATCCGTCGCTCGACGAAGAGCTGGAAATTCCAGCTTTCCTGCGCCGTCAGATGAATCCGCGCTAGCGGCGCGGCATTTTTCAGTTCGACCACAATTGTTTACGTAGCGCTGCTTCCTGCGCCGAGAGGACGCCTGCTTGGGCGAGCGTGTCGAGGCGGCTCAGCGCGGAGCGCCTCCGCGTGTCCGCATCTGCGCCGCCGAGGCCGGCGAGGTGACCTTCGACAATGGCGCGGAAGCGAAGCGCTTCGAGATTGTTGTCATCGCCGAATATGCGACTCGTCAGATCAAGCTCTTCCTCCCACGCGGCGCGCGCGCCTTGCGTGTCTCCACAGGCGCGCGAGGCCAAACCGAGCCGCTCAAGCGCCACGGCCAGCATGTGCGCCGTCGCTGCATCTTTTGGCGCGCCATCCGCGAGCTGGATGCGCAAGCTCGTGCTTTCCGCGAACGCGGCGCGCGCAGTCTGCGGCGCGCCAGCTGCGAGCGCCGCCTCGCCGGCTTTGATCAAGCCCGCAGCAAGGTTGCGCTTGAAACGCGCATTTTGGGGATCGGCGCTGAGCGCCATGCGGCGAAACTGAACGGAACGTTCGAACGCGTCCTGCACTTGGGAGGACACCGCCGCCAGCCGCGCCGTTTCTCCGAGCCGGTCCCAGCATGAGGCTGCTTCCGCAAACCAGATCGGTCCGATCCCTTCGATCGAGGCGAAGGCTTCGCACACCTTGCGCGCGGAATCCGCGGCGTCCCGTCCCGTAATGAGGTCACGCCCACGCAGTGCGTGATCGGCTTGATCCAGCATGGTGTGGACAAGAAACCGCGCCTGCGGTTCGCTCCCATGTGCGGCCGCGTAAAGGCGCTCCGCAATGACGCGCGCGTGCGCCAGCGATTCCGTGGCGCTGCCGGGATCGTCAATCGCGGCAAGCAAAGCCGCCCGCACCCGCCATGTGCCCGCCAGCGCCCACGCCTCGCCGAAGTGGCTCGCGAGCCCAAGCCGAGCTTGCAGCGCCTTGTCGATTGCCGCGCGCGCATCCGGTTTCGCGCCGCGCACGTAGTCTGCTTCCGCTGCCAGGGTCCAAGCATCCGCCAACACGGCCCGCCAATGCGGCTCCATCGTTTCGGTGATAGCCAAGGCTTCATAACGCTGGATCGCGGCGTTGAGACGGCGGCGCGCACTATTGGCGTTGCCGTTGTCGAGATCGAACGCCGCCATGCGCATCTCGCCGTCAGCAATGTCGGCGGCAATCACTTGCGTTTCGCCAATTTGTGAGGCGCAACCGTATAGCAGCGCCAGCGCGCCTTCCGCTCCTGTGCGCGCGCGATCGAACTCGCCGGCCGCCGCATCCAGTTCCGCCAAGCGTCCGCGCGCCCGCGCAAACCAGCGCGTTGCCGTTGGGTCGCTACGATCCCGGGCGAGCAGGGCTTCTTCGATGCGTCGAGTGGTTTCGTAGAAGCCGCGTGCGTCGTCCTCATTCCGAAACCGGGCAATTTCGCCAAGCAGGAACGCCGCGCGGGCGCGGGCGGCTTCATCCACCTCGTCCTTCAGCACCAACGAGGCCTCGGCGCGGGCTGCATCCAGGTTGCCCGCTTCGGCGTGCAGCCGCGCCAGCGCCAGGCGAGGCGCCGGATCTCGCGGCTCCATCTGAACCGCCAACGCCAGCGCTTCCCGGGCCAATGCCGGGTCACGGACCTCCGCTAGGACCGCCGCACGCCGCGCCGCTAGCGTGGCGCCGGGGCCCTTGAGACGCGCTTCCGCAATCAAAGCATCTGGATCGTCCGGATGGGGTGCGGACGGCTGATCTTTGCCCATTTTTTCAATCTCTTCCGCCGCACTGGTTAACAGTCACAAACCGTAACGCAACGTGTGTTGTCCAGGTGGGAACTCTCGCCTTACAGGAGCTTTGGGTCGGGGGATCCATAAGCCCTTGGGGGACGAAGGGGTGAATTCGTTGCGCCGTCAACAAACTATCGCCGGGCCTGCCATGTGTGCGGGCGTGGGTGTTCATTCCGGGGCGCACGTGCGTTTGGCTCTGACGCCTGCGCCAATCGATACCGGCATTGTGTTCGTACGCTCCGATCTGCGCGGAAGCGATAACGTCATCCGTGGCCACGCTGATAGCGTCGGCGACACCCGCAATTGCACCACGCTACGCAATGCCGCCGGCGCTGAAATGGGCACGGTTGAGCACCTGATGTCAGCCTGCGCGGGATTAGGAATCGACAATCTCATCGTTGAAGCTGACGGCCCGGAACTGCCGATCCTCGATGGGTCGTCTGCGCCGTTCGTGCAGCTGCTGAACAACGCCGGTGTGAAGGTTCAATCCGCCACCCAGCGCATGATCCGTATTCTTGAGCCGATCGAAGTGCGCATGGGCGCCAAGAGCGCCGCCCTGCTGCCGGCTGTGGATTTCGACGGCCTGCACCTGGATGTCACCATCCGCTTCGCCGATCCGGCGATTGGGGTGCAGCGCCGCCATGTCGACCTGACGCCGCAAAGTTTCCTTGGCGAAATCGCCGACGCGCGCACCTTCGGCTTTTTGTCGGATGTCGAAACGATGCGCGCAGCGGGCCTCGGCCGAGGCGCTTCAATGGCCAACACGCTGGTCGTGGACGCCGGCAAGGTTGTAAATCCGGAGGGGCTTCGCTTCGACGACGAATTCGTGCGCCACAAGCTGCTTGACGCCGTGGGCGATCTTGCTCTTGCGGGCGCGCCGATTTGTGGCCGCTTTGTGGCGGACCAGCCTGGCCATGCCCTTAACGCTCGGCTCGTGCGCGCCCTTTTGGATACGCCGGAAGCATGGCGTTGGGATGTTGGCGCCAGCCGTTCCGTCGAGCAGGGGGCTGCCGCCGCCTTGGTCGCCGCGGCCAGCTGAGGCTTCCCGCTCGTCCCACAGCCGCAGGCGCTTTGCGCCCGGCCTGTTGTCCTGTATCAGGCGAAAAAGGGGACGGCGGGGGACGCCGGATTCGTTCGAGGAAGAGGCAGGTTGATGAGCCCACGCATGAAGCACGTCACCCGCGCCGTCGCTCTTGCGATTTTGGCGGCGGGACTGGGCGCGTGCGCCAACAGCCGCAATACCCGCGAAGCAGTTCAATACAACGACGAGCCCGTTGAACGCCTCTACAACACTGGCGGCAACTACCTGGATCGCGGTCGCTGGCCCGAAGCTGTAGCTGCGTTCCAGGAGGTGGAACGCCAACACCCATATTCTTCGTGGGCGCGCCGCGCGATCCTGATGGAAGCGTATGCGCATTACCAGGCCAACGAGTACGATCCAGCGATCGAAGCCGCGCAGCGCTTCATCTCGCTGCACCCGGGTAATGACAGTGCGCCGTACGCCTACTATCTGATCGCCGTCTGCCACTTTGAGCGTATTGTCGACGTTGGTCGTGACCAGGGCACGACCGAACGCGCACTCGCCGCGCTCAATGATGTCGTTCGCCGCTTTCCAACGAGCACCTATGCGCGTGATGCGCGTCTGAAGATCGACATGGTCTATGACCAGCTGGCCGGCAAGGAGATGGAGATCGGCCGTTTCTATCTCACGCGCGACCAGCATCTCGCGGCGATCAACCGCTTCCGCAACGTGATTGAGAATCCGAACTTTCAGCGCACTTCGCATGTGCCGGAAGCCTTGCATCGTCTCGTTGAGGCTTATCTCTCGATCGGCATGACCGACGAAGCGCAGCGCATGGCGGCGATCCTGGGCTACAACTTTCCGGGCAGCCCCTGGTATCAGCGCACCTATGCGCTCATGCAGCAGCACAACGTCCAGCAGGTAAACACGGAGGAGGCGCGTCGCCGCGGTTGGCTCAGCCGCACCTTCGGCGCAGTATTCTAACTCTCCTCGTCGGGGAGGCCGTGTGAGCGACAAGGCAGTCGACAAGCTGACGGCAAAGGAAGCAGAGGCGGAGCTGGCGCGTCTCGCTGATGAGATCGCACGTCATGACAAGCTGTATTATTCCAAGGACGCGCCGGAGCTAACCGACGCCGAGTACGACACGCTTCGCAAACGCAATTCCGCGATCGAGGCGCGTTTCCCGGACTTGGTGCGCGAAAACAGCCCGAGCGCTCGCGTCGGCTCAGCACCGGCAGAAAAGTTCGGCAAGGTTCGCCATGCCGTGCCCATGTTGTCGCTCGACAACGCCTTTGATCCCGAAGACGCGCAGGCCTTTGTCCAGCGTGTGCAGCGCTTTCTCAATCTTGCCACTCCTCCGATCGTCACGGCGGAACCAAAGATCGACGGGCTCTCGGCCTCGCTGCGTTATGAGCGCGGAAAATTCGTTCAGGGCGCCACGCGCGGCGACGGCCGCGAAGGCGAGGACGTTACCGCCAATTTGCGCACCATCGCCGACATCCCGCATGCGATCAAAGGCGCGCCGGCCGTGCTCGAAGTGCGCGGCGAGGTTTATATGGAAAAGGCGGCGTTCGCGAAGATGAACGCGGGGCTCGAGAAGGACGGCAAAGAGATCTACGTTAATCCGCGCAATTCCGCCGCCGGCGCACTGCGGCAGCTCGATCCGAAAATCACCGCCTCACGGCCTCTGCGCTTCTTCGCGCACGGTTGGGGTGAACTTTCCGAGCCGCTGGCCGAGACGCAATTCGAAGCCATGCAGCGTTTGGCCAAGCTCGGCTTTCCGCTGGCCGGCATCGTTCGCTGCAAGAACGCTGAGGCGCTGCTGACGGAATATGCGCGCATCCATGAAGGCAGATCCAGACTCCCCTATGAAATCGACGGCGTTGTCTACAAAGTGGATTCGCTAGCGCTGCAAGGTCGTCTCGGTTTCGTCTCCCGCAGTCCGCGCTGGGCGATCGCCCACAAATTCGCTGCTGAACAGCAAACGACGACGCTTGAAGGCATCGACATCCAGGTCGGTCGTACTGGGGCGCTCACTCCGGTTGGACGCTTGAAACCGGTGTTCGTCGGCGGCGTCACCGTCGCCAACGTGACCCTGCACAATGCCGACTATATCCGCGGGGTCGGCGCTGATGGAGCGCCCGTTCGCGGCGGCAAGGATCTGCGCGTCGGAGACACTGTTATCGTGCAGCGCGCTGGCGATGTGATCCCACAGATCGTCGACGTGCTCTTGGAGAAACGGCCCAAGGGCGCGCGCAAATATCAGTTCCCTGACACCTGTCCCGTCTGCGGCAGCCGCGTGGCGCGTGAATTGGAGCCGGGCGAGGAGGGCGTCATCGCACGCTGCACGGGCGGCCTGAATTGTCCTGCGCAAGTGGTGGAGCGGTTGATCCATTTCGTGGCGCGTCGCGCGATGGATGTCGATGGTCTCGGCGCCAAGCAGATCGAGGAATTCCACGAGCTTGGCTGGATGAAGGAACCCGCCGACATTTTCTGCCTTGCGAAACACCGCGGCGAACTGATGACGCGCGAGGGTTACGGCGAAAAGAGCGTCACTAATCTGCTGGCCTCGGTCGAAGCGCGCCGTGCTCCAGAGTTCGCGCGCTTCCTCTTCGCGCTTGGCATCCGCGACATCGGCGAAACCACCGCCGGCGTTATCGCGCGGCGTTTCGAGAGCTGGGAAGCTTTCGAGTTGGCGGTGCGCGCGGCGGTGAGGACGCGGCCAGGCGAGGCGTATGAAGCGCTGGAGCGCGTGCCTGGCATTGGCGCCGGCGCACGCGCAGCGCTGATCGAATCCGCGCCAACGTTAAGAGTGTCGCATGGCGATCTGTTTGAGGATGGCGAAGGTCCGAAGATAAGGGGCGTCTCTTCAAAGGCATGGGCGAACTTGATCGAAGCGTTTGGCTCGATCTCTGAGGCGATCGCTGCAATTAAGGCGGCGGCAAGGGAAGCGCCGGGCGACGATTATCTTGAACTCGGCCGCATCGACGGCGTTGGGCCGGTCGCCGCGGATCACCTCGTCGATTTCTTTGCCGAGAAGCACAACACCGACGCCCTGAAACGGCTTCTGAACGAAGTCACCGTCAAGGATCAGCCCCGCGCGGCCACAACTAGCAAAGTCGCCGGAATGACCATCGTCTTCACCGGTACGCTCGAACAAATGACCCGTGACGAAGCTAAGGCGCGCGCCATTGCGTTGGGCGCCAAGGTCTCAGGCAGCGTTTCCAAGAATACCGATCTCGTTGTCGCTGGACCGGGCGCTGGCTCGAAGCTCGCAGAGGCCGAAAAACTCGGCGTCAAAGTGATTGACGAAGACGCCTGGGCAAAATTGAGCTCTTAAGCCGCGTCCAGCGGCGCATCCTTCAGGAACTGCGCGAGCTGAACGTGTTTTTGCGGCACCGCATACATGTGTGTGTACTGGAGGATCTGATGCGCGATAAGGCGGACGCGGTCCGCAAACGACGGTAGTTTGGAGTGATCGAGAAGCGGCTGCTGAAACGGCGCGATATCTCCACGCTGAAACTCGAGCGCCATGCTCATGCGCGGTTCATCCGCAAACTCGCTGGTCATGCCGCCCCAATGCAGGACCACCTGGTTCCAGATGAAAAAGTCGCCGGGTTTGGCCGGAAGCGCGCGCGCTAGGTGCGGGTAAGTGGGTTCCGCTTCGTCGGTGCGCCGATAGTTGGGATCGAGATACGCTGGAATGACATATATGCAGCTGTTTAGCGGCGTGGCCTCACTCAACGGGATCCAACAGGTCAGCGAAAGCGGCGATCCATCAGGCGTGAGGCTTTGCTTCTTATCGCGGTGCGGTCTCCACCCAGCCTCGCCGTTCTTCGGATCAACGTGCCATGCCCAGAACGCGGGGAGCGCCTTGTAGTTTGGACCGAGGAAGTGCCCGATCACGCCGCTCAGTCGCCGGAAGCACTCCCAGGGTTCGTCGTAGGCCCAAACCAGAACAGTCGGCAGACCGAACGCGACCAGCGCCCTAATTGTCTGGCCAAGGGTCGGGGCCAGTTGTTCTAAGCGCACGTCGCGGTCTGAAAAATATCCATCGTGGGCGAGACGGCGTCCAAGACGTTCGAAGGATTGTAGCGGCGTGGTCGCAGGTGCGGGCGAGATTTCGCCGACATGGAGCAGGGGTGCGAAGGCGCGCCAAAACTCGACCCGCAACAGGTTCTCCGCCGAGATCGAGCGTTCGGTCATGCGCGCGTTTTGCCACGCAAATCGACGAGCGCCGCAACCGCTATCACGAGAACATAGACCGCCAAGATTGTTACCCCGGATTGGACGCCCAGCTGACCGACGGCTGGCGGCATGAACATGGCTACGATCTGTAGCGCCACGAGAAATGTTATGAAGATGACACCGGGCCACGCGCTGCGGCCGAGATGTTTGCGGCTTGCAACCCAGGCAGCGCCAAACACTGCAATCAAGCCCATCTCTACGGCCTGCTCA
>JACQAC010000201.1 GCA_016195245.1 Pseudomonadota bacterium
CGCCGGTGCGCGCGTGTTTTTCACTGCGACCACTGCCGAAGCCATCGCAGTGCGGAAAGCGATTGGCGAGGGACCCCAAATTCTCGTCCTCAACGGCCCCGCTGAAAGCGATGTCGCGCAGTTCGCCGCGGCGAAACTCACGCCGGTGCTGAACTCGCTGCCGCAGATCAAACTGTGGGACGCGCGCGGCCCGGCGGCGCTGCACATCGACACGGGCATGAACCGTCTCGGCGTCGCGCCAAACGAATTGGCGATGGCGTCCGTCGCGCTGAAGGACGTGACGCTAGCGCTGGTGATGAGCCACCTCGCCTGCTCGTCCGATGTGAAGCATCCGATGAACGCCGAACAACGCACGCGCTTCATCGACGCGGCGACGTTGTTTCCAAAGGCGCCGCGCAGCCTCGCCGCAACAGGCGGCGCGCTGATCGGCAGCGACTATCAATTCGACCTCATCCGCATCGGCGTCGGCCTCTACGGTTCTGGCGCCCTGGATGCCGATAATCCGAGGCTTGCCACCGCCGCCACCGTCGAAGCGCCCATCCTGCAAGTCCGCGATGTCGATGCGGGCGAAACGTTCGGCTATGGCGCGACCTTCACCGCGCCCAAGAAGATGCGCACCGCCACCGTGGCGATTGGCTACGCCGACGGCTTGTTGCGTTTGCTCGGCGGGCGCGGCTATGGCGTGCTGGCGGGCCAGAAGCGCCCGATCCTTGGGCGCGTTTCGATGGACTACACGATCCTGGACGTCACCGCTTGCGCCGAAGCACACCCCGGCGCGATGGTGGAATTCCTCGGCGAGCACGCGCACGTCGACGATGTCGCTCGCCTCGCGGGCACGGCGCCCTACGAAATCCTGACGACGTTCGCCGGCACGGTGCGGCGAAGCGGAGCGAAGGCTTGATCAATCCGTTCGCACCTATTGGGCGCGTCGTCATCGGCGTGCTCGCGGAGATAGGCCGCTTCGCCGCGTTTGTCGGCCGTGCGGTCGCGTCGTGCTTCGCGCCGCCGATTTTTGTTGGACAGTTTTGGCGCCAATGCGCTCAAGTGGGCTATTTCTCGCTGCCGGTGATCGGCCTGACCGCCGTATTCATTGGCGCAGCGTTGGCGCTCAACATCTATGTCGGCGGCGCACGCTTCAACGCCGAGCAATTCGTGCCGAACATCGTGGTGCTGGGCATCACACGCGAACTCGGACCGGTGCTCGCAGGCCTCATGCTCGCCGGCCGCGTCAGCGCGGGGATAGCCGCCGAGATCGGCACCATGCGCGTCACCGAACAAATCGACGCGATGACGACGCTCTCCACCGATCCGTTCCGCTTCCTCGTGGCCCCACGCGTTTTGGCGGCAACATTGTGCCTGCCCATTCTCGTCGCCGTCGCAGACATTATCGGCGTCATGGGCGGCTACCTTGTCGCGGTGAACAGCCTGCACTTCAACGGCGCCATCTATCTGCGCAACACCTTCCAGTTCATGGAACCGCAAGACATCATCCTCGGCCTCACTAAGGCAGCTGTGTTCGGCTTCATCATCGCCACCGTCGGTTCATATCAGGGCTACAACAGCCAAGGCGGGGCACTCGGCGTTGGCCGCGCTACCACCAACGCCGTGGTCGGTTCGATCGTGCTGATCCTCGCGGTCAACTATCTCATCACAGCGTTTTTCGTGGAGTGATGCGATGAGCATGGATCTTGCGATCTGGAGCGCGAAGCAGGTAACGCTCCTAGATTGCCTACCGCAAAGCACCTCCTGGAAAACGTACTCATCGGAGTTCGGCACGGAGTATCAATTCGAAGGCGAAGGTTGGCTGATATCTGTTCAATCGCTCGAAGAAGGGGAAGCAGACGACGCCGTTGCGGAAAAATTGCCCGACGCCCGCTATATGATTGGATTGGGTCTTGAACCAATCGAAGCGTCGCCTTCGGGATATCTGATGCTGGAACAGGTCACGCGCGCGATTGCGGAGCATTGCGACGGTGTTTGGGTAGATCCGTCAGGTAACGCCTTTCGCTACAATGAAGGCGCGTTTGAATGAGCACGCCAAAACTCCAACTCATCGGTATCAAGAAGCGGCTGCGCGGGCGCCAAGTGCTCGACGGCGTCGATATCGACGTGGCGCCGGGCAAGTCGCTCGTTATCATCGGCGGCTCGGGCGTCGGCAAATCCGTGACGTTGAAATGCGCACTCGGCTTAATGAAGCCTGACGCTGGCCAGGTGCTTGTGGATGGCGCCGACGTCACCAGCATGCCCGCCGAAATCCGCGCTAAAATAATGCGCAAGTTCGGCATGCTATTTCAGGGCGCTGCACTGTTCGACAGCCTCACCGTCTGGGAAAACATCGCGTTCCGTCTGCTCTACGCCGACGGCGTTTCGCGCAAGGACGCCCGCGAACGCGCCATCGAAGCCATGCGCAAAGTGCGGCTGGCGCCCGAATTCGCTGACGTACGGCCAATCGAACTCTCCGGCGGCATGCAAAAACGCGCCGGTCTCGCTCGCGCCATCATCGCCAAGCCCGACATCCTGTTCTTCGACGAACCCACCACCGGCCTTGACCCGATCACCGCCGACGCCATCAACGATCTCATCATCGACATGGTGAGAGACCTCGGCTGCGCCGCCGTCTCCATCACCCACGACATGGCGAGCGCGCGCAAGATCGCCGACGAAATCGCCATGCTTTACGCTGGCAAGATCGTCTGGCGCGGTCCGGCCAGCACGATCGATTCCAGCGGCAACGCTATGGTCGACCAATTCGTCGCTGGCCGCGCCGATGGGCCCATTCAGGCTGTTGTTTGATGCTCTCTAGAGCGCCCTCGCGATCACGCCATCGAGCTGCTCTGGCGTGAACGTCGGCGCGAAGCGTCCAAGCACGTGTCCATCGCGGCCAATCAAGAACTTGGTGAAATTCCATTTGATGCCGCGGCCAAGCAAGCCACCGCCCTTTTCCCGTGTCAGGTAATTGTAAAGCGGATGCGCTTGCGCACCGTTCACATCGATCTTGGCAAACACCGGAAACGTCACATCGTACATGGTGGAACAGAAATCCTTGATCTCCGCGGCGTCGCCCGGCTCCTGCTTGCCAAACTGATTGCATGGAAACCCCAGCACCTCGACGCCCTTATCCGCGTACTTGCGATGCAGTTCTTCCAGTCCCTTATACTGCGGCGTGAACCCGCACTGGCTGGCCACGTTCACGATCAGCAAGAGCTTGCCGCGAAACTCCAATAGCGAGCGCTCGTTGCCGTCAATGTCACGAGCGGTGAAGTCATAAACGGTCGTCATCTATTCGCGATCCTCTTCAGGGCAGCGTTTGGCGTTGATCGTGCGCTGCGTCGCGCCGTTCGGGCCGAAGAACGCGGAGAGATCGTCGGTCACCCTCGCAGTTACATCCAGATTGTAAGTCGTGGCATCGCCTGATGGCGCTCCGTCTCGCCCCGCTCGGCGCAACGTCAGTGTTGTGCGGTGGTTTCCCGCGTCAGCCCAGGTGCCGATGTTAGTGACGACGGGATCGACTGTATAATCAAAGAAGGTCGCAGACCCATCGGCGTTCAAAACCAGATCGTAGAGGCCGCAACTCCGGTCGAACGACCATTGTCCAACGAGGGCTCGATGCTCCACCGAGGGGGCATCAAGTTCGACAGCCGGCGGATTGTCGGTTTGTGCGACTGTCTCGGTCGCGTTTGTCGTTGTTGTGGCTGGCTGACCGCAACTCGCAAGCAACCCAGCAAGAGCGATGATGGCGCGGCGCATGAAACCCCCGCCGCCTCCATCGCATCCCGCGGCCCTCTTGCCTACCACCGCCAAATGTTCTATCTTTGTTCTATTGGATTCCGCAGGTTTCAAATGGCGCTAGGGCTCCGCCCACATGCGCAGCAGGTTGCTGCGGGACTTGGCCACCAAGTCGCCCTCGCGTTCGCAGCCCGGCCGCTCAAGAAGGCTCATTCGGGCCTGACTCAAATCGAACAACGTCTCTCGATGGGCAGCGTCACGCACCAAGCTTTGCGCCCAACCAAACGCGACCAGCCGCTCGCCTTGTGTTACCGGCGCGACGCGATGCAGCGTCGTGGAAGGGTACGCGATCATGTGGCCCGCCCTCAGTTTGAACGCGCGATCGCCGCCAGCCTCATGCATAATAAGCTCGCCGCCGGCATAATCTTCGGGCTCGGCCAGAAAGAGCGTGAAGGAAATGTCGGTGCGAATCTCGCCCATCATGGGCTCATCGATATGGGCGCCGTATGTCATGTTGTCGCGATAGCGGCTAAAGCGCACGCGCGTAAATTTCAGCGGCATGCATGCGGTTTCAAACATCTGATTGTTGCCGATGATCGGCAGGATCCAGCTGTTCAACTGTCCATATTCCGGCGTGTTCATATCGGCTTGCAGATTGTTCTTCACCTGCTTGGCGACGGCCCCGGCCGTTTGCGCACCATCCACAAACTTCACGGTCGTGAGCTTGGCGCGCACTTGCTTGACTTGGTCGTCGCTAAGAACGTCTGGAATGACAAGAATCATTTCACTGTCTCAGCAAAGCGGACGCGGCCCGTAAATGGGTTGGCTGCCGCGCAGGACACATTTTAAACCCCATGGCTCAGCCTCAAACCCTTTACGCCTGCCAAGCCTGCGGCGCCATGAGCCGCAAATGGGCAGGCAAATGCGAAGCCTGCGGCGAGTGGAACGCACTGGTCGAAGAGACGGCGGTTCGCTCGGTCGTGCCGGGGGCGCTGTCGGCGCCAACCGGAAGGAAGGGATCGAAGCTCGCTTTCGTGGAATTGGCGGGTGACGCCGAGCCTGCGCAACGTTTGGCCACCGGCATCTCAGAACTGGATCGGGTCTGCGGCGGCGGGCTTGTACCCGCTTCGGCCATCCTGGTGGGCGGCGACCCGGGCGTCGGCAAATCGACGCTGCTCCTGCAAGCCGCCGCGGCTCTCGCCCGGCGCGGACACTCAGTGGCGTACGTCACAGGTGAGGAAGCCGAAGCGCAGGTGCAGGACCGCGCGCGGCGGCTAAAGGCGGCGGATGCGCCGGTGAGCCTCGCCGCGGAGACCGATCTGCGCAAAATCCTGGATGGGCTCAAAGTCGCGAAACCAGACGTGGTCATCGTCGATTCCATTCAGACCCTGTGGGCGGATGGCGTTGAAGCTGCGCCGGGCACGGTTGCGCAAGTGCGCGCCTGCGCACACGAGCTGGTGCGCTTCGCGAAGAAATCTGGCGCCATCCTCATTCTCGTCGGCCATGTTACCAAGGACGGGCAGATCGCTGGCCCGCGCGTGGTCGAACACCTCGTTGATGCGGTGATCTATTTTGAAGGCGAGCGGGGACTACCGTTCCGCATCTTGCGCGCCGTGAAGAACCGCTTTGGGCCCACCGACGAGATTGGCGTGTTTGAAATGGTGGATGCCGGATTGGTGGAAACGCCCAACCCGTCCGCGCTTTTTCTCGGCACCACCGGGCGACGTGCGAGCGGCGCAGCCGTGTTCGCAGGCATCGAGGGTTCGCGACCAGTATTGGTGGAAATACAGGCGTTGGTCGCGGCAAGCGCTTACGGCACGCCGCGCCGAGCCATTGTTGGTTGGGACTCCGCCCGCTTGGCGATGATCCTAGCCGTGCTTGAAACGCGCTGCGGACTCTCATTCGCGGGCCGCGATGTGTACCTCTCAGTCGCCGGCGGTCTGCGCATCACCGAACCGGCGGCCGATCTCGCTGTTGCGGCGGCGCTCATCTCAGCGCTTACCGACGAACCGCTTCCTACGAATTGCGTGGTGTTCGGCGAGGTGGCGCTGTCGGGCGAAGTGCGCGCGGCCGGCCGCGCCGATCTGAGGCTGAAGGAGGCCGCCAAACTTGGCTTCGAAGCGGCGTTCGCACCACCATCGAAGAAAGGCGCCAAGCACGACCTCCGGCTGCGTGCCATCGGGCACATCGGCGAGCTGGCGCAGGCGATCTCGCCCGCCCCCGGCCGGGGCCCTTAAACCACAAGTAGCTCCGTCGTTGCGGGGGCGGAGCAACAGTGTCACGGCTCGGTCTTTTCTTTGCCCGCTTGGGCCGCTACCACTCGGTTCGCTTGGGACAGCCACCCGCCAGGAAGTGCGGGTGCGGACGTTCACGGCGACCCGCCGGGACGCTTGAAGGGGAGACATGGGCCGATGGATCTCGGGTTCACTTGGTTCGACTTTGCCGCCCTCGTGGTGCTGGGTCTTTCGGGCGTCATGGCCTTCGCACGCGGTCTCATCCGCGAAATCTTTTCCATCATCGCTTTCATAGGCGGCTTTATCGCCTCGCTGTTTTTCGCGAACATGGGCCGTCCGCTGGTTGAGCAATTCACGCCGCTGTCCGGCTGGCTAGCCGCCGTGGTGGCGGGTCTCATCATCTTCCTCGTTGTGTTCATAGTGATCACCGTGATCACCTCGTTCGTCGCCAAGGAAGCTCACCAATCAACGGAAATTGGTTCCTTCGATCGCGCCGCCGGTCTCGCCTTTGGCATCCTGCGGGGCATCCTGGTGGTGTCGCTCCTGGTGCTTGTCATTCGCCAGGCGCAACCCACCGATGCAACAACGCCTGCCGATCCGATGCAGGACGCTATTCGCGGAGCGCGGACCTACCCTATCTATGAGGGTGTAGCCAAAGTGATGGAAGCGGCGCTGCCGCAGGCTCGTGACCGCGCACGTGATATGATTGACAGGCAACGAGGCGAGTCGGCTCCGATTCCGCCGCCCCAGCCCGCCCCTAACCAGGGCACGCCCTGAGGAGCAATATGACCGCCGAGCGCATCCTACGTTTCGATCAGGCGCCGGCGGAGCTGGCAGACAAATGGGCCGATGACGACAAGCCGCGCGAAGAATGCGGCGTGTTCGGGGTATTCGGCAGCGAGGACGCTTCAGTTCTCACCGCACTCGGTCTGCACGGCTTACAACATCGCGGCCAGGAGGGCTGCGGCGTCGTCTCGTATGACGGCAAGCGCTTCCATCACGAACGCCATCTGGGCCTCGTCGGCGAGAACTTCTCGGGCCCGGACGTCCCGCGCCGCCTGCCGGGCGCCTCCGCCATTGGCCACACTCGTTACGCCACCCAGGGCGGCACCATTCTTCGCAACGTGCAGCCGCTATTCGCGGACCTGGCGCTCGGCGGCTTCGCCGTCGCCCACAACGGCAACCTCACCAACTCTCGCGACCTGCGCGAACGCCTCGTCGAGGAAGGCGCGATTTTCCAATCAACCTCCGACACTGAGTGCATCCTGCAGCTGATCGCCCGTTCGCGCCGCGCCAAGGTGGTCGATCGCTTCGTGGAAGCCTTGCACGACATCCAAGGCGCCTACGCCATCGTTTGCCTCACCAACAACATGCTGATCGGCGCCCGCGATCCCATCGGCATTCGCCCACTGGTGCTGGGCGACCGCGACGGCGCGCCGATCCTTGCGTCGGAAACCTGCGCACTCGACATGATCGGCGCCAAGTTCGTGCGCTCGATTGAGCCGGGTGAGGTTGTCGTCGCCACGCGCGGCAAGAACGGCGAGATCAAACTCGATAGCCATTTCCCATTTCCGAAGCGTCCGGCGCGGCCGTGCATTTTCGAGTTTGTGTATTTCTCACGCCCAGACTCGGTGATCGATGGCCGCTCCGTCTACGACATCCGCAAGCGTATGGGGCGCAAATTGGCGCAAGAGACGGGCGTCAAGGCGGACGTGATCGTGCCGGTGCCAGACTCCGGCGTGCCAGCGGCGATGGGATTCGCGGCTGAGAGCGGCATTCCCTACGAACTCGGCATCATCCGCAATCACTA
>JACQAC010000045.1 GCA_016195245.1 Pseudomonadota bacterium
TTTTTCATTTTTTGCTATTGGAAGATCTTTTCGAAGGCGGGCTATTCCGGCGCCTTGTCGCTTCTGTTGCTCGTTCCACTCGCCAACGTCGTCCTGATCATCTGGTTCGCCTTCGCGCAGTGGCCGGTGCTAAAGGGGCAGCAGGCGGGTGACGTCGTCAAAAGCTAGCTCAGCCAAAACGTAATCATGTAACAAGCCCCTCGCCTTGGCTGGCGAGGGGCAACTTGTGTCTGGGCGCGACGCTGCATACTTATGGGCGTAGCGAGGTCCACGCCCATGCTGACACTGCTGGTCCTGTTCTTCATCCCAACGATCATCGCGATCGCGCGTGGCGCGAGCCCGATTGGCGTTTTCCTTCTCAATTTCTTCCTGGGCTGGACGATCGTGTTCTGGTGGGTGGCGCTGATCTGGTCGCTCGTGGCGACGCCGCGCGTCCGCTACGTCTACATTCACCCGTAGCTGTCGCGCTTTGGCTTCAGCGTCTCCATCATTTCAAGCTTTGGTCCGCCCGGCATGATCGGGCGCGCGGGATAGCCACCGTGCGCGAGCAAGCGATCGTACATCACCAGCGCGCCGGCTAATCCGACGTTCAAACAGAACTTGGTCGGGATTTTCACCACGTGTTTGCACCGCGCCAGCAGCGCTGGCGACAACGAACCGCGCTCGCGGCCGAGCACGTAGGCTGCTGCGCTCGGGTGCTGGAAGCGCGGCAGCTCCACGGCGTCGTCTGTCAGCTCCACGCCCACCAGCACGCAGCCGCGCGGCAACCGCATCGCATCGAGAGTGTCCCAAGCGTAGTAGGGCATGTGGTCGAAGCTGCGCGAAGTGTCGCTGTTATAGGCCTCGCGCACCTTCGGGTGCGCGTTGATGGTGAAAAAGAAGCTCGAACCGAAGGCGTGCGCGGTGCGCATCAGCGCGCCGAGATTCATCGGCTTCGACATCTCCTCCGCCCCAATGCCAAAATATCCGCGCATCAATCAGTGTGCCTTCGCAAGGCAAGCGGCACGAAGGGAGCGCTCTGCTGTAACGAGCGCCTCCAGAGGACCTGCGACACCAGACTCGATGCCGTTGCAGCGAAATATCCAAAGCTGGGATCCAGGCGGCCCGCGCTTGCAGATATCGGCGTAGATCGGATCGGTGCCGCTTGCTTCTCCACAACTGAGTTTCTGCACTTGCCAACTCAAGTGCTCAACGGCGGCCGGCGCCGACATAAGAAGCGCGAGGGCGATGGGGCCGACCATCAACGCCTGCGACAATTCACGTACGGGCCGCCGGCGATCCCGGAGAGCTGCACTTGACCGGCGTGCTCCCAATACTCGACCGAGCCGTTCGAATAGCGCGCGCCAGAAGCGGATTGCGCATGCACGAGGTTGTAAATGCGGCCATTCACGGAAACCAGGGCGCTGTTGCGCGTGAAGCCAACGGTGAAGGAATGGCCGCCGTCGCAATGCCAGGCGAAGCGTCCGCCGACGCTTCCGCCTCCACCTAAGAGAGCGCCTCCCGTCGAGCACGCTGCGAGCGCAGCGAAGCATGCAAGGGCGAGGAGGCGCTTCATCGCATCATCTCAGCGGTGACAATTGGTGTACGGCCCGCCAGCCGCGCCGTTCAGCATCGCCTCGCTGCCATGCTCCCAGTACTCAACAGTGCCGTCCGTGTAGCGCGTGCCCGAACCGGCAATGACGCCGGGCAGGGTGTAGGTGCGTCCACCCGCGAACACTTCAGCATTGCCTTCATGGCTCAAATGCATGCTGAACGCCGCACCGCCGTCGCAGCGCCACTGGATTTGACTCGAAGCGGCGTCGCCCGGCGTTGTACACGCCGCCAAAGCTGCAAAACTCACAAGAACCAGAAGCTGTCTCATCGGCTCACCTGAATGTTTTCACTTCCCGCAGTCCGGAGGAGGAAGCGATTCCCCGTTTCATACCTTGGCTGATGAACGGGGTGGCAATGTGGCCCTTGGCGTCGACCGCGATCAAACCGCCCGAACCGCCTAGCTTGCGCACGTCCTCGATTACGCCAAACGCCGCCTCGTCCAGGGTTTGGCCCGCATAGGCGATGCGCGCCGAAACGTCGGCCGCCGCGTTCACGCGCATGAAATATTCGCCGAGGCCCGTGCAAGAAACCGCCGCACGCTCGTCTGCCCAACAGCCGGCGCCGATGATCGGCGTGTCGCCAACCCGGCCCGGCATCTTGCCCCGCAAGCCGCCGGTCGATGTCGCAGCCGCCAAGCGCCCGGACGTGTCGAGCGCCACCGCGCCGATCGTACCCATCTTGGCGTCGATGCTCGCCAGTCCGCTCGCTGCGGTCTTGTAGTAGGCATCCGGGTTGTCAACGCGTGCGAAGTCATTGGCCGCCGCGAACTCAACCGCGCCGTCGCCGACCAGAAGCACGTGCTTGGTCTTTTCCATCACGCCGCGCGCGACACGAACCGGCGAGAGAAACCCTTGCAGCGCCGCGACCCCGCCCGCTGCACGCGTTGGCCCATCCATGATCGAGGCGTCGAGCTCGACGATACCGTTGGCGTTGGGTGCCGCGCCCTTGCCGGCTTGGTGCAGCCCGCTGGCTTCCAACGCTTCGGCCATCGCCGTCACCACATCGAGCGCGCTCTCGCCGCGCGCAAGCATCGCCGCGCCCTGTTCGAGCAGGGCGGCCATGTGCGCTTCCTCCGCCTGATAGACACGTTCGGCGATGGCGCCGGCGCCGCCGTGCAAAGCCAGGGACCAAGTTGATGTCATGCGCCGTCTATAGCTCGCTTCAGGGACAGTGCTAGTTCGGTTCGATCGGCGCTGGGCGGGCGCGCGAGCCGATATGGCCCTCGCGCCAGCCGACATAGAGCCCGATCAGCGTGGCGGTGGGGATGAAGCCATCGATCTGGTCGGTGACGTCGGCCAGTTCCCAAAAATAGGCGAGCCCCGCGCGACCCCAGAGCGCCGTCGCCACGATGCCGCCCACACCGTCCTCGACCGTGCCGAGTGGGCTAGAAGGCATTTACGCCGGGGGTCGGCGGCATCCAAGAGGCGCTCACCATGAAAGCACTGCTCAGCACTAAAGTCGGCCCGCCGGAGGCGCTCGAATACGCCGACCTTCCCGATCCGGTGGCGGGCGAGGGCGAAGTGGTGATCGCTGTGAAGGCGGCGGGCGTGAACTTCCCCGATAGCCTGATCATCGAAGACAAATATCAGTTCAAACCCGAGCGCCCCTTCGCGCCTGGCGGAGAGATCGCCGGTGTGATCGAGAGCGTCGGTGTGGGCGTGGCCAATGTAAAGGTCGGCCAGCGTGTCATCGGCTCGCTCGGCTGGGGCGGCTTTGCCGAGAAGGTGAAGGCGCCAGCCGCGCGCGTGCTGCCGATCCCGGACGCCATGCCGTTCGACGAAGCCAGCGCCTTCATCCTCACCTATGGCACTTCGTATTACGCGCTGAAGGATCGCGGTGTCTTGAAGTCCGGCGAAGTTGTGCTGGTGCTGGGCGCCGCTGGCGGCGTTGGCATCGCCGCCATCGAGTTGGCGAAAGCAATGGGGGCGCGCGCCATCGCGGCGGTATCGAGCAAGGAAAAAGCGGCGTTCGCGAAAGAAGCCGGCGCCGACGACACCGTCATTTATCCAACAGGCGATCTCACGCGCGATCAAAGCAAGCAGCTTGCCGAAGAGTTCAAGCGCGTTTGCGGCGGCGGCGCTGACGTTGTGTATGACTCGGTCGGCGGCGCTTATTGCGAGCCCGCCTTGCGCGCCATGAATTGGAACGGACGCTATCTGGTGATCGGTTTCCCGGCCGGCATTCCCGCGCCGCCGCTCAATCTCACTTTGCTGAAGAGTTCATCCATCGTCGGCGTGTTCTGGGGCGCCTCGGTGGCGCGCGAGCCTGAGCTGCACAAGGGCAACGTCCGTGATCTCTTCAAGCTCTATAGCGAAGCCAAGATCAAACCGCGTATCTCCGCGCGCTATCCGCTGAAAGAGGGCGGCAAAGCCATTCGCGCGCTGATGAACCGAAGCGCGCGGGGCAAGCTCGTCGTGACCATCGAATGAGGGAATTTTACCGGCATTTGTTCGATCCAGGCTGGGCCGCGTCGCCCAGCGCGTGGTTCTTCATTGTCTGGACAGTTTGGCTGATCTCCTGGCTCATGGCCGCTCTCTGGTCGCGGCAAGCGAAAGCTCACGCGGGGTCTGCGCAGGAGGCGCCGTATCGCCTTGTGACGATCGCGGGCGTCCTATTGCTGTTTGGTTTCAATTTCGCATCTTCGCCGCACGGCTGGGATGTAAGCATGGTGCTGGCGTGGGCAATGTTGGCGCTCGTCGTCGTGGGATTTTTGTTCGCATGGTGGGCGCGCCTTCATCTTGGCACGCTTTGGTCCGGTACCATCACGCGCAAGGCGGATCATCGCATTGTGGAAACGGGCCCTTACGCGCTGGTACGACATCCGATCTACACCGGCTTGTTGCTTGCCGGCTTCGCGACCGCTGTCGCGCGCGGTCGCTGGGAAGCGCTGTTCGGCGCCGCGCTGTTTGCGCTCGGCTGCTGGATGAAAGCGCGCCAGGAAGAGCGATTTCTGAGCGAAGAACTTGGCGCTGAGTACGCCGCCTACCGCGCGCGCGTGCGCATGCTGGTGCCGTACTTGTTCTAACGCTTCAAAAATCCCGCCAGCACCTCGCACGTCCACCGCGCCGCTGTCAGCGCGGTGATATTGGCGACATCGAGCGAGGGATCGAACTCCGTCAGATCCACGCTTCGCACCTTTGGATGCGCGCAGATAAGACGCGCGGCGTCGAAGAAATCTTGTGGTGACACGCCACCCGGACGTGCGCCCGGCGCGCCTGGCATCCGCGCACGCTCGATCACGTCGATATCAAAGTCCACATGGATCACATCGCACTGTGCCGAAAGTCTCTCCAAGGCGTTTTCCGCGATGGCCGCCAAACCCTTCGCCTGACAAGCGCGAATGGTGGCAACATAGATTCCCGCTGATTTTGCCTTTTCATGCGCTTTCTTGGTGTTGGCGAACGGCAGCAAGCCGATCTGCGCAACGTGCGCGCCGGGAAGTCCTTCCTGTAACAACGCCCAAACCGGATTGCCGTTGGTCAAGCCGCAATCGGTGTCACGCAAGTCGAAGTGCGCGTCCAGCGTCAGCAGTCCAACCTTCTGCAGCGTCGGGTCGAGCGCATGCACGCACGGCCGTGTCACCGCGTTGTTGCCGCCGAGCACGATCGTGAGCGCATGCGCCCTCAGCAGTGGCGAAAGCCGCTCAACGATCGGCGCCAACGCCTCCGCGGGCTGCGCGCCGTCCAAACCTACGTCGCCAGCATCGAACACGCGCAGCGCCGAGAGATCGGTTTGCGTCTCGAGATCATAGACGCTCATCCGCTTCATCGCGCCGCGCACTGTCGCTGGCGCCAGATCGCAGCGCCCCGGTGTGATCGATCCCAGGCCAAGCGGCGCGCCGAGCAGCGCAACCGGCGCGCCCGCATCGCTGGTCAGTAAATCAGCCGCGGAGAACCAGGAGCGGCAATCGGAATCGGTGTCAGTCATGGTCTAGCAATAGACGCCCTCTCGCCTTGGGGGGAGGGGGCGTGTAGAGGCAACTCATGTGGGACACGCTTTGGCTCGACGCGCATCTGGCGACAATGACGCCCGGCGGTGCGCCGTACGGAGCCATTGAGGACGGCGCCATCGCCACTAAAGATGGGCGCATCGCCTGGATCGGCAAGCGTTCCGATCTGCCGATCAATGCGGCTTCCCGCGCGAAAGAAATCCGCAAGCTCGGCGGCGCCTGGATCACGCCGGGCCTGGTTGATTGCCATACCCATCTCGTGTTCGGCGGCGATCGTGCGCGCGAATTCGAGATGCGCCTGCAAGGCAAGAGTTACGAGGAAATCGCGCGCGCTGGCGGCGGCATCGTCTCGACCGTTGCCGCCACCCGCGCGGCGAGCAAAGAAGACCTGATCGAAAGCGCCGCGCTCCGCCTCGGCGGCCTAACGCGTGAAGGCGTCACGACGGTTGAAATCAAATCCGGCTACGGCCTCGATCTTGAGAACGAACTCAAACAACTCGAAGCCGCCGCCGCGCTCGTGGAAATCGGCAATGTGCGCGTGCGGCGCACGTTTTTGGGTCTGCACGCGCTGCCGCCGGAGTTCGCAGACGACCGCGCCGCCTACGTCCAACTCGTCGCCGATGTCATGATCCCCGCGATTGCCACCGCGGGCGCCGCTGATGCGGTTGACGCATTCTGCGAGAACATCGGTTTCACTGCGGAGGAGGTGGATTATGTCTTCTCCGCCGCGCGAAGCGCGGGGCTCGACGTGAAGCTCCATGCCGAGCAGCTTAGCAACCAGAATGGGTCAGCGCTCGCCGCGCGCCACCAGGCGCTCAGTGCTGACCACCTTGAATACCTCGACGATGCAGGCGTCGCCGCCATGGCTGAAGCAGGTACGGTCGCCGTGCTCCTGCCGGGCGCGTTCTATTTCCTGCGTGAAAGGCAACTGCCGCCGGTTGATGCGCTGCGCAAAGCCGGCGTGCACATCGCCGTCGCCAACGACTGCAATCCCGGCACGTCGCCGATGACCTCGCCGCTTGCCGCACTCAACATGGCTTGCACGCTGTTTCGGCTAACGCCGGAGGAGGCGCTTGCGGGCATGACGCGCGAAGGCGCGCGTGCACTCGGCCTGCAAGATGAAATAGGCACGCTTGAGATGGGCAAGGCCGCCGATCTGGCGATCTGGGACGTGAAACATCCCGCCGAGCTCAGCTATTGGCTCGGCGCGCCGTTGCTCCGCGAGCGCGTGTTTGCAGGTGTTGCGCGGTGACGCAGGTCCGAAGGCAAATCTTAGCCTACGGGTGTGCCGCATCTGCTTGTCTGGTCGCAGCGCATGTTCTTGTTGTTTGCGGAAGACGAGGCGACTTCGCACCATATTTCGGCGCCGCCGACCCGCGCTTGGCCCTGATTGTAGTCTCGGTGATCGGCGCCGCTGCCTTGGCTGTACTGAGCAAGCGAGGTTGGCGGTCGGTCGTGTTGTCTGAGCGGACGCGCGAGGCGGCTTTGTGGGTCGCACTCGCCGCGCCGTTTGCCGTACTGGCTATAGGTGCAGATCTCCTTCTACGATTTCCGCGCGACATCAATGTTCCCGCACCGTGGTCGGTGCTTTTCTATCCGACGATGGGCTTTGTGGTGGAGGGGGTGTTCCACGCTTTGCCGTTGGCGCTGCTCGCCCTGCCATTCGGCGCCTCGCTTCGCACATCGTGGATATGGTTGGCGCCGGTGGCGTTGATTGAACCTGTGTTTCAGGTTCGTGAAGCCTTCGCGGATTCGCGCATTTCGGCGCTTGAGGGTTTTGTTTTTCTCCAGGTCCTCGCGATCAACATCGTTGAGCTGCACGTGTTCAGGCGGCACGGCTTCCTTTCGGCTTGGAGCTTCCGTTTGAGTTACTACCTCCTGTGGCACGTCGCTTGGGGGCATTTGCGGTTACTTTGAGCGCGATTGTGGACGCTGCAGGCTCGGCGCGCTAACACCCAACAAAAAGGGAGCTTCCATGAACCCTCGTCGCGATCCTTCGCGCGTCATCCGCGCGCCGCATGGTACGACGCTTTCCTGCAAGAGCTGGCTCACCGAAGCGCCGCTCAGGATGCTGATGAACAATCTCGATCCGGATGTCGCCGAACATCCGGAAGAACTCGTGGTTTATGGCGGCATCGGGCGCGCCGCGCGCGACTGGGTGGCCTATGACAAGATCGTTGAAACGCTGCGCCGTCTCGAGGCGGACGAAACGCTGCTGATCCAATCCGGCAAACCCGTCGGCGTGTTCAAGACCCATACCGATGCGCCGCGCGTGCTGCTCGCCAACTCCAACCTCGTGCCGCGTTGGGCCACATGGGAGCATTTCGACGAGCTCGATCGCAAGGGTCTCATGATGTACGGCCAAATGACGGCCGGCTCGTGGATCTACATCGGCACACAAGGCATCGTGCAGGGCACGTTTGAGACCTTCGCCGAGATGGGCCGCAAACACTATGGCGGCGATTGGTCCGGCAAATGGATTTTGACAGCAGGGCTCGGCGGCATGGGCGGCGCACAGCCGCTGGCGGCGGTGATGGCCGGGGCGTGTTGCTTGGCCATCGAATGCCAAAGCGATCGCATCGAGAAGCGTTTGCAAACGCGCTATCTCGATAAGCGCGCCGAAACGCTCGACGAAGCGTTGAAGCTGATCAACGAAGCGTGCGCGAAGAAAGAAACCATCTCTGTCGGCTTGTTGGGCAACGCAGCTGAAATTTTGCCAGAGATGGTCAAACGCGGCATCAAGCCGGATGCGGTGACCGACCAAACCTCCGCGCATGATCTCGTCAACGGCTACCTGCCCGTGGGATGGACCGTCGAACGCTGGATCGCCACGCGTGAACAGAATCCCGAGGCCGTTCGCGATGCGGCGCGCGCGTCGATCGCCGTCCACGTGCGCGCCATGCTGGACTTCCACAAGCAAGGCATCCCCACGGTCGATTACGGCAACAATATCCGCCAAGTTGCGAAGGACGAAGGCGTCGCGAATGCGTTCGCTTATCCTGGCTTCGTGCCGGCGTACGTGCGCCCGCTCTTCTGCCGCGGCATTGGCCCATTCCGTTGGGCCGCGCTCACCGGCAATCCCGACGACATCGCCAAGACCGACGCGAAAGTGAAAGAGCTCATCCCGGACGACGCGCACCTGCATCGCTGGCTTGACATGGCGAAGGAGCGCATCGCTTTCCAAGGCTTGCCCGCGCGCATTTGTTGGGTTGGCTTAGGTCAGCGTCATCGCTTGGGTCTCGCCTTCAACGAAATGGTGGCGAACGGGGAGATCGGCCCCGTCGTCATCGGCCGCGATCACCTCGACTCCGGCTCTGTCGCCTCGCCAAACCGCGAAACCGAAAAGATGCGCGACGGCAGCGACGCCGTCAGCGATTGGCCGCTGCTCAACGCGCTGCTCAACACCGCATCCGGCGCGACCTGGGTGTCGCTGCATCACGGTGGCGGAGTCGGTATGGGTTATTCGCAGCATTCCGGCGTGGTGATCGTTTGCGACGGTACCGAAGCCGCCGCCAAACGCATTGCTCGCGTGCTCTGGAACGATCCCGGCACTGGCGTGATGCGCCATGCCGATGCAGGCTACGTTTCACCGTCGATGGTGAGCGCATCGTCGCGCCCTGAAATCCGCGCATCGGCGTCGCGAACGGTGCAGTCGAAGTTGTTCTGAGGGCTGCTTAAGCGCACGAAGACGTCGGCGCCGCGTCGCTCCGCATAAGTGACTTCGCGCGCATCAGGCTGCTTGGCGATACATGCATCGATCTCCGGCAACAGAGCGAGCAAATCGCGATCCCATGCCGTCGACTGTGTTGTCGCATCCGTTGCGGGCTTTGAAGCCGCGGGTTCGGTCGCTGGCGTCGTCGAGGTGCTTTGCGCTGGCGCCTGCGGAGCCGGCGCGCCCGTTTGCCCGCATGCTACAAGCGCCAACAATCCCGACAGCAGGAATGTTCGCGCCATCAGCCTTGCTCCTGCAGCGCCCGCACGATGCCCCACGCGATCAGCAGCTGCGCCGCCACATAGGTCCACCAGACCACCGGCACAGTGATGCGCCGCGCTGGCGCGTCAGGCGCCAGTCGAAAAAGCTCCGCCGACAACACAAAGTCGCTGGTCAAGAACGAAACCACGCCCGCCATTGCCGGCCAAGCGCGCCACGGAAGCAAGAAGGCCGAACACGCCATCGCGCAAATCGCGACCGAATAGACAATCACCGGCACGGTCATCGTCCCAAGCTTTGGGCCCATCCAGATGAGGAAGCCGATCGCGGTGGCGAGCACCAAGGCCATCGCAGCATATCGCAAGAACGCTGGGTCCATCGCTGACGCGCGGTGGGTCCAGAAGAAATAGAGGTAAGCCAGCTGACAGATCAGAAATGCCAGAATCCCCAGTGGCAGGATCGCCTTATTCTCAAACGCCAACACGAAATCGCCGACCGCCGCAGCCGCGAACGCCAGCAGTACGATCCAAGGCGCGCCCGCGCTTTGAAACGCCGCTGCCAGCGCCATCATGAAAAGCGTCTTGAGGGCGGCGCGTCCCAAGCTTTCGCGCGCGCGCAAAGAAAAGAGCCCATAGATCACTGCCGCCGCGGCGCCCAAGCCGCCGAGCGCCCAAAACGTCGCGTTCAAGCTCCCCATCATTCTGCCACCCCGCTCGCAATCCTCGACGCCAAGCTCGCACATTTGCGTTCGCGCGCACAGCCGCTAGAAACCCGTCAAGAGTTCTTGGAGGAAAAACATGCGTCTTTCAGCGGATGTCGCGGCGATCGTCACGGGCGGCGCCTCTGGCCTGGGATTGGCTACGGTGAAGGCGCTCCGCGCCAACGGCGTCAAAGTCGCGATCTTCGACCGCAACGAGGACGCTGGCGCTGCCGCCGCCAACGAAACCGGCGCCACCTTCTGCAAAGTCGACGTCACCAGCGAAGAGAGTGTCGATGCAGGCTTTGCCGCGGCGCGCGCCGCTAACGGTCAAGAGCGCATCTTGGTCGCCTGTGCCGGCATCGGTTCGGCGATGAAGACCGCCAGCCGCTCCAAGGACACCGGCGAGATCAAGCATTTCCCGCTTAACATTTTCGAGCTGACGATTCAGGTGAACCTGATCGGCACCTTCCGCTGCATCGCCAAGTCGGCGTCCGGCATGCTGACGCTGGATCCGCTAGAGGGCGGCGAACGCGGCGCCATGGTGATGACGGCTTCCGTCGCCGCCGTCGACGGGCAGATGGGGCAGGCCGCGTATTCCGCATCCAAGGGCGGCGTTGTCGGCATGACGCTGCCGATCGCGCGCGACCTTTCGGGGGAGGGCATTCGCCTCAACACCATTCTTCCGGGCATCTTCGAAACGCCGCTGATGATGGGCGCGCCGCAAAAGGTGAAGGATGCGTTGGCGGCCAGCGTGCCGTTCCCGAAGCGGCTCGGAAAGCCCGAAGAATACGCCTCCCTCGCCCTCGAAATGATTCGGAACACCTATTTCAACGGCGAGCATGTGCGCCTCGACGGCGCCATCCGCATGGGTCTGCGCTAGGCAAAAACGGCAAATCGCAAGGAAAAGGCGCGTGTCGGCAGGCACGCGCCTGTGCAAATTGTCGCGGAAACCGCAGCAAATCAGCATTTTTGCGTTGCGACTCTCCCGGTGAAATGCCAGGGATTCCGCTTGCCGTCGCAAAAACACGCGTTTTTAGCGGGTTTTCGGCGATTTTCGACGAGGTGCGGTCACGCTCCATCAAGAATTGAATGGCATCACTCATCGCAGCTGAGCGAAGGCAGCGGGGAAAAACCCCACGTTTTACACTCAGTTCGTTGAGTTTAACGCAAGACAACCTTTGAAGAGAGGAACTGAAGATGGCCCGCAAGATGGCAAAGAAAGCAAAGAAGGCTCCGGCGAAGAAGGCGAAGAAGGCTGCTGCGCCTGCGCCGAAGCCCGTGAAAGTTACGGCTGTTCCCGGCAAGGCGGTCACTGCGAGCGCGCTGCTCCAGTCCGTCGCTGATCACAGCGGCATGAAGAAGTCGGAAGCCAAGGCTTTCGTTGAAGGCTACCTCGACGTGGTGAAGGCCTACGTCATGAAGGGCGCCAAGGTGAAGATCGGCGACGTCGGCATGATCATGATCCGTCACCGCAAGGCCCGCATGGGCCGCAACCCGCAAACGGGTGAGCCGGTGAAGATCAAGGCGTCGAAGAAGCTGGCCTTCCGCCAATCGGCGGTGATGAAGGCGCAAGTGATGGGTGGCCGCTAAAGCAGCCGCGTCACAGACGCATCGTTTATGACCCTTCGGGGTTGTCGAGACGGCCGGCGCACTACGAAGCGCCGGCCGTTTTCGTTAGCGTCGGCGCTTGGCGTTTTCCAGCATGAACGCGATGCGGGCGAAGCGGCCGTAGGCGGCGGACATGGCGATCTGGAAACCCATCAGTCCGCCGGTGAAATGCCTCCGCCAAAAGTAATAGCGCACGAAGGCGATCGGAAACTCAGTGATCAGCCGCAGCCGCAACGCCAACGACGCTTTGCGCTTGGAATGGTCCGCATTGTAGCGCGCACGCTCCAATGATTTACGCATGTGATCGTCGATCGAGCGCGCAGAATAGTGAAACACCGCGCCCTTCAGCACCGGCGCGCGCGCCCCGGCAAGCTCGAGTGAATCATGCACCGCCGAGGTGCTGAAATGCACGACGCGCCGATCGTAAAGCCGCGGCTGGCGGTAATCGTCCGCCCAGGCCCGAGGCCTTTCCGAGCCGGGATAGATGTCGAGGATGCGCAATGCATAGGCCGGGGCAGACGGCGAACGCCCAAGCAGCGCGGCGATCTCTTCCGCGAGAGCAGGGGACACCACTTCGTCGGCGTCGATATTGAGCACCCAGGAATTGCGGCACTGATCCTCGGCAAACCTTTTTTGGGCGCCGAAGCCCAGCCAATCCTGATGAATGACCCGCGCGCCAAGGCCGCGCGCGATCTCGCAGGTCCCATCGGTGCTGCCGCAATCGACCACCACCACTTCGGCGGCCCAGTCCTTCACCGCCTCCAGCGTGCGGCCGATGCGGTCGGCTTCGTTCTTGGTGATAATGAAACATGACAGCGGCGCGCGCCCAGCTCTCGCCGGCGCGTCTCGCACATCCGTTTCAGGCGCCGCACTCATGGTTCGGGCCGCTGTAATCACCCCCGACGGTGTGCGCAAGCCGACGCTGCCCGTCGCAAGAACGCTTCGCCTTGTCCGTCCTCTCGCAAACTTGATTGGCGCCTCGCCGTCTGTCCGGAGGTAATTCGGACCAGGGAGCGCGGGTATGAAAAAGCTTTTCGTAGCAGCCTTGGCGGTATTGGCCCTGGTCGATCCAACGCACGCGCAGCAGCCGACGTCGCCAACTCCGTTCGCGCATCTCGACATGTTCGCGTTGAGCTATGGCGGCGCCCAACGCTCAGTTGGGCTCTACGTCCCGCAAACGTATCAGCGCGGCCGCCCAGCGCCGCTCATCATCGCTCTGCACGGACGCTTCTCGTCAGCGCAAGCCATGCATGCCATGAGCCACCTCGTGGCTGTCGCGGAGCGCCGCGGCGCCATCGTCGTGTATCCCGAGACTGCCGGCGGCTTTTGGAACGACGGCGGCTACGCAGCTTTGGCGCGCCGCGAAGCGCCGAGTGACGATGCGGGGTTCGTTTCCGCCGTGACAACGGCGCTCGCACAAGACTACGCGATAGACCGCAGCCAGACCTTCCTCGTTGGCTACGACCTCGGCGGCGCCATGGCTTACAATCTGGCCTGCGGCGGCTCGCAGCGCTTCGCCGGCGTCGCGATCGTAAGCGCGCTGATGTGGGACTACGCCGAGCAGAGCTGCGCGCATGCGTCGGCATCGCCCATGCTGATCATGCACGGTGAGCGCGATGCGCTCTATCCAAGCGCCGGCGCCGGTCCGACCGGTCCGATCACCGCGCGCCGCCTGAGCGCCGCCGCGACCGTGGATGTCTGGCGCCGCATCAATGGCTGCAATCGCCCCAGCGCAAGCAGCAACGGCGATCAATTCTACGCCAATTGCTCAGGCGCGCCCCTGGCCTACATCAGCGTCAGCGGCGGCGAGCACGATTGGTTTCACGACGATCCGCGCTATCGCCTCAACCATCAGGGCGTAAACGCCGCATCCGTGATCGACAGCTTCTTCTTCGATCGCGCCGCCTTCACACTTCCGAGCGGCGGCAGCGATGGCGGGCGCGCGCGCTCGTGGATCGTGTACGTGCCGCCCAACTATAACCCCGCCCATCCAACGCCTGTCGTGTTTGTGCTGCATGGCCGGCCCAGCAACGCCACGGCAATGGCTTGGAGCGCGCAGATGAATCCAGTCGCGGCGCGCCATGGCTTCATCGTGGTCTATCCCGAGGGCCTCAATAACGAATGGAACGCCTATTACGATCTCGTGCGTCAGCCCTCGATCGCGCCGCAGGACGACATCGCTTTTTTGGAGGCGCTCACTCAAGACCTCGGCGTTGATTTCAACATCGACCGCCGGCGCATGTATGTCAGCGGTTTCTCCAACGGCGCCTTCATGACCCTGCGCATGGCGTGTTCGGCATCCAACTATTTCGCGGCATTCGCGCCGGTGAGCGCTGAACTTTACACACAGCTCACCAGCCGTTGTCAGGGCAACCCCGCGCCGATTGTTTTGATGCATGGAACTGCGGACATCAGCGTCCCGTACAACGGCGTGCAGACTCAGCAGAGCGCCGGTGCGCGTACGCCGGGCGGCGGCGGTGGCGTTTCGCCAGGCGGCGGCATGGGCGGCAGCATGAACGGCGGCGCAGGCAATGGCCTCGGCGGCGGCATCGGAGGCGCGGGGGGCCTAGGTATGGACGGCGGCCCGACCCGTATCACGTTGACCGCTTTCGAAACCGCTACTTACTTCATGCGCCGCAACCATTGTTCGCAAAGCGGCGCCACCACGGTGTTTCCGCAAAGCGGTCATTCCTCAGGTCTGTCGCATGTGACCCGCTTCGCCGCCCATGATTGTCAAAACGGCGACGACGTTGTGTTTTACGTGATTGACGGCGGCGGCCATGCTTGGCCCGGCGAGCGCGACGATCTTCCCGCTGGCGCCGGCGCCGTCAATCGCGACATCAACGCCAGCGAAGAGATCTGGAATTTCTTCGCCGCCCACCCGCTGCCGCACGATCCGCAATGATCCGAGGCAATGGATCAGTTCGCGAGTGAGATCATGAAGCGCGCAAGGCCATGCCAAAGTGGCGTGTCGCTGATCGGTATCTTCACCAGTTGCACGGCAAGCGCAAAGCCGCCCGCCCACCAATAGGCTGGATGCACTTTGCCGAGCTTGCGCCAGTCGAACAGCATGCCCGCCACAATGAAGAGCAAACCGATTAGCGCTGGAATCAGGACCCCCGCCACTGGAGGCGGAGGCCCCCCCAGGCCGGCGAGCCCGACCGTTCCCTGAAACGGCGGAATATGACCGCCCATAACAATGTAAGCGATGAAGGGACGAGCGATAGCTGCGTCAAGGATCACCGCTGTCGCCGCCAACATCAGACGCTTGTGCCATTCGGGGCGCCGTACGTTAATGATGGCGGCCGCGACCAACACCCCGAACGAAAACAGCGCCGCTAGAGGCACGATCATGAAGGCTTCGCCGCCCTCGCCGAAACCGGCCGCGGCGGCGCGCTTGGCGGCGTTGATCGCAGCAAGCCCTCCGAAAATGAACATCGCCGTCGCCAGCGAAATGCCGATCATGCCGGTGTCGCGGTGACGCGCTGTGTTGCCAGACACAACCAACCGCGCCTGAAAGATCAAAAACAGCGTCCAGCCAAAAAACAGCGCGCCGTGAATGGCGAGCACACCAATGCGCTCGGGCACGCCTTGCGCCATTGGCAGCCAGAATGTTGGCGCGAAGCCGAGGAAGGCGGTGGCGGCCATGGCCACGGCCATCCAGAGATAGAAGCGCGTATGCGCTGCCGTTGCCGCGCGTGGCGCGTCGATGGTTGTCGCTGTCATGGACCCCACTCCACCTTCGTATGGCGCGACCCTAGGCCGACTGCACGGCGGCGCAACGCATTTTCGATCCCGTTCCGCGAAGGCGGACTGAGCCATTGGCTGCGCGCCGGCAGAGCGCGAACGTCTTGGACTTCACCGCGCGTCGATGACGCCCTAGAGTACCCAGAGGGGAAGCTCATGCATTCGCGTTTGTCAGGCCTGCTGCTGGCTGCCGTACTTGTCTTTGTCACTCCTGCTTGGGCGCAGACGCCCTCGGCGCAAGCCCCGGCCGCGCAAACACACAGGAATCCGGAAGCCGATTTCATCGCCTGGGTGCAGCACATTCAGGACCTCTTGCAGCGAGCCGGCGGCGGCATGGAAGCTTTGGGTCGTGCAGGCGGCGCATTTGACAATACCGATCCCGCTGCGCGTCTCGCGGCGTTGCATGACCTCTCCACCGCGGCTGTCCAAGCGCGTGCGACGATCGCAGCCATCCAGCCTGACCTTGATGCAATCCAGCCCTTCACCGAACCGGGCGTCAGGCCCTTGTATTACCAGCTTGGCACTTCGCTCCTCACCAATACGCGCGAAGTCATTGGCAAACTCGATGACCTACTCGCTGACATGATCGATTTGGTGCGCGCCGTGGATGCGCACGACACCGCGACCGTGCAGCGCCTGTCGCCGCGGCTGATCCAGGGGCTCGTGGTCCTGGTACAGGGGCAGGCCATTATGCTGCGCGCGCGTCAAGTGACGATCACGACCTCCAACCCATCCTATCACACGCTGACGGCGATGGCCGCGATGTATGACGGCATGGCTGGCCTCATCGGCGATGGGCAAAATTTCGATCCCGCGGTGACCGACCGAGCCGCCGACGCGATCGACCAAGCAGTCTCGCAGTATCGCGCTTCGCTCGCGCCGCTTCCCGCATCTCCACATCCGGGAATGTCGGATGCGCAATGGGAGGCTGCTCTTGGCATTCTCAATCGCAATATCGCCACCGATCAGGGTGTCGCGCAGGTCCTCAGGACCGCCGCGCAGGAAGGTCGCGCCGGCGCCTCCACCATCGACATCCGCATGAACCACATCGCCGAACTGAGTGTGTTCGAGCAACAGTATCAGCAAAACAGCCGCGACTTGCTCAATGTCGCCGCGCAAGCGGCGCAAGCCGGGCACTAACGGGAGCCCGCAGGTTTCCGGTCTTAAAGGCGCAACGCGCGCGATGACTTCAAGACGCTCGCGGCTGGAATGGATCGCAAACCCGCCTGTTATGGCAAACGCCGGAGCGGCTGGTTCTCGCCGAAAGCGGTCGTTGCTCCGCGACCGGTGTTCGCCACAAACGCCTTAGAGCTGTCGGGTCCAGGCATCGGCTTGCGTCTGTCTGATCGCCGCCTCAATAGGTTCAGGCACGACGTTGCGAAAATGCGGATGCGCCGCAGGCGCAAGCGCCACCAAGGCGTCAATCGCGCCCTGTGGGTCGAATTGCCCGTCGAGCAGTACCGCGGTCCTCGCCATGTCTGCCTCGCGGGTGAAGTTCACGCCAGGTTTGAACCAAGCCTTCTGCGTTGCCCACATGCGATCATTAAAGCCAGTCTTGTACGGCCCCGGCTGGAACGTGATTACCTCAACGCCGTGAGGCGCGAGTTCAGCCTGCATCACGGTGGCGAACGCTTCTAACGCATGCTTCGAGGCGCTATACGCGCCGACATATGGAATGGGCATGAGTCCCACCATCGACGATACGAAGACGATGCGCCCACGCCCGCGCTGCACCATTGCCTGCGCCACCAGCTGTGTGAGCGCCAAGGTCGAGAAGACGTTGACCTCGAACACTTTGCGGACCAGCTCCATCGGCTGCTCGGCGATGGGCCCAGTCTCACTCACCGCGGCGTTGTTGATCAGCACATCGATGTCCTGCCCCGCGAGGCGGGCGCGATCATCGGCACTAAGCAGATCGATCCGCTCCGCGCGAAGTCCCGGGATACGCAAGGCTTCAATGTCCGCGACCTGGCTGTCGAACTGAACTGCAGCCAGAACATTGTGACCGGCGCGCGCTAGGCCCTGGGCGGTGCCCAGACCCAGGCCGGATCCCGCGCCTGTAATTGCAATTGAAAGCGAGGTCATGTGAACCCTCCAAGGCCTAATACGGGCGCCGCCGTATTTCGGATCGCAGCCTTACTCTCTTGCTGGTCCTCGCACACGCGCCGAGAGTGAATATTGCGAGCGTCTTCTTTCAGTCGCCGTGCGGTCGTTCGCTCCTGCACACCGGCAGCGGCTCGTTCTGGTCGAAAGTCGCCGCTGGCAAAGGTATGCGGCCCCGCCCAGCTGCGCTAGCTTAGCGTATGGATTTGAGTCTCCCAACGACGGTCGCGACATGTGTCGGTTGCGGGAAGCCGGTGCAGCTCAGGGCAAACGGACTCGAGATCTTCACCATCTGCGCTGACATAATCCTTGAAGGTAATTTGCGATCTTTTGGTCATATCTGCGTGGATTGCCTTGAGCGACGAATGAGTCACAAACGCGAACAAGCCGGAGAGAAGATACTCGCGACAACTGACGAGGCGCGCTCATAAAGTCGCCTCTCGCGCCTGATGCTGCAAAGCGGAAGGATTTCGCCGATATGCGCCACTCGTCGAACTCTTCCTTTGCTTGATCGCAATCAACGCGCAAAGGGTCCGGTCGTGCGACCTATAATACCTGAGCCTGCGACGCATTCCCCCTTCATGCGCCGAAGCGATAGCCACCATGCTGGTGAATGGTCGGCCTTCACGCGAGGCCGGCCATTCGTCTGCGCGAAGGCAGGTCTTAGCGGCTAGAGGCAAACCCCTGATCTCCTGACTGTCGGAGTTCAGCCGCCAAGCGGACGCTCGCGCTCGCACACCGCGAGCGGCGGATTTTCGCCGAAGACGGACATTAGCTGCTTGGCGCGTCGGGGTTGCCCACGAGGCGGAGGCGCTCCGCTTTTCGCAGCGCCTCCAACATATCGCCGCTCACCGATAGGCACGGCTGACCGTCCAAAATGGCTTCATTGATGTAGGCTGCTATTATGACGCTCCCGCCCGCTACGAACGCGAGGCGCGAGCCTTCATATCGTCGGGTAATTTCAGCAAACCTCGTCGTGAGATCGCTGGACAACTCCAAGTGAATTACCGGAGTGTTTCGGCGGCTTAGACGCGCCTCCGCAACAACCACCTTCAATGGCATGAGGGGGACGCGATGGATGAATTCGCTACGCCCGGCGTCCTGCACCGGCATCCACACACCATCTTCATCGTCCTTCTGGACGACGAGATAGACGCCATCGGCGGCAATTGTGTTCTCGCGCATATCATGGGCTAGTCAGTGACTAGCGCTCAACTCGACGCCTGATGTCGCAATTTTGCGATGCGTCATCAAGCCAGAGACCGCTAAGGGCCAGAAGCGGACCGTCGTGATTTTCATCGAATGACTAGAAACGGTCCAAAGACGGACACTGGAGAATTAGGGGGATTGGCGCGTCCTAATCCTACAGTTTTCGCCCGAAAATCCCTTACGCATCAACAAAAGCGCCGTCGCCAATTCGACCGGGTTGAGAGCGGGTTATGATGCGTGCGTCTTCTGTCGGGAGGCTTTCGAGGCCCAAAGTCGAACAGTTCAGAAGATGCGGATTGAACGTGATGCGGAAGAAGGTCGTGAGATCGGGCGCCGCTGCTTCGGTGAGAACAAAGGAAGCCGAAGGTCCTGGAGCGAAATGGGTCGCTCCGAGCACGTCA
>JACQAC010000223.1 GCA_016195245.1 Pseudomonadota bacterium
ACGCACTCCACTCTGAAGCGTGTGATGGCCCCCGATATCGCGGCCATGAAGGGCCGCGGCGAGCCCATCGTCGCGCTTACCGCCTACCATGCGCATACGGCGGCGATCGCAGACCGCTACTGCGACTTCCTGCTCGTCGGCGATAGCCTCACCGGCCAAGACGCCGTCGAGACGGCGCGCCGCTTCAACGATCGCCTGAAGCTCACCGGCCTCGTGCTCACGCGCGTCGACGGCGATGGCCGCGGCGGCGCAGCGCTTTCGATGCGCGCCGTCACCGGACTGCCGATCAAATTCCTAGGCGTCAGCGAACGGCCCGACGGTCTCGAGCCATTCGACGCGCGCCGCGTCGCCGGCCGCATCCTCGGCCAAGGCGACATTGTCGGCCTCGTCGAGAAGGCCGCCGAGAACGTCGACCGCGCCCAAGCCGAGAAGATGGCCAAGAAACTGGCCAAGGGAAAATTCGACTTCGACGACATGGAGCAACAGCTCGGCCAGCTGATCCAGATCGGCGGCCTGAAGGGCGTCATGGGCATGTTGCCGGGCGTTCAGAAGATCAAAAGCCAGATCAACGAAGCTTCGCTCGACGACAAGCAGATCACCCGCCAGATCGGGATCATCCGCTCGATGACCAAAGCCGAGCGGGCGAAGCCTGACCTGATCAACGGCAAGCGCCGCGCCCGCATCGCCAAGGGCGCAGGCGTGGAAGTCGCCGATGTGAACAAGCTCGTGAAAATGTACCGCGGCATGGCCGACATGGCCAAGGCTATGGGTAAAGGAAAATCCCCATTCGGCGGGATGATGCCCGGCATGCCGGGGGGCATGGGCGGAATGCCCAGCCCCGAGGCGCTGAAGCAATTGGGTTCTGGCCGGCCGCTGCCGGGCGCATCCGGCGCTAACCAATCCACACTGCAAGGACTACCGCAGGGCGGCCTCCCAGGCCTTCCCGGAAGCGATAAAAAAGGCTAAGAGTTCAAGGAGAAAAGTAAGAAATGTCACTGAAAATCAGACTGGCCCGCGGCGGCGCCAAGAAGCGTCCGTTCTACTCGATCGTAGTGGCCGACAGCCGGAACCCGCGCGACGGGCGTTTCATCGAGAAGGTTGGAACGTATAACCCTATATTGAAGTCAGACGATCCGAACCGGGTCCTCCTCAAGCTCGACCGTATTCAGGATTGGATGAAAAAAGGCGCGCTCCCGACTGACCGCGTGGCACGGTTCCTTGACCAAGCCGGCGTTATGAAGCGCGAAACCCGTAACAACCCCAACAAGGCTCAACCCGGCAAGAAGATGCAGGAACGCGCCGCCGCCGAGGCTGCCGCATCTGCTCCCGCCGAGGGCGCGCCGGAGGCCTAACCCCCCTTGCCCGATAAGAAGTTCGCAATGTCCAAACCGATGCCCAAGCCGGCCGCCAAAGCGCCGAAAGCTGCCGCCAAGGCTGCGCCCGCACCCCGTCGCGATACAGCTAAGAAAGAGCCGCCGAAGCCGGTGAAGGCTGCGCCAAAGGCCAAAGCCGCGCCGCCCGCGAAAGCTGCGCCCGCCGCCAAGGCGGCGCCGCAACCCGCGAAGGCGCCGGCTAAGGCCGCGCCGCCGCCGAAAGCGGCTAAGCCGGTCGCCAAGGCTGCGCCGAAGGTCGAGCCAAAGGCCCCGATCGCCAAGGCTGCGAAGAAGCCGGAAGCCAAACCAGCTCCGGCCCCCAAGCCAGCGCCGAAGGCCAAAGCGGACATCAAGGCAAAACCAGAGCTGAAGGCGAAGGCCACACCAGCCCCGGAAGCCAAACCAGCAAAGGGAAAAAAGGCTGAGCCTGCAGCCGCGAAGGTCGAGCCGAAGGCGGACGCGAAAGCTGCGAAGGGCAAAGCCACGGCAGCGGAGAAGCCCGCTGCTGCGCCGAAACCGGTGAAGGAAAAACCGGTCAAAGCGCCGAAGCCGCCAAAGCTCGCGCCCGTCGCTGCAGCATTCGCGAAACCCCCGCCAGCCAAGCCTTTGGCGGTCGCCGCGGGCCGCGCGCAACCCGTGACGCGCCTCACGGCGCCGACGCCAGTGCGCAGTGCGCCGAAGCCGTTGACGGCACCCAAGCCCGTAAATGAGCCGGAGTTGGTCGGTGACCCCCAGCCGGTCCCTGCGTTCAAGGCGAAAGCGCCGGACAAGAAGGGCATGATCCTCGTTGGCGCCATTGGCGGCGCCTTCGGCGTAAAGGGCGAAGTGCGCTTGCGCGCCTTCACTGAGAAGAAGGTCGGCGTGGTCGCCTACGGCCCGCTCTACGGCGAAGACGGCAAAATCATGCTTCGCCCGAAGAGCTGGCGCGAACTGAAAGACGGCGTCGCCGTCGTCGCCGCGGAAGTGAAGTCCAAAGAGCAAGCCGACGCGATGAAGGGCCAACGTCTCTTCGTGCCGCGTTCCAACCTGCCGCCGACCGCTGAGGACGAATATTACGTTGTTGACCTGCTTGGCTCACGCGCCGAAGCGCTCGATGGCACCGTGCTCGGCGACATCGTCGCGGTGTGGAATTTCGGCGCCGGCGACATCATCGAATACAAGCCGCCGAATGGCGGACCGAACGTGCGCCTGAGCTTCAGCAAGGAAGCCGTCCCACACGTCGACCTTGCCGCCAAGCGCGTTGTGCTCGATCCTCCTCCACCGGAGCCGGAAGGCAAATAAAGTAGCGGATACGCGATGGCGTTTACGGCCTCCGTCGTCACGCTTTTCCCCGAGGCGTTTCCAGCCACACTCGGCCTGTCACTGATCGGCAGGGCGCTCCGCGATGGCGTCTGGTCGCTTGAGACGGTGCAGCTGCGCGACTTCGGCCAAGGACCACACAAGAATGTCGACGACACACCCGCCGGGGGCGGCGCGGGCATGGTGATCCGCGCGGACGTCGCCGCCGCTGCGCTCGACTCCATTCCGCGACACCATCGCCCGATCATCTATCTCTCGCCGCGCGGCAAGCCGCTGACCCATGCAATGGCGCAAGACTGGGCCAATGGACCCGGTGTCATTCTGTTCTGCGGCCGCTTCGAAGGGCTAGACGAACGCGTCATCGAAGCGCGTGGCATTGAAGAGGTCGCGGTTGGCGACGCAGTGCTGGCTGGTGGCGAAGCAGCGGCGCTGGTGCTGCTCGAAGCTTGCGTTCGACTGCTGCCGGGCGTGCTCGGCAACGAAGCGTCGCTGAGCGAGGAGAGCTTCGCGGACGGCACGCTCGAACAACCGCAATACACGCGTCCGCGTGAATGGGAGGGCCGCGCCATTCCCGACGTTCTGCTCTCCGGCGACCACGCCAAAATCGAGGCCTGGCGCCGCGCCGAACGCGAAGAGCTCACCGCCCAAAGACGGCCCGATTTGAAGGGCAAGCGCTCCGAGACCTAACCCGGAGACCGTATGCGCCTGATCCTCGCCGCCCTCGCCCTCTCGATCGCGACTGGCGCTACGGCGCAAACCATTCCCTCCCTCACCGGCCCAGCGCCCACTACGGCGGTCTCGCCTGAGGTTGCGCATGCCTCTCACGCCCTGGCGGCGATCTGGCGTCCACTGACCGGCCCTGCCACGGAGGCGGGTCTAACGTCCGCCTGCGCTGGTGCGGTCGACGATATGCGCGCCTTGGACAACGCTATGCCCGACGAACTCAGCGCGACTTCGCTCGCTGCCCTGCACCCGGCGCATGGGATCGTTTTCGTCCCTGCTGCGGACGACCCCTCCGCCATTTTTATCTTCCCGAGCGCCGACCTGACTTGGATGGCCAGCGGTCTGGGCAAGCTCGAAACCGCCAATGACGGTAC
>JACQAC010000224.1 GCA_016195245.1 Pseudomonadota bacterium
CGCCAGGTCCTCGAACAAGCCGATGTCGAGTTCGTCCTGTTGCGCGTCTGGTTTGAGCGGCGCTGCAAGCCGTTCCGCCAATTCCGTCCGCTCCGCTGGCGCCAGCGGCGCCGCCACGCCCGGTGCATGCATCGGGCGCCAGAACGTGACCCGCAGCGCGAACCTGCCTTCGCGCTCGACGATCTCGCCCAAGCCGCTGCGCACCACATCGCCCCAGCGTTTCATCAGTTGCTTGTGGTCGATGTAGAGGTTCGGCAGCGTCTCCTGTGCGAGCTCAGCTGGCGTCTCCAACAGCGCGCGCGCATCGTCCGGCGTGCGCGCATGGCCGAGCGGCTTCCTCACGGCCGCCTCGCCCGTTCGCGCCACCGGCGCTGGCGGGGCAGGGCGCCAGTAGCGCATGACCACCCGCCAGCATTCGTCGCGCCAAAGCAACTCATAGACGCCTGAGCCATAGAGGTCTGGCACCGCCGCCTCGGCGGCCTCGGGCGTTTCGTAGGCTTCTGGCAATTCCTCCACCGCCAGAAAAACCGGCCCACCAGCAACCCGAATGGCCTCGTCCTCGGTGCGGATGCGCGGCGCCTCCGGGCGCTGCGCGGCCGCCAAGTTCGCCGCGAGGGGGAAAATGCTCATCTCTGCCTATGAATATAGGCCGGAAATCCGGAGCCAGAAACCGCGTTTGGTTAAGCGCTCGCGCCTCGCGGCCCGCGCGTCTCGTCTTTACGCGCGGCGCCCACGCGGCCACGTTTCCGCGATGAACATCCGCGCGCTGCGCATATCCGGCATCATTGTGAGCGGCGCGCTGATCGGCGGCGCGGTGTTCATTGCCATGACCGCGCATGTGCCAAGGCAGCTGGCGCCCACGTCGTCCGGGCCAGCGCCAGCCGTCATCCATCACACAAGTCCGCCAACCGCGTTCGCGGTCAGCTTTCGAGGCGACGGACCTTTGGCGCGCGCGCAACGCCTGGCGATGCGCGGCGGGCGCGAGAGCACCGCGCGCCGGCAAGTCGAACGGGCGCTGGCGCGGCAACGTGCGTTCCGCGGTTTGTGCTTCGATCATTTCGCTACGCGTGGCGATGTCGTACTGCGCGCATGTGCATCCGCAGGCGGAACCGACTGGGCCGCGCGGCTGCGCGCAGTGCCGGCGGTGACCAATGTTGACGCCGCCAGCCAACTCCCGCAGGACGGGCACGGAGACTAGACATGGACGCTGGCGCGTATTCTTCCCTTGGCGGCTTCGAAGAACGCATCGTCCAAACCGTCGACGGGCTCACCATCTACGCGCGCGACTACGCGCCACTGGCGCCGGTCACCGGCCTGCCGGTAATCTGCTTGCACGGTCTCACCCGCAATTCGCGCGACTTCGAAGTGATTGCGCCGCGCATTGCCGCGCTGGGGCGCCGCGTCTTCGCCGCTGACATGCGCGGCCGCGGCAAGTCCGCTAACGATCCTGATCCCGCGCATTATGTGCCCGCCGTCTATGCGCAGGACGTTCTGAGCATGCTCGACAAGCTCGAAGTCCCGCAGGCCGTGTTCATCGGCACGTCGATGGGCGGGTTGATCACCATGCTGATCGGCACGCTGGCGCCCAATCGCATCGGCGCCGTCGTGCTCAATGATATCGGCCCGAAGATCGAGAAAGAAGGCTTGGCGCACTTGCTCACGTATGTCGGGCAGGGACGGCCATTGCCCTCATGGGACGCCGCCGCGCAAGCGATGCGCGACGTGGTGGGTGACGCCTACCCGACACGCGCCGATGATGCGGCCTTCTGGCAAACGTTTGCGCGCCGCGCCTATCACCAGCGTGAAGATGGTCAAATCGAAGCCGACTACGATTCCAGCATCGCGCTCACCATGATGGACCCGGAAACGACGCCCGTTCCCGATCTCAGTCCGCTGTTCCAAACCATCGTTTCCAAACCGGTGCTTTCCATACACGGCGCTCTCTCGAACATTCTTTCGCTCGAAGGCGTCGCGGCGATGCGCGGCCTGAAGCCGGATTTGCAC
>JACQAC010000193.1 GCA_016195245.1 Pseudomonadota bacterium
ATTGGCTCCGCCGACGGTGTCGCCATTTCAGTGCGCGACACCGGCCATGGGATCAGCGCCGAAGACCTGCAGCGTCTCTTCCGGCCCTTCGCGCAAGCCGACAATAGCAAGACGCGCGCCCACGGCGGCGCAGGTCTTGGCCTCGTGATCACGCGCCGGCTCGCGCGCGCCATGGGCGGCGACGTGATCGCTTCGAGCGAGCTCGGCAAAGGCTCCACGTTCACGCTGTTCGTGCCCGCAGCCACGGCGTGCTCTGAAGCCGCTTGAGCTCTTGAAGCGATACGAGGTGCAGACAGGACGACGACCCGTACGCAACCCGTTACGGCTGCTTCCTTCCGGACCTGACCGGGTTGGCGGGGCGGCCGTCCGCCGCCTGCCTGCGGGGCGTGATATCGCCGTTGGCGGGGCCGGACGCAAGGGTTTGGATCAGGCGTGCGGCTTCGTTGAGATCAAGTCGACGCCCGCCAGCACAAATCCCAAGCCAAACAAAATGCCGGCGACCGTGAAGCCGTAATCTGGCAGCGGCGCGGGGAGCGCGCGCATCACGCCCGCAGCGATCACACTCAAGAACCAGCACGCCGGCGCCCAGAGTGGACGCAACCCGCCGCGCCACCATGCAAGGCTCATCCCCACCAGCGCGATCGCCAGAGCGTAAGCGCCTTGCTGATAGGTGCTGAACCCGAACGGATCGGCGTCCGGCCCGCCAATGAATGACAGCGATGCGATCACCACCGCAAAGCTCGCGAATCCCAACGCGCCGAGCTGATCCTTGCGCGAAAAATAAATGCCCATCACCGCAAACAGCAGCAGCGCATCGATCGCGTCGTAGAGCGCCTCGCGCGCTACTGGGTCATTCGTCCAAGGAAACGCAGTCATAATCCGGGCGCCCCCCGCCAAGATTGCGGCCAGACCTGCAAGGCGAAACAGCGCGTCGCTCTTCATGGGGGCTGGTGTCGCGCGCCGTCAAAATGCCCGCAACCCCAACGAAGCAAACAAGGCAGAATATCCCTTATGGTTTGCCAGGAAAGGCAGCCATCCAGCGCGTTTGCTTGACGGCCCTCCCGGCGCTCCATACCTCACACGTCTGCATGGCCATCCGCCCTATCCTCATCGCGCCCGATCCGCGCCTGAAGCAGAAATCCGTGCCCGTGGAGGGCCCGGTCAGTGACGCGCATCGCGCGCTGATGGATGACATGCTGGAGACCATGTACGACGCACCGGGCATTGGCCTGGCTGCCATCCAAGTCGGCGAACCCATCCGCATCATCGTCATGGACCTCGCCCGTGAAGGCGAGGAGAAGCAGCCGCGCTATTTCGTGAACCCAGAAATCATGTGGGCATCTGAAGAAACCCAACCCTACGAAGAGGGCTGCCTTTCGGTGCCGGATATTTTCGACGAGGTGGAACGCCCCGCGCGCGTGAAGCTCAAGTATCGCAACTATCAGGGTGAAGAGGTTGAGGAGGACGCGGAAGGGCTTTTTGCCGTCTGCATCCAGCACGAAATGGATCATCTCGAAGGCGTGTTGTTCCTCGATCACCTGTCGCGGCTGAAGCGCGAGAGCGCGTTACGCAAGCTGAAGAAGGCTAAGAAGGACGCTGCCGAAACGCTGCAGCATCGGCTCTAGGCGGCTGCGCGTTCCTCCCACTTCTTGGCGTTCAGTCCTACGATCAGTAGCCACAGCGTTAGGCTGCCCTCGGCGAGAAGTCCCGGCAGCATGATCCAAGGAAAGAAGTCGAAGCGCGTAAATACTAGATGCGTTGCGCTATTCGCGATGTAACACCCACCCGCGGCCACCAGCAGCCATCCGATCACAGCCGGCAAGAACCGCGACTTCGCGATCAACACGCCAAGCAAAATGCAATGCAAGCCAAACAAAGTCAGCGCCACGTTGTAACCAACGCCGTGAAGTTTGATGAGCAGGTACCCGATGGCTTGCGCCTCGGTCGCCGGAAGCGCTGAAACACCGCCACCCGCAAGAACGGAGAGCGGCGCGAAATGCAGCATCGCCACCATGCCGAACATGGCCGCGTAGGCTAGCCTGAAGAACGCGGCGAGGAGGGAGAGAGTCTTGCCCGCCGGCTTCAGCAAATCGTAGAACAGCGCAGCCAACGCCGCGTCGCAGAGCACGGCGATAAGATCGGCTCCGCCGCCGAGCCGGTATAACGCCTGTGCGCCAATGATTCGTTGCGCCGTCTGCGCGGCGTCCCCGTCGACGATCAGGTCGCCTCGCACCACGCCCTCCGCGAACATCGCCAAGACCATGATGGCCAGATACAAAAGGCCCGCGATGCGTGCTTCCAGCCGCGGTGCGGTTTCAGGCTTCATACTCCTCCCCCCGGACTGAGATGCAAACGTGCTCCATCCCGGATGCAAGCGAAACAGGCATTTCACGCTTTCCCGGCTCACCAGAATTGCTATCTTTGCCTCGATTCAGGCGCGCCGCGCGGCGCATGCACGGGGAGTTTCATGTCGGAAGCGTTCAACGGATTTGTCTGCACCTCGGCCGCGATTGACGCCGCTGTCGCCAAGCGCTCCATGCTCAGCCACCCGTTCTATCAAGCCTGGGAAGAGGGCACGCTGACGCGCGAAGCGCTCGCCGCATACGCGCGCCAATACTTCCATCACGTCGAAGCCTTCCCGCGCGCCGTCAGCGCCGTGCATGCCAACTGCCCCGACGCCGCCGGGCGTCGTCTGCTTGCGGAAAACCTTGCTGAGGAAGAGGGCATTGGCGCGGGCAAGGACGATCACGCCACCTTGTGGCTTGGCTTCGCCGCCGGCATGGGCGCGACCGAAACTGATGTGCGCGCTGAAGCGCTGAATGATGAAACGCAAGACTTGATCGACACCTTCCGCAGTCTCTCGCGCCGTTCATATGCTTCCGGCCTCGCCGCGCTCTATGCGTATGAGAGCCAACTGCCTGCGATCGCCAAGACCAAGATCAAGGGTCTTGTTGAGCGTTATGACGCCGGCGAACCCGCGACGCTCAAGTTCTTCCAAGTGCATGAACTCGCCGATATCGAACATGCAGACGTTTGCCGCGAACTCTTGGACGCGCTCCCGGAGGCCGACCGCGCCGAAGCCCACGCCGCCGCCTGTGAACTCGCCGACGCGCTGCGAATGTTCCTGACGGGCATGCAGCGCCAGACTGGGATGGCGTGCTAGGCGCTTATCGCGAGAGCCGCGAATAAACGCCGCTGAAGCTCGCATTCGCTCCGCCGCACTGCGCCGTGCCTAGCGCCTGCCCGTCGCAGCCGGCAGAAGAGCAGATTGCGTCATCGCGTCAGCCCCTTAGTGTGTGCGCAATGCACACTGGTTCATGTCTATGCGGCGCAGTGCGCTTCGAGGTGGAGGGCGACCTGCCGCCCCCCGACGCTTGCCATTGCGTGCAGTGTCGCAAGACGTCTGGCCACTATTTCGTTTCCACGGACGTGCCACGCTCGCGCCTCATCATCCGCGGCGGCGAAAACGTCACTTGGTATCGCTCCTCCGAAAAGGTCCGCCGCGGCTTCTGCAAGACCTGCGGCGCCTCGCTGTTCTGGGATCCAATAGAACGCGACTGGCTTGGCGTAGCGATGGGCGCCTTCGACGGGCCCACGGGTACGCATATCCACGTGCATGTTCATGCTGGAGAAAAGGGCGACTACTACGAAATCGGCGATGGCGTTCCACGGTATGAAACGACGCCGCGCCCATGACGCTTCGTCTCGCTTTCATGGGCTCGCCCGATTTCGCGCTGCCGTCGTTGGCCGCACTGATCGAGGCCGGCCACGACATCGCCTGCGTCTATTCGCAACCGCCGCGCCCCGCCGGGCGCGGCAAGCAAGAGCGCCCGACGCCAGTCCACGCCTTCGCCACGTCGCGCGGCCTTGAAGTGCGAACGCCGAAAAGTCTCAGGAACGCCGAAGCGCAAGCGGCCTTCGCGGCGCTCAATCTCGACGCGGCAATCGTCGTCGCCTACGGGCTCATTCTTCCCAAACCGATCCTCGATGCGCCGCGTATGGGCTGCTTCAATTTGCATGGTTCGCTGCTGCCACGCTGGCGCGGCGCGGCGCCTATCCAGCGCGCCATCATGGCGGGCGACGCCAAGACTGGTGTGCAAGTAATGCGCATGGAAGAGGGCCTCGACACCGGCCCCGTGCTCGCTGCTTACGAGACGCCGATCACGCCGGACGATACCACTGGCACGCTGCACGATCGCCTCGCGCAAAACGGCGCGATACTTCTCATCGACACGCTCGCCAGACTCGAACGCGGCAAAGCCCGCGAAACGCCGCAGCCACAAGAAGGCGTCACTTACGCCAACAAGATCACGCCATCCGAAGCTCGCATCGATTGGTCGGCGCCCGCGCGCGAGATCGACGGCAAGATTCGCGGACTCTCGCCATATCCAGGGGCGTGGTTTGAGCTGAATGGCGTGCGCGTCAAGGCGCTTGGCTCGCGCATCGCCTCGGGTGCCGCTCCCCCCGGGACCGTGCTGGACGATCAGCTCACTATCGGCTGCGGCGAAGGCGCGGTGCGACTCACGCGCCTGCAGCGCGAAGGCCGTGGCGCGCTCAATGCTATGGAGTTCTTGCGCGGCAATCCAGTCACAGCGGGTGGCCGTCTCGGCTGAGCGCAATTGAAGGCGTCCCGCCACACGGCTAAGTCTAAGCTCGGGAGGGCATCTCTGATGAAGCGCTTTGCTTTGGCCGTGCTCGTGCTTTTGGCCGCTGCCTGCAGTCAGCAGCCATCGACCTCGTCATCAACCGCAACAGCCACTGCCCAACTCGAGGCGCCCGCTCCGGACGCTGAGCCCACGCGCGGCTTCACGCCCGCCAACGACGCGGCCCGCACGGCGACCGGGCAGCTCACGGTCGCCACCGCCACGCAGTTGCCGGCCGCCGACAATCCAAACGCCGATGCGGTTGAGGTCCTCTCACTGCATGGCGCCAACGGCCTCGTTATCGAAGCGCCGATCTCCGCCAACGTCTCACCCGCGACCCAAGTCGGCGGTCAGACTTTGCGGGCGCTGCTCTCGCTGCCGGTCGAGGAGCCGCAAGTGCTGGTCTATCGCGTCACGAACGAGACTAAACCCGCCAGCGGCCAAGGGCTATGCGGCGCTAACACCACGGCGTTCGTCGTGGTCTGGGAGCCATCGAGCCCCGGCGACGCTTCCTACAAGATCATGGGCACCTATGGCGGCGCGCCGGGCGCGGCTGCGGCGCATGCTTGCCCGATGCTGGAGTACCGGCGCTCTTAATTCATGCGCTTCAAGCTCACGCTCGAATATGACGGCGGCCCATTTCAAGGATGGCAACGCCTCGCCGACGCGCCGAGCGTGCAAGGCGCGCTGGAAGACGCTGTCGAAAAGCTCAGCGGCGGGCGCAGCGAAGTCGTCGGCGCCGGACGCACCGATTCCGGAGTGCATGCGCGCGGCCAAGTCGCGCACGTCGATATCGATAAACCATTCGAAGCCTGGAAGCTCGCCGAAGCGCTCAACGCGCACCTGCGGCCCGCTCCGATTGCTGTGTTGACGGTGGAGGAGGCCGCGCCGGATTTCCATGCGCGCTTCGACGCTACGAGACGCGCCTATCTCTATCGCATCATCAACCGTCGCGCGCCGCTGACGCTCGAACACGGCCACGCTTGGCGTATTGGCACACTACTCGACGCCGCCGCCATGCACGCTGCCGCACGGCGCCTCATCGGCCAGCACGACTTCACCACCTTCCGCGACAGCCACTGCCAAGCCAGGAGTCCGATCAAGACGCTGGATCGTTGCGACGTTTCTCGCGAGGGTGATGAAATCCAAGTTCACTGCGAAGCCCGCTCGTTCCTGCATCGGCAAGTGCGCTCGATGGTTGGCACGCTCGTCGAAGTTGGCTTAGGCAAGGTGAGTATCGCGGAGTTCGGCGCGGTGTTAGACGCTGCCGATCGTACACGCTGCGGACCGGTCGCCCCGCCAGACGGCCTCTATCTCATCCGTGTCGACTATGATCCCGCGACAGGTATCAAGTTCAAAGTGTCAGTGTGAAATACCCTCGCAGCACTTCCTCGTAGCACCGCGCCAGCGCGCGCAGATCGTCCACGCTGCAATGCTCATCCACCATGTGCGCTGTCTGATTGCTCAATCCCAGCTCCGCCACCGGACAATAGTCCTTGATGTAGCGCGCATCCGACGTGCCGCCCGTTGTCGCGAGCACAGGCGTAATCCCAAACGCCTCGCGCACTGACGCAATCACCAAATCCGTAAACGGCCCAGGCTCAGTATAGAACGGCACGCTCTGCGATGAGATCGACAGCGCACACGTCACGCCCGCCTTCGCCGCTTGTGCCTCCGCCGTTTCCTTCACCCATGCGAACAACGCATCACCCGTGTGGTTCATGTTGAAGCGGATATTCAGGCGCCCGCTCGCCGCGCTCGGGATGACGTTGTGCGTCGGGTTGCCGACATCGACGCTCGTCACTTCCAAATTCGACGGATCGAAGCCCGGCGAGCCATCATCCAGTCGCCGCGCCTTCAGCGCATGTAACGTCTCCAGTAGCGGCGTCACGGGATTCACTGCACGTTGCGGGTAGGCCACGTGCCCTTGCTTGCCGGTCATTGTGATCAACACGTTCAAGCTGCCGCGACGCCCGTTCTTGATCATGTCGCCCACGCGTCCTTCGCTTGTCGGCTCACCCACCAGGCAATGATCGAAGCGCTCGCCATCCGTCGCCAGCGCCGGCAGCACCGCCTTGGTTCCATCGACGCCCCGACCTTCTTCGTCGCAGGTAATCAAAAACGAGATCGACCCCTTCGGCCGTGCGCCCGCCAAATAGTTCTCCGATGCCGCGATCATCGCGGCGATCGCTGTTTTCATGTCCGCCGCGCCGCGCCCGTAGAGCTGGCCGTCGCGGACTTCCGGCGCGAACGGATCGCTCGCCCAGCCATCGCCCGGCGGCACCACGTCCAAATGTCCCGCAAAACAAAAATTGGGCGCGGTGTCGCCGAAGCGCGCGAACAAATTGTCGACATCGCCGAACTTCAGCCGCCGCGTGCGAAAGCCGATGCGTCCAAGCGCCGCTTGCGCCACGTCCAGCACGCCCGCTTCCGCCGGCGTGATCGAGCGGCACGCCATCAAGGCCTTGGCGAGGGGCAGCGGATCGGCGATAGGAGCGTCCATGGGGAGCGGTCTAACGCCGCCGCGACTGAGGGCAATAGGGGAGACCAATCGATGCTGAAATTCGCCGCAGCACTCGCCATCGGCGCCGCCGTCTTCACGGGCGCCGCCTTCGCGCAAACCGACACCATGCAAACCGCTTATGGCAACACCGTTGTCGTGACCGAGCCAAGCGGCGCGGTTGTGCGCTATCATTTCAACGCTGATCACAGCTTTGACGTGGTCACGCCCGACGGTCACACCGTCCCCGGCACCTACGCCATCAGCGGCGGTCAAATCTGCCTGACATACGCGACGCGCACGGAGGCGGAATGCACCGAGCACGTCACCGGCAAGAATGTTGGCGACACCTGGACCCAGCGCGGCTCCGACGGCAATCAGATCACCGTCAGTCTGCAAGCTGGCCGCTAAGCGAAAAGGGGGCGGACCGCAAGGTCCGCCCCTTCGTTCGTCAGGCGCAAGGGACTACGCCGCCAGAGCCAATTCCTCGTCGCGGCAAAGCACCGAGGCAACACCGTCGCGCTTAAAGTCATCGAAGTTCGCCATACGCAGGCCAAGCGCTGCGTAGTTTACGGCGAAGTATCCGTTCGCTTGACGCACCACCGCGCGCCGCCATGCGGGGTTCAACAGCAGGTCTTGCGCCATCACCCCGACATGAACCGTCTCGGACCGCAGATAGCGGAACGAATAGATTTGCATGCCGTTGGCCAGCGTCGTCAGTAACGTGATGTCGCGCTTCAGGCGGCGATCCGAAACCAACGGCACGATGCCGATCGTCCGATCCCAATTGTCATAAACGGAGCGCGCGCCGTTCCAGCTCGGGCCCTTGGTCGTGCGGTCCTGCAGCGTGCCCGTGCCAAAATCGAAGGTCACGCCGATCGACCAGGTATCGGCGTGATCGCCTTCGCCGTCCAAGCGCCGCCAGCCTAGGCTAATGCTGGCTGGGCAGTCGGCGAAGCGATACTCGCCGCTTAGCCCGTAGGATGTGAAGTGGCCCGAAGTGCCGCCTTCATCGGCGGAGGTGTAGCCGAGCAGTGCGTTGACGCTGAAGTCCGGCGTGAAATACCAAGCGCCGTCAACTTGCACATTGGTGGCGTTCAGGTCGAAGTCGCTCCAATCGGTGTAGCTGAGCGATCCTTCGATCATCGCTTGCGGGAAGAACATCTGGCCTTCGATGCCGACGTTGATGCCTGAAGCCGATGAGAACGATTGCTCCGCGATGAAGCCGGCGGCGCTGTAAGTGTCGGTGCGCACGCCTAAGTGCGCGGCTGCGTAATTGGTGTTCAAGCAGCAAAAGCCTTCAGACGCGCGGCCCGTGTAGCCGTCCATCTGGAAATTCAAGCCCGAGATATCGTGGTTGAAGGCGCCGCTGATCCCGTAAACGTCTGCGTCGGCGAAGGGCAGATTGACCCGGTTATAATCGATGCCGACCACCGCGTTGGTGTCGGCGTGAGCGAGGCTTGGCGCGAGTAGGGCTATGGCCGCCGCACCCAATGCAATCTTGCGCATGAGATTTCCCCTGAGCTGCGGCGACCAACGAATCACCGTCCGGAAATTTCACGGCTGATGTGTTACGATGAGGCAAACGCCGGCCCGACAGCAGGGTGCAGAGATCACAGAAATGCGCTCGTTACGTTTGCGGTGCGCCACTGGATGCGTCGCCGTTGCGTTCTTCCAGGGCGCGCGACCGTTTGCGGTTGGAAACGTCATTGAGCCGCGTGAGCAGCGCGATGAGCAAAATCTGCATGACCAGCGCCAGCACCGGGATCGAGATCAGTTGGAAAGCGAAGCGCCAGGAATCGTGATGCACGTTGGGAGCGAAGAGGTGATCGTAAACCCCGCCCGCGATCCGCCATGTGCGCCAGAGCACCCAAAGCGCCGTCGTCCAGAAGGCAGTGATTAGCAGCCCCGCCAGAACAACTTGTCCGCCTTGGTTCGCGCGCTTGGAAATTCGCGCGGAGGCGAAAGCAAGGATCAGCGCCAGTACGCCAAAAATCACCGGTGCGTTGCTCTCGCTCTTCATGGAGGAGAAGACCATGAGAAGGATGCAAGCCGCCGACAGCGAGGCGAGCACGACACCGACCGGGGATGGGCCGCCCTGCCTTTGCACTTTCGCTCCACGGTTGTTTGCGCCGCACGCGCGAACGGGCGCAGGCGCAGGTTCAGGATCATTGTTCAACCGCGCCGCAACAGACGCAAGTGCCTGCATGGGCCACGCGCACGAGGGTCGTCCTTGATCTGCCATCGAGCGCTGCAAACGCCGATAATATGCCAATGGCCGCACATGCGTCACGCATTGCGGGTTCAGCGTCGTCGTCCCCCTACGCCAAGGCTACGGAGGACATTTTGCCTCCCGGCAAAATGGGAGAGCGGGGCGCGCACCAAGCGTGCGCAAAGAGTTGGTCGTTGGGGTTGGTGCTTGGTGCGCGCCCCGCGTGATTTGTTTTTCGACCGGAGAAGACTCAGTGGCGTTCCTACGGAGCCGAGAGGGGCCATGCGTTGAGGCAGACGCGGTCTCACGGCTTCGATAACTGAAGCCGTGAAACTAAAGACTGGCGCTCACTCTTCGCCAA
>JACQAC010000181.1 GCA_016195245.1 Pseudomonadota bacterium
CCAGGACGGTCCAGCCGACGATCTGCCAAAGCCGCTCGTCTCCAAGATCCGCACCATGGTGAAACGCATCTGCCGTACGCTGGAGCTCGACGGCTACGCGCGCGTCGATCTGCGCTTAGACAAAGATGGCACGCCCTATTTCATCGAAGCCAATCCCAACCCGGAAATCGCGTCAGGCGAAGAGCTGGCGCAATCGGCGCTGCACGATGGGATTTCATATTCAGAATTGCTCGAACGAATTCTGACGCTGGGCCTCCGCCGCGCCGGCCAACAGCCGGATTACGCCGAACCCACCAGCCAACGCGCACGCGAGGTCATCCCGGAAGTTGCGCCACAGGCGCCTCCGACGCAGCAAAGCGCGCCACCACAACAGAGCGTGACGCTCACCAAGTAGGCGCAGCGCGCCCTAGCCAATGCTCTTAAGTTGCTCGCGCAGCAACTCCAACGCCATTGCCCAGGCGCGGCGGCTGGCCTCGGCGTTGTAGGCGAAACCAGGCAGGCGGTACGCGTCAATTTCGGGATTGGTGTACGAATGGCCGACACCGCCGAACACGTGCAACTCCCAATCCGCGCCGGCCGCTTGCATGGACTGCGCGAATGCGAGGCGATCCTCCTGCGGCACGATCGGGTCGGCGTCGCCGATCATCATCAGCACCTTCGCTGCGATAGAATTGTCGGGGCTGCCATCGGGCCGCTTGAGACCGGGATGAAAACCAATGGCGCAATGGATCGGCGCGCGATGACGCGCCAACTCCAGAACCACCACGCCACCCAGGCAGAAGCCGATCGCGCCCAAACGCCCAGCATCGACATTCGGCTGCGCCGCCAGCACATCAAGCGCCGCTCTCGCGCGCAGATGCATAAGCCCCGGGGTGCGCATTACCAGCTTGCTCTCGCGCTGGGCGTCCGGCAGCGCCAAGTCGTGCGCGCCGAATAGATCGAGCGCGAACGCCACGTAGCCCTGCTCAGCCAAAGCCAACGCACGGCCCTTCACGTGCTCGGTGACGCCAACTGATTCATGCACAACCAGCACGCCAGGCGCCGGTTTTCCGTTCGATCCGTCGGCCAAGAAGCCGGTGAACGAAACATCGCCACACTCGTAGGCGACCGGCCGCAACATCTTAGCTCAGCCAGCTCGGCTTCTTGAACGGCTTGCCCAGATCCTTCGCCACGGCTTCGTGCGTGACTGCGCCCTCGTATACGTTGAGGCCGTTCGCCAAGTGCGGATCGTCTTGCAGCGCTTTCTTGTAGCCCTTGTTGGCTAGCGCAAGCGTGAACGGCAGCGTCGCGTTGTTGAGCGCAAACGCCGAGGTACGCGACACCGCGCCCGGCATGTTGGCGACGCAATAGTGGATGATCCCATCCACCGTGAACACCGGATCGGAATGCGTCGTCGCCTTCGAGGTTTCGAAGCAGCCGCCTTGGTCGATCGAAATGTCGACCAACACCGAACCCGGCCGCATCGTCTTCAGCATTTCCTTAGTGATCAGCTTCGGCGCCGCCGCGCCGGCGACCAGCACAGCGCCCACAACCACATCCGCATCCTTGATCGCTTCAGCAATCGCCGCCTTCGTCGAGTACACTGTCTCCAAGCGGCCATTGAATTCGCGATCCAGCTCTTCCAAGCGCGCCGGGTTTTTATCGAACACTTGCACACGCGCCCGCATGCCCACCGCGATCTGCGCGGCGTTGTAGCCAGAAACGCCCGCTCCCAAGATCACCACATTCGCCGGCTGCACGCCGGGCACGCCGCCAAGCAGCACGCCGCGCCCGCCTTGCGCTTTCTCCAAGAAATGCGCACCGACTTGAATCGACATGCGGCCGGCGACTTCGCTCATTGGCTTCAAGAGCGGCAAGCGCCCGTCGCGATCCGTCACCGTTTCATACGCGATGCACGTTGCACCTGATTTTATCAGCCCTTCCGCCTGCGCCGGATCCGGCGCCAAGTGCAAATACGTGAACAGCACATGCTGCGGCTTCAGCCGCGCGATCTCGACGGCTTGCGGCTCCTTCACCTTCACGATCATCTCAGCTTCGCTGAACACGGCGTCGGCGTTCGGCAGGATTTTCGCGCCGATCTTTTTGTAGACGTCGTCGGAAGCGCCGATACCCTCGCCGGCTTTGGTTTCCATCAGCACTTCGTGGCCGGCATGCACCAGCTCCGCCGCGCTCTCCGGCGTCAGGCCGACGCGATATTCATGGACTTTGATTTCCTTCGGGCAGCCGACGCGCATTGGAAATTCCTCCAGGATTTTGTGTTTGGACGCTGAAATATCGCAAAAACCACGCACGATCTTGGATATTTCCCTGGATTTATGCCACATTGCGCGTAAATATGCGCGTTGCGATGTCTCAAACGCAGAATTCTCCCGTTTCGCTCGATGAATTCGACCACAAAATCCTGATCGAACTGGAGCGCGACGGCGTCGCGACCGCCGCCGCGCTCGCTGAAAAGGTCGGCCTCTCCCCCTCCGCCTGCCACCGCCGCGTGAAGGCCATGGAGGCCGCCGGCGTGATCGAGGGCTATGCGGCGATTCTTTCGGAGAAAGCGCTCGGCCGCAGCGCCACCGTGTTCGTCGCCGTCACGCTCGATAATCAGCGCAGCGAGACCATGAAAAAGTTCGAAGATGCCGTCGCCCGATGTCGCGAAGTGCAGGACTGCC
>JACQAC010000192.1 GCA_016195245.1 Pseudomonadota bacterium
CTCCGCCGCCGCCGCCTCCGCCGCCTCCGCCGCCGCCGCCTCCGCCGCCGCCGCCGCCGCCGCCGTGCGACGACCAGGATTGCGATCACGATGGCGATCATGGCGACCACGATCACGTTGATCATGGAGATCACGATGGCGACCATGATGGTGACCACGACCACGATCATCATGGTCACGGCTGATCACTTTGGCTTCGCGTCGTAGTGCTTAGCGCTGCGCCCGGCGGAGATCGCTGATGTCACTCGAACAGGCGTCGGACCTTAGTCAGATCGTCGGAACGCTCGCGGTCTTGGCGTCACTCGTCTTCGTCGGCCTTCAGATTCGGCAGAACACGCAGTCCCAAAAGATTGTCGCGGTGAGTTCGCTCGCTGCTGCGATCGCCGCGATCAACGTGCCCGCAATGCAATCGCCTGCTCTTGGAGAAGCGCTCGCAGTTGCGATGCGAGATTGGCGAGGCGCCACGCGCGAGCAGCGCGTGCTCGCGCACTTCTTTCTGTTCTCGTATTTCAAGCTCGCTGAGAACGCTTGGTATCAGCATGCTCGGGGCAGTTTGGACGGGACCCAGTGGCGAGGCTGGGAGTCGATGCTCCGCGCTTTCTATCACAGCCCGGGCATCCAAGCCGTCTGGTGGCCCCGCCGCCAGCGCGCCTATTCACCTGAGTTTCAAGCCTACCTTGCTCATTGCGAACCACCGCACGCTGACATCGGTTCGCTTGAAGACATCTTTGGTCCCGCGCCAGCCGAGCCAGCCCCTCTTGGCGCCGGGCAGAAGCCCTAGCTCCTAGTAGAGCAAGTGCGGACGTCGTTCCGTTTCCCACGCCTGTTCGTCCGGCGTGGTGAGCGCGTCGAAATCGCCTGGCGCCGCGTTCGCGTCATCGACCCATTCGCGCAACAGCGGCGAACCGTTAATCACATCGATCGGCAATTTTCCGAACGCATACTCATAAGGAAAATCGCGCCAGAGTTCGTAATCGGGATAGAGCCGCCGGATCGCTTTGAAGCCGAGCGCTTGCAGACGCCACGGCTTGAACGCCGCGTGATCGTAATACGGCCCTTCAGTGTGAATTTGCACGCCGTTGCAAAGCTGCCTCATGTGCTTATGGAACGTCGGCTCGAACCAGCAATCGCGCAGCTTGCAGCCCCGAAGCCAATGCGGCGCCAGCCGCTCCATCTCCGCGATCACCGCGCGCGCATCGATGTCCGGCGCGCCAAACAATTCCAGCGGCCGCGTCGTGCCGCGCCCCTCGCTCAGCGTGGCGCCTTCGAGCATCACCGTCCCGGCATAAGCGCGCGCCATCCATAAATTCGGTGCGTTCGGCGAAGGATTGATCCAGGTGCGTTCGCCGAGCGGCCAGCCGAACCCTGGCCCTTCGTCGGGACGGTACCCTTCCATTGCAATCACGCGATAGGAAACATCGAGCTTGAAGTGTTTGATGAACCAATGCCCGAGTTCGCCAAGCGTTAGCCCATGACGCATCGGCATCGGCCCCGCGCCGACAAAACTTTCCCAACCCGCGCGCAGCGCGAGCCCTTCAATCGGGCGCCCCGCCGGGTTGGGCCGATCCAAAACCCAAACCTCTTTGCCTTCTTTCGCGCAGGCTTCGAGCATGTAGAGCAGCGTCGTGATGAAGGTGTAGATGCGGCAGCCGACATCCTGCAGATCGATCAGCACCACGTCGAACGTCGACATCATCTGCCCGCTCGGCCGGCGCACTTCGCCGTACAAGCTGAACACCGGAATGCCGAGCAGCGGATCGTTGTAGTCCGCCGTCTCCATCATGTTGTCCTGCTTGTCGCCGCGCATGCCGTGCTGCGGGCCAAACGCGGCGGTGATGCGCATGTCGCTGAACGCAGCGAGCGCATCAAGTGAATGCGTGAGATCCGCCGCCACCGAAGCCGGATGCGCCACCAGCGCCACGCGCTTGCCCGCCAGTTGCGCGCGCAACGACGCATCTTCCAACAAGCGATCGATGCCAAACTTCATGGAAGCTCCAACGCAAAACCATCGGCGTGATGAAAGTCCGGCTTGCCTGGAGGATGCTTCAACGCCCAGTACGACTTCATGCCCTGATCGTCTTCTAGAATTGCGGTCAGCGCCAAGCGCCAAGCAGAACTATCCGTGAGTCCGGCCAAGCCGCGGACATCGACCTTTGCCTCAATTTCAAATTGGTTTTCTCCCGACGTCGTTGTGATTTCAGGCGTCGGCAGTTCGAATGCGCTGGTCATTCCAGCCCGGTATCCATCGAACCTATATGCCGCCCAACTCGACGAAGGGGAGAAGTTGAACTCGTAATAGGCATCGCTGCCCGCTGGCTGAACAAACGCTTCAAAGCAGGTGTGCTTCCACAATTCATCCGCGCGATTGGGAGCGGTTAGCGGAGGCGCCTTCATTTGCTTCGTTGCGCCAACAACGAGGTAGCGCAACGCAAGTATGCCTCGGAGCGGCTGAGCTACGTCCACGGCGACGATCCCCGCAAATGAAGGGTGGTCGGGGTGTCGGGTTAGCCGCAGCCGCATGGCCTATCCTTATGCGAACCCACGCTTAACACTTAGCGACCAAGCCCGCGCGCGGCTTGACGGTTGCGAACCGCCCTCTTAGCTAGCCGCACATGTCGCGCCGCCGTCCTTTCGCTTCGTATTACCGCTCGTTCTGACGAGCGGCGCTTCTTCGTGCCGCCATTTCGCCGGCGGCATGATCCAAAAGACGGTCTCCGGCTCAAAGTTTCTCGGGAGACAATGTCGTGACTGCCGGCCTCAATCCTCAATCCGACTTCCTTCGCGCTGCCGTCGCGCGCGAGCAATTCCACCAATGCACTGATTTGGAAGGCTTAGACAAAGCCGCTCAAGCAGGCGTCACTGGCTATATCGGTTTCGACATGACTGCGCCGAGCCTGCATGTCGGCAATCTCACCCAGATCATGTACCTGCGCCGCCTCCAACAATCGGGCGGCAAACCCATCGTGCTGCTCGGCGGCGGCACCACCCGCGTTGGCGATCCCTCCGGCAAGGAGGAGATGCGCCAGCTGCTCACCGAAGAGCAGATCGAAAAGAACACAGCCTCCATCCGCGGCACTTTCGAGAAATTTCTGTCTTTCGGCAGCGGTAAGAGCGACGCCATCCTGGTCGACAATTCCGAGTGGCTGCTGAAGCTCAACTATCTCGATTTCCTGCGCACGGTTGGCCGCCACATGTCGGTCAACCGCATGCTGTCGATGGACAGCGTGAAGCTCCGGCTCGAGCGCGAGCAACCGATGAGCTTCATCGAATTCAACTACATGATCCTGCAGGCCTACGACTTCGTGGAGCTGAAGAAGCGCTACAACTGCGATCTGCAAATGGGCGGTAGCGATCAGTGGGGCAACATTGTCAACGGCGTCGAGCTTGGCCGCCGCATGGAGGGATTCGAGCTCTTCGGCCTCACGCAGCCGCTGATCACCACCGCGTCCGGCGCCAAGATGGGCAAGACCGCGCAAGGCGCCGTGTGGCTCAACGCGGATATGCTGAGCCCCTACGATTACTGGCAATACTGGCGCAACACAGAGGACGCCGATGTCGGCAAATTTCTAAAGATCTTCACCGACCTGCCGCTCGAAGAGATCGCGCGTCTCGAAGCGCTGCAAGGCTCGGAAATCAACGACGCCAAGAAGGTGCTCGCCACCGAAGCTACAGCGCTGCTGCACGGCCGCGACGAAGCCGCAAAGGCCGCGAGCGCCGCGCAGGCTACCTTCGAACAGGGCGTGCGCAGCGATGACCTGCCGACCTATGGCGTAAGCAGTGAAGAACTGGCGCAAGGCTTCCGCGTCACTACCGCC
>JACQAC010000208.1 GCA_016195245.1 Pseudomonadota bacterium
CCGATGAACCAGGAGCATGCGTTCTGCCTGGCGATCGAACGGCTCGCCGGCATCGAAGTGCCGCGCCGCGCTTCGATTATTCGTGTGCTCTACAATGAAATTGGCCGGATTCTGAACCACATCCTCAACGTCACCACGCAGGCGTTGGACGTCGGCGCGCTGACGCCGCCGCTGTGGGGCTTCGAAGAACGCGAAAAGCTGATGGTGTTCTACGAGCGCGCCTCGGGCTCGCGCATGCACGCGGCGTTTTTCCGCGCCGGCGGCGTGCATCAGGACCTCTCGCCGCAACTGATCGACGACATCGAGACGTGGTGTCACCAATTCCCACGCGTCATCGACGATATCGAAGGCCTTCTGACCAACAACCGCATCTTCAGGCAGCGCAACGTCGATATTGGCGTGGTGACGCAGCAGGATGCACTGAATTGGGGCTTCTCAGGCGTGATGGTGCGCGGTTCGGGCATGGCCTGGGACTTGCGCCGTTCGCAACCGTACGAAATCTATTCCGAGCTCGATTTCAAAATTCCGCTCGGCAAGAACGGCGATTGTTTCGACCGCTATCTCTGCCGCATCGAGGAGATGCGCGAGTCCGTCAAGATCATGCTTCAGTGCATCGAGCTGTTGCGCAAGACGCCGGGGCCGGTGATGCCCGAGCATTCGAAGTTCGCCCCGCCCCGCCGCGCCGAAATGAAGAGCTCGATGGAAGCGCTGATCCATCACTTCAAGCTCTACACTGAAGGCTATCACGTACCGGCGGGCGAGATGTACGCGGCGGTGGAAGCGCCAAAGGGTGAGTTCGGCGTCTATCTTGTGGCCGACGGTTCAAACCGGCCGTACCGGCTGAAGATTCGCGCGCCTGGATTTCCGCATCTCAATGCGATGGACCATCTCTGCAAAGGCCACATGCTCGCTGACGTGTCGGCGGTTCTCGGTTCACTCGACATCGTGTTCGGGGAGATCGATCGGTGACGCACGACGCGCGGAGCGTCATCAGCGCCGCCGCCGCCGCCCATCCGCATGTGTTGACATGGCTTGAGCCGCTGGTGATGGCGAGCTTCACGGTTTTGTTCGCGCTCTATGCGTTTCTGGTCTTCAAACCGGAGCATGTGGAGCATCACCCAACGCGCGTCCTGATTGGGGCGGCTCTACAAGGGTTCATCATCGGAATGCTGGTTGGCTTCGTGATCTTGCCGCTCAGGATCGCGTTTTTCGTTCCGGACCCGACTTTGTTTCCAGATGCGCCTCCGCCTCCGAAGGGATTGGCGTCGCTCTCGGCTTTGCCATCACTGCTGCTGCTGCTGATCATCCGGCAGGGGCTCCTGGCGCGGGCGCCCTTGATCGGACGCTACCTTCGCGCTTACCGCCGAGCCGCGATCAAGCACCAGGTTGACGGGATGCGCCGGGCGCTGGTGCGGCTGGAAGCGGTGGACGCGCGAACGCGGGCGGAGGATTAGGGTGGGTGCTAGCGCGGTCGTGCAGGCGCAACTTGACGCCTATAACGCCCAGGATTTGGAGGCGTTTTGCGCCTGCTTCAGCGCCGACGCGGTGCTGGCTGAGCTGAATGGCGAAGTGACCCACTCCGGCCGAGAGGGCGTGCGGCGGCGTTATGCCGATTTGTTCGCGCAATATCCCAAGAACCGGGCTGAGCTTATCAACCGCATTGCAGGAGGCGATGTGGTGGTGGATGAGGAGCGCATTGAGCGCGCGCCGGACCAGGCGCCGTTTCGGGCGATCGCCATCTACACAGTGAAGAGCGGGCTGATCGCTCGCGTGGATTTCGTGAGGTAAAATGTCCGTCCGCCGTCTCGCAGAGGATCAGCCTGACAGCTTCGCGTTTTCACCCGCGACGATGGAGCAGGTGACGTGGTGGATGGCCAAGTATCCGCCGGAGCGGAAAGCGTCTGCGATCATTCCGATCATGTGGTTGGTGCAGAAACAGGAAGGCTGGGTGAGCGAGCCGGCCATCCGCGCGATGGCGGAGCTTCTGGGCATGCCGCAAATCCGCGTGCTGGAAGTCGCCACCTTCTACACGATGTTCCACCTGGCGCCGGTCGGTAAGCACCATTTGCAAGTGTGCGGCACCACGCCGTGCATGCTGCGTGGATCGGAGAATCTGAAGGAAGTCTGCAAGCGGCGGATCGGGCCTGCGCACAAGCCGGGCAAGGACGGCATGTTCTCGTGGGAGGAAGTCGAGTGCGTTGGCGCCTGCGTGAATGCGCCGGTGGTGGCGATCGACGATTATTATCACGAAGACCTGAGCGCTGAGGCGTTGGAAGCTTTGATGGACAAGCTGGCGCGCGGTGAGAAGGTCGAGCCGGGCTCGGCGCTTGGGCGTCAAACATCGGCGCCGGAGGGCGGGGCGCAAGTGCTCAGCGATCCTTCGCTCTACGATGGCTCGCTGGCGAGGCCCATAAAGCTTCCCGCTCTGCCGGAGAAGGCATGAGCGAAGCGACGCCTCCGCCTAATCCGCCAAATCCACTCGAAAGGCGTCGGCGCGTTGAGTACGCGCCAATGGCGATACCGTTCACGGGCAGTGCCGGCAAGCCGTTGCTGTTTTTGGCGATCATCGCCGCGTGCGGCGGGGCGTCCGCTTACATGTATTTCGTGCAGCACATGCCGTTGACCGATATGCGCGTGATCGGGCCGGCGATGGGTGGGCTGTGGTTTGTGTTGCGTCTGTTCATGACGCTGACGCCGAGGACTTGAGGACGAATTATGCTCGCCGACAAAGACCGCATCTTCCTCAATCTCTACGGGCGGCATGGCGCCGATTTGGAGAGCGCCAAGAAGCGCGGCGCCTGGAATGGCACCAAGGACATGCTCGACGCCGGGCGTGACTGGATCATCGCGCAGATGAAGGAGAGTGGGCTGCGCGGCCGCGGCGGCGCCGGTTTTCCAACCGGGCTGAAGTGGTCCTTCATGCCGAAAGAGGTGAAGGATCGGCCGCACTACTTGGTCGTCAACGCCGACGAGTCCGAACCGGGCACCTGCAAAGACCGCGATATTATGCGCCACGATCCGCATCTGCTGATCGAGGGTTGCCTGGTCGCGTCGTTCGCGATGAGCGCACACGCTTGCTACATCTACGTGCGAGGCGAGTACGTGGCTGAACGCGAAGCCATGGAGCGTGCGATCAAGGAAGCTTACGCGGCCAAGCTGGTCGGCAAGAACAATGCGCATGGTTGGGATTTCGACATCTACATGCACCATGGCGCAGGCGCGTACATTTGCGGCGAAGAGACTGCGCTTCTCGAGAGCCTTGAAGGCAAGAAGGGCCAACCGCGGCTGAAGCCGCCGTTTCCGGCGAATGTTGGGCTCTATGGGTGCCCGACGACCGTGAATAACGTTGAGTCGATCGCCGTGGCACCGACCATTTTGCGCCGTGGCGCGAAGTGGTTCGCGGGCTTTGGCCGACCAAACAACACCGGCACCAAAGTGTTCTGCATTTCCGGCCACGTGAACAAGCCGTGCAATGTCGAAGAAGCGATGAGCATTCCACTGAAGCAGCTCATCGAGGAGCATTGCGGCGGCGTGCGTGGCGGCTGGGGCAATCTGAAAGCCGTGATTCCGGGTGGTTCATCGGTGCGCATGATCACGGCGCAAGAATCCGAAAACATGCTGATGGATTTCGATGCGCTGATGGCGCCGCCGCATCGCTCCGGCCTCGGCACGGCGGCGGTGATCGTGATGGATCAATCAACCGACATGATCCGCGCGATTGCTCGCATTGCGTATTTCTACAAGCACGAAAGCTGCGGCCAGTGTACGCCGTGCCGCGAAGGCACCGGCTGGATGTGGCGCGTGCTGGAGCGGATGGCGAAGGGCGAAGCCGAGCACCGCGAGATCGATCTGTTGCTGGATGTGGCAGGGCAGGTCGAAGGCCACACGATCTGCGCGTTGGGCGATGCGGCGGCGTGGCCGATCCAGGGGCTCATCCGGTGTTTCCGCGGTGAGATTGAACAGCGGATCGATCGCTACCGCGCTGCGAAGGGTGTGCACCAAGTACGCACGGCGGCGGTGGCGGCTGAATGACAGGCAGTCGCCCGGTCGCAGTGTTCTTGTGCACGCTGCTGTTTTTGACTCTCGTCCTCCGGAATGCGCCATCAACGCTGACCGCTCCGGATATCAGGACGGTCCTCCTGTGCAGCGCGGTGATTATGCTTCCAGGCGGGATCGGCGCGGTCGGATTTTGGTTCATGCGTTGGTGGAGCCTGATCGGCGCCGCGGTTATGTCGCTTGGGGTTTTGTTGCTGACCCCCTACCACGCCCTCGAGGACCTACTTGTTTGGTCCTTTGCCCCGTTTCTGATCGCGCTCGTGGTCGCTGTCGCCTATCGGCGTAGGTTTAAGTGGTGACGAGATGAAGCACTTCTGTCTGCTCTACGAATATCCCGCGGACTTTCGGGAGCGGCGCGCGCCGTTCCGTGGTATGCACCTCGAGCACTGCAAACTCTCAGTAGCGCGCGATGAGCTGCAGCTGGGCGGGGCGTTCACGGATGATCCGCCGCAAGGGCTATTGCTGTTCAAGGCGGAGACCGCAGCGACCGCCGAAGCGTTCGCGGAAGGCGATCCGTATGTGCTCAACGGCGTCGTCAAATCCTGGCGCGTTCGGGAATGGGCAACGGTGGTTGGACCGGGCGCGCTCACCAAGGTCTAAAGCGCGCCCAGTCTCGATCTTAGCGGCAGCGATTGCGGTCGGGCGAAGCGCCGGGACCGCCTGCGGGGCCGGGCGGATTTTCCCAATTCGTTCCTGGTCCGCCATTTGGGCCAGGTGGGTTGTCGTCATGGTCCGGCAAGAGCCAGCAGCTCAGCGCCGCGTTCCAATACCAATTGCGGCCGTTGAAGACGGTGTAGTGCCAGCCGCGGTAGAATGGGCCGGCGCCAGGGCCGCCGCGCGGTCCAGGCGGGTTGCGCCAGTTCGTACCAGGCCCGCCAGCCGGGCCAGGCGGATTGTTGTGGTGATGCGGCCGCGCTTGCGCGGGTGTGGCCGAGGCGAACAGAAGCAACATAATCGGTAGTGCCGTGATCAACTTACGCATGGAATCATCTCCCCTTGCGTCCCTTCGAGACATCTAACGCGAGTGCGATCCTATTCCGTCGAGGCGCGGGAGGTTGGCGTCAAGACTGGTATCTCGGGCTTTTCCTTAAGTCTCCGGTCCAGTCGAATTTGTTCGGTTCGGGCCTGCGTTCGGTGATGCCGCCTAAGCATCTGTTCCGGTTCGAAAACAGTGCTCTCATGGCAAAGCGAGCAGGGGCGTTTCGCCCCCTTGCGGCGACGCAATAAATCGTCCATGCGGCTCGTCGCGAGAGCGAACAACAATGACGAAAATTCTCGTCGACGGCGTGGAAGTCGACGTCCCTCCGGAACTGACGTTGCTGCAGGCGTGCGAAGCTGCCGGCGCCGAGATTCCGCGCTTTTGCTACCATGAGCGGCTGTCGATCGCTGGCAATTGCCGTATGTGCCTGATCGAAGTGAAGGTCGGCGGCAAATCCGGGCCGAAGCCGGTCGCTTCCTGTGCGCAGCAGGTGAAGGACCTGCCGCCGCCGCGCGACAATCTCTTGAATGAACTCATCACCCGTTCGCCTACTGTGAAGAAGGCGCGCGAAGGAGTGATGGAGTTTTTGCTCATCAATCACCCGCTCGATTGCCCGATTTGCGACCAGGGCGGCGAATGCGATTTGCAGGACCAGTCGGTGGCCTATGGCCGCGGCGGTTCGCGCTATCCAGAAAACAAGCGCGCCGTTGAAGAAAAGTTCATGGGCCCGCTGGTGAAGACGGTGATGACGCGCTGCATCCAGTGCACGCGTTGCATCCGCTTCGCGACGGAAGTCGCGGGCGTGCCGGAGCTGGGCGCGACGGGCCGCGGCGAAGACATGGAGATCACCACGTATCTGGAAGCGTCGCTGTCGAGCGAGCTTTCGGCGAACGTGATCGATCTCTGCCCAGTGGGTGCGCTGACCTCCAAGCCCTACGCCTTCAATGCGCGGCCGTGGGAACTGACCAAGACCGAGACCATCGATGTGATGGACGCGCTTGGTTCCAACATTCGTGTCGACGCGCGCGGTGATGCGGTGCTGCGGGTGCTGCCGCGCGTGCATGAGGGCATCAACGAAGAATGGATATCGGATAAGACGCGCTACGCCGAGGATGGCCTGGGCCGTCAGCGGCTGGACCGGCCGTACATCCGCGAAAACGGTAAGCTTCGCGCAGCGTCTTGGGACGAAGCGTTGGCAGCGACTACAAAGGCGCTCTCAGGCGATCCCAAGAAAATTGGCGCGATTGCTGGCGACCTCGCGTGCGCCGAGAGCATGAAGGCGACGCTCGACCTGATGCGCGCGATCGGTTCGCCAAACACCGATTGCCGACCGGACGGTGCGCGGCTCGGGGAAGGGCCGCGTGATGGGTATCTCTTCAATTCGACCATCGCCGGGATCGACCAAGCCGATGTAATCCTACTCGTCGGCACGAATCCGCGCATCGAGGCGCCGGTGCTGAATGCGCGTATTCGCAAGGCGTGGCTGCGTGGCGCGCGCGTCGCCTACATCGGCGAAGCGATGGATCTGAGCTATCCGGCGGAGCACCTCGGTGTGGGCGCCGATGTGCTGAGCAAACTTGGCGGTTTCGGCGACGCGCTGAGGAACGCGCAATTCCCGATGGTGATTGTCGGCGGCGCTGCGATGGCGCGCGCCGATGGCGCGGCAATCCTGCGTGCGGCGGGTAAGCTTGCCGCGGTGAAAGACGGTTGGGACGGCTTCAACGTGCTGCACGCGGCGGCGTCGCGCGTTGGCGCGTTCGATTTGGGCTTTTTGCCTGGCAGCGGCGGCAAGACTGCGCGCGAGATGCTGAACGGCGGAATGGACACGCTCTTCCTGCTCGGTGTCGATGAAGTAGAACTGCCGAAGGCGGGGACCGTGATCTATCTCGGCACGCATGGCGATCGTGGCGCACATCGCGCGGACATCATCCTGCCGGGCGCGGCTTACACCGAGAAGAATGCGACCTGGGTCAACACTGAGGGACGCGTTCAGTACGGCAGCCGCGCCACGTTCCCGAAGGGCGATGCGCGCGAGGACTGGACCATTCTGCGTGCGCTGTCGGCGGTGATGGGCAAGACGTTGCCCTATGACTCCCTGCAAGCGCTGCGGGCTAAGATGATCGCCGATCATCCGACCTTTGGTCAGGTCGATTACGCGCCAGGCGCGGCGGATGCGGGCGGATTCAATCCAGCTGCTCTCGGCGCGGAGGGTTCGCTGTCAGGTGAGCCAATCAAGAGCGCCGTCACGGATTTCTATTTGACCAATCCGATCGCTCGCGCGTCGAAGACGATGGCGGAATGCTCGCGGCTGCGCGCGGAGCGTAACGGCATGAAGGTGGCGGCGGAATGAACCCGAGCGCCGACTATGTTCCGTTCGTCAACTGGCCGGTCGAGGTCGAGTGGGGACTGATGAAGGCGGGCCAAGTGCTCGCCATCATGATCCTGTTGCTGCTGACGCTTGCATTCATTCTGCTGTTCGACCGCAAAGTCTGGGCGGCGGTGCAACTACGCAAGGGACCCAACGTCGTGGGCCCATTCGGCTTACTTCAGTCCTTCGCCGACTTCTTCAAGTTCGTGCTCAAGGAAATCGTGATTCCGGCCGGTGCGAACAAGACGGTGTTCATTCTGGCGCCGATGATTAGCTTCGTGCTGGCGTTCGTGGGTTGGGCAGTGGTTCCATGGGCGCCCGATGTCGTGATCGCCAACTTGAATGTCGGCATTCTCTATCTTTTCGCAATCAGTTCGCTCGGCGTGTACGGCATTATCATGGGCGGCTGGGCTTCGAACTCGAAGTATCCGTTCCTGGGTGGGCTTCGCTCCGCAGCGCAGATGGTGAGTTACGAGGTCTCGATCGGCTTCATTATTATCACCGTACTGTTGCTGGTGGGCTCGCTCAATTTGACGGCCATCGTCGACGACCAGCGCGCCGGCATGTGGATGTGGCACGGGTTCCGCCTGTTCGACGTGAGCGGTTGGCCAGGCAATATCCTGGTGGGTGTGGTCATGCTGGCCATGATGGGGATGTTTTTTATCTCGGCGTTGGCTGAAACGAACCGGCCGCCGTTCGATTTGCCTGAAGCCGAGTCCGAACTCGTGGCGGGTTATCAGGTTGAATATTCGTCGACGCCGTATCTGCTCTTCATGATCGGCGAATATCTGAACATCGTGCTGATGTGTGCGATGCTCACCATCCTGTTCCTCGGTGGATGGCACTTGCCATGGGGGCCGGTCGATAGCCTCGGCCTCAATGCGTTCGGGACCTCTGCGCTCGCAATGATCGTCTTCTACGTGAAGATTTGGTTCGTGTTCTTCTTGTTCGCGATGGTGAAGGCGATTGTGCCGCGTTATCGCTATGATCAACTCATGCGTCTTGGTTGGAAGATCTTCCTACCGACATCGCTCGTGGCTGTTGCGGTCATTGCCTACTACGTCACCTTTATGGCGCCGCCCGGCGCGCAGCATTTGGCAGGAGGCTGAAGATGCGCATGAGAATCATGCTTGCGGGCGCACTGATGCTGGCGCTGGCCGCTTGCCAAACGGCGAAGATCGAGAACGCGGCCGGCGGCACGTTCGACATTGGCTACGACAACCTCCGCCACGGTTCGCTTGACGCGGACGTCGCGGCGAACCGCCATTGCGGCGGCGCGGCGACTATGGTCTCCGACACTACGCATGCCGATGGCCATCACTTTCGCAACTATCGCTGCACGCGGAGACGCTAAGTGGCTTCACGCCTTCTGCAAGCGGCCAAGGGTGCGTTGATGCTCGACATGCTGGGCGGGTTTGCGCTCGGCATGAAGTATTTCTTTCGCCGCAAGGCTACGGTGAACTATCCGTTCGAGCGCAACCCGACGAGCCCGCGCTTTCGCGGCGAGCATGCGCTACGGCGCTATGCGAACGGCGAAGAGCGCTGCATTGCCTGCAAGCTTTGCGAAGCGATATGTCCGGCGCAGGCCATTACCATCGAGGCCGAGCCGCGCGACGACGGTTCGCGCCGCACCACACGCTACGACATCGATATGGTGAAGTGCATCTATTGCGGCTTCTGCCAGGAGGCGTGCCCGGTGGATGCGATCGTCGAGGGACCGAACCAGGAGTTCGCGACCGAGACCCGCGAAGAACTTTACTACGACAAGGAACGCTTGCTCGCGAACGGCGACCGCTGGGAACGCGAGCTGGCGCGGAATCTGGAGCTGGACGCGCCTTATCGCTGAGGCCGGACCGGGGTTTGGGAGAGACGGATTTGATGTTGGCGGCAATCGCCTTCTATGTGCTGGCGGCGGTGGCGATCGTTTCGGCGTTCGCCGTTATAGCCGCGCGCAATCCCGTGCACTCCGTGCTGTTTCTGATCCTGACTTTCTTCTCGGCGGCTGGATTGTTCGTGCTCTTGGGCGCCGAATTTTTGGCAATGCTGCTGGTCGTTGTGTACGTCGGCGCGGTGGCGGTGCTGTTTTTGTTCGTGGTGATGATGCTCGACGTGGATTTCGTCGAGCTGAAGCAGGGGTTTCTGCAATATCTGCCTGCAGGGTTCGTGGTCGCTGGCTTCCTGTTTGCTGAACTCTCATTGGTCGGAGCGGCCTCCATGGGCGCTAACGGCGCGCCGATCGCGCTGGCGCCGAACGCGCCGACCGAAATCACCAACGCCGAGGCCATCGGACGCGTGCTTTACACCGATTATTTGTTGCTCTTTCAGATGTCCGGCTTGGTTCTGCTGGTGGCCATGATCGGCGCCATCGTGCTGACTTTGCGCCATCGGCCGGGCGTGAAACGTCAGGACATAGCCGCGCAAGTGGGCCGCCGGCGCTCGGAGAGCGTCGAACTGAAGGACGTCCGTCCGGGCCAGGGGTTGGGCTGATGGAGATCGGGCTTTCTCATTATCTGATTGTCGCGGCCGCGCTATTCACAATCGGCGTCTTCGGCATTTTCGTGAACCGCAAGAACGTGATCATCATTCTGATGTCGATCGAGCTGGTGCTGCTCTCCGTGAACATCAATCTGGTGGCCTTTTCTGCGTACCTGAGGAACCTCGAAGGTCAGATTTTCGCGATGATCGTGCTGACGGTTGCCGCGGCCGAAGCGGCTGTGGGTTTGGCAATCCTGGTGACCTACTTCCGCAACCGTGGCGACATCGCGGTTGAAGACATCAATCAGATGCGGGGCTGAGCCAAGTGCAATTCTCCCCCGAAGTCCTGATCGTCATCGGGCCGCTGATCGCGGCGGCGTTTGCAGGCCTACTGCAAAGGCAAATCGGCGACCGGGTGGCGATGGCGATCACCACCGCCTCCATCGGCCTATCGCTGGCGCTGTCGTGGCCGATCTTCCTCGACTTCGTGTGGGGCAATGCGCAGCCGCACGTTACTGAACTCTTCAAGTTTATCGACGTAGCAGGCTTCACCTCGACGTGGAGCGCGCGCATCGACTCGCTCTCGGCAGTGATGTTGGTGGTGGTGACCACCGTCAGTTTCCTCGTGCATGTCTATTCCTGGGGCTACATGGCCGAGGATCCACACCGTGCGCGGTTCTTCTCGTATCTCTCGTTCTTCACGTTTGCGATGTTGGCGCTGGTCACGGCCAACGACTTCCTGCAGCTCTTCTTCGGCTGGGAAGGGGTGGGTGTCGCTTCTTACCTGCTGATCGGTTTCTGGTATCAGAAGCGCAGCGCCAACGACGCGGCGATCAAGGCCTTCATCACCAACCGCGTGGGCGATTTCGGTTTCGCGCTCGGGATCATGGCGACGTTCGTCAGCTATCATTCAATTCAATACGACACGGTGTTCGCCGCCGCTTCGGCGCATCCGGATATGATGTTCAGCATTGGCTCGTTGCATGTTCGGGCGGTGGAGCTGGTGTCGGTGCTGCTGTTTATCGGCGCGATGGGCAAGTCGGCGCAGTTTTTCCTACACGTGTGGTTGCCGGACGCGATGGAGGGCCCGACGCCGGTCTCGGCGCTGATCCACGCCGCGACCATGGTGACCGCCGGCGTGTTCATGGTGAGCCGCTGTGGCGATCTCTTTCATATGGCGCCGTACGCGTCGGGCATCGTCACGGTGATTGGCGCCACCACGGCGCTGTTCGCGGCGACTGTCGGACTGGCGCAAAACGACATCAAGCGCGTCGTGGCGTACTCAACGTGCTCTCAGCTCGGGTACATGTTCTTCGCGGCGGGCGTCGGCGCCTACAACGCGGCAATGTTCCACCTGTTCACGCACGCCTTCTTCAAAGCGCTGCTTTTCCTAGGCGCGGGCTCCGTGATCCATGGCCTGCATCATGAGCAGGACATGCGCAACATGGGCGGTGTGCGCAAACCGATGACGCTGACCTGGGCCATGATGCTGATTGGCACGCTGGCGCTGATTGGCTTTGGCATCCCCGGCATTGGCGGCTTTGCCGGTTTCTACTCGAAGGACGCAATCATCGAGAGTGCCTTCGGCTCGAATGGCATCGGTGCGCAGTTTGCGTTCTGGTGCGGCATCAGCGCGGCGCTGCTGACCAGCTTCTATTCGTGGCGTCTGATGTTCATGACGTTTGAGGGCATGTACCGCGGCGTGGCGCACGGCGTTCACGATGCGCACGGCCATGGCGAAGAGGGCCCAGCTGAGCCAGATGAACACGGCGCAGCGCGCGCTCACGATGATCATCATCACGAAGCGCCGGCCGATGGTACGGCGCCGGCGCATGAATCGCCGTGGGTGATGTTGGTTCCGCTCATTGTGCTGGCCGCAGGCGCCATTGCCGCTGGAGCGGTGTTTGCGCCGACCTTCCTCGGCGAACACGCGGAAGCTTTCTGGCGCGGCGTCATGCCTGTGCATGCAGAGCATGAAGCGATGCCGACCTGGGTCACGTGGGCGCCGTTGGGCGTGACGGTCGCCGGCTTCCTTGGCGCGGTGCTGTTCTATCTTGTTATGCCGAAAGTACCGCGCGCGCTTGCGAAGGGGCCGGTGTGGGCGTTCCTGTATCACAAGTGGTATTTCGACGAGATCTACGACTTTATCTTCGTCAAGGGTGCGCGGGCGATCGGCGACCTTTTCTGGAAGGTCGGCGATCAAAAGCTTATCGACGGCTTGGGGCCTGACGGCGTGGCCGCGAGTTCGCGCTTCTTCTCGGGGCTCTTACGCCGCGTGCAGACGGGCTTCGTTTATCACTACAGCTTCCTCATGCTAATCGCGGCGGTGGCGTTCGGCGCTTATGCAATCTTCGCCGGCATCGGAGGCGTGCGATGACCGGTTGGCCACTGCTTTCGATCGTCACGTTCCTGCCGGCGGCGGGGGCGATCCTCATTCTGTTGTCGCGCGCACTCTCGCGCGGTGAGAATTCTGGCTACGACGCCGGCGTCAGACTGCTGACGCTGATCTTCACTAGTGCGACCTTCTTCGTGTCGCTGCTTGCTTTCGCCGCGTTCGATCCAAACGTGCAGGCGTTCCAGCTCGTTGAGAGCATCCCGTGGGCGTTTGGGGCGAGTTATCACCTCGGCGTCGACTCGCTCGGCATGACGCTCATCCTGCTGACAACGTTCCTGACACCGCTCTGTATTCTCGCCAGTTGGACGATCAAGAAGCAGGTCGCCACCTACATGGTGCTGTTCCTGTTGCTTGAGACGCTGATGATCGGCGTCTTCTGCGCCATGGATTTAATTCTCTTCTATTTGTTCTTCGAAGGCGGCCTCATCCCGATGTTTATCCTGATCGGGGTGTGGGGCGGAGAGCGACGCGTCTATGCGGCGTTCAAATTTTTCCTCTACACGCTGCTTGGCTCGATCTTGATGCTGGTCGCCATCGTGGCGATGATCAACATCGCCGGCACCTCCAGCATTCCGGAACTTCTGCGCTACGCCGCCACGACCGGCTTCGATCCGAGCGTGCAGGTATGGCTGTGGTTGGCCTTCTTTGCGTCGTTTGCGGTGAAGCTGCCAATGTGGCCGGTCCATACGTGGCTCCCCGACGCTCACGTGGAGGCGCCGACAGCTGCGTCGGTGGTGCTGGCGGCGATCCTGTTGAAGATGGGCGGCTACGGTTTCCTGCGCTTTTCACTGCCGATGTTCCCGTTGGCGTCGCACTTCTTCACGCCGATGATGTTTGCACTCTCGGTAATCGCCATCGTGTGGGCGTCGCTGGTAGCGTTCCGTCAGCTCGATATGAAGAAGCTGATCGCGTATTCGTCCGTGGCGCACATGGGCTTCGTGACGCTCGGCATCTTCTCGGGAACGATGCAGGGCATCCAAGGCGCGATCTATCAGATGCTGTCGCACGGTATTATCTCCGGCGCGCTCTTCCTCTGC